>CAIXFH010000045.1 GCA_903918645.1 uncultured Actinomycetes bacterium | reverse complement strand
GGCGGGCCTGGCGGAGATAGAGCGGTTCGCGCCGCCCGTGCCGGTTTCGGCCGGCGTGTCCGCAATCGCAGCCCTAGGTGTGGGCGTTGTCGCGCTGGTGGTTTACACCCTCGCGGTCTGCCTTCGCCTACCCGCGATCGCAGGGATTCCCCTCGTCGCCTTGTATGTCGTCCCGTCTCTCGTCCTGGACTCGGGTGCACCCTGGTGGACTTTCTCGCTCGTCGTCGCAGGGTGGCTTGTTCTGCTCGTCACAGATCAGCGCACGACCATCTCGAGTTGGGGACACCTCGTCAGATCAGCTGGTACCGAGTCACCTTCGCGAGCCTTGTCAGGTGCGTCATCGTCGGCGGTTCGCCTGGGTGTCCTGGCGGCAGCCTTGGCACTACTGGTTCCAGTACTGATTCCTGGCCTGACGGATGTGGTGCTCAAAGGAATCCTGAGCACCGACACCGGTACCGGCGTGTCCGCAGGGGGGAGCGTCACCGGCATCGACCCACTGGTAACGCTGCGGCGCCAAGTTCTAAATCAACCTCCGGGAACACTCTTTCGTTACCGCACCGATGATCCAACCCCGTCCTACCTTCGCGCCGCCGTCTTGGAGGACTACAGCGGTGACACGTGGCGGGTACGCCCCACCGACAACGTCATTGCGCTGAACACACCAGGCGTGATCAAGAGCCTCGCCGGACCTGTGTTCGCCGATGCCAGCACCCGCCAGTACGACTTCCATGCGGCGGCGTTGGTCAGCCAATATCTACCGCTCCCTGAGCACCCAGTAGAGATTTCAGTCGACCGGTCGTGGGGGGTCAACCCGGCCACCGGTGCGGTGGCTGGGCTCCCCGGCGACTCACCTGGGTGCTGCTCCGACACGTCAGGCGCGCTCTGGCAAGTGAGCGCTGTCGATGGCGATCCGTCACCGACCCAACTACGCGCTGGGCCGGTGCCGAGCAAAGGCGAACGCGCCACGATTAGCGCCTCGGTACCAGCCTTCCTGGTCGATACGGCCCGCACCGTAACCACAGCAACGACAAGTGATTACGACGCTGCCGTCGCCATCCAATACTGGTTTCGTACCAACTTCCGCTACAGCACCGACATCGCGTCGCAGGAATCATCGGATTACCTCCAACAGTTCCTGCACGACCGCACGGGGTACTGCGAGCAGTTCGCGGCGACGATGGCGCTGATGGCCCGCGGACTCGGGATCCCAGCTCGGGTCGTAGTCGGATTCACGCCAGGCACCAAGGACGCGGAAGGCTGGTGGACCGTTACCGCCAAGAACGCTCATGCCTGGCCAGAGCTGTTCTTCCCCGGCACTGGCTGGGTGCGGTTTGAGCCCACTCCACGCACTTTCTACGACGGCGGACTCACCGTGCCGGCCTACACCGAGCCAGCAGCATCAAGCGCCGGGCCCGCACCAGCCAAGCCCGTCGTCAAGCCATCTACACCCAAGCCGGCGGCGCACCCTTCGGCCGTCCCCATATCGACCGGAAGTAGTTGGGCGGCAACAGCAGATACCTGGCGCCAGCGCGGGTTGGTCGCATTGCTGATGTTCGGACTTGCCGCGCTCACCTTGCCCGCAGTTCTGCGACTGATCAAACGTCGACGTCGAATGAGTGACGGCGGAGTTGAGGCGATGTGGGATGAACTCCGAGACACGGCTCTCGATCTTGGGCTCGCCTGGACCGAGTCGGCAACCCCACGACAAGTGGCTGCCTCAGTGATCAGTTCGGCGCGACTCACCGGCGATGCGGCTGAAGCCACTACGCGCCTGTGTCGAGCAACGGAGCAATCGCGCTACTCAGCCAGCCCCCCGCGAACCGGTCGACTCACCACCGACGTGCGCATTGTGCGCCGCGCGCTGTTGCGTCGAATGGACCGCAGTACCCGAGTGCGCGCAACACTGCTGCCACCGTCACAGCGGCACTAACGCCTGGCAGCGCTTAGCGCTGCCAGGCGACTCGTGGCTGGGCAGCTCGGTGGCTGGGCAGCTCGGCGGCTGGGC
>CAIXFH010000044.1 GCA_903918645.1 uncultured Actinomycetes bacterium | reverse complement strand
GCGGCTTCGTCCGCAATGAGTCAGGCTTGAATGCCGGTGGCTCGTTCGCGACCTACGTCAACGGCGCCAACGCCCTGTACGATCGCTCCGAAGAACAGTGGACGACCCGTACCCGTACGGCGATGACCATCGATGCGCGCGAGCAGACCGAATACGGCACGCTGCGTGCGTATATGCGTGGTGGCTTCCAGTGGTCGACCGCTGACAACGTCACGTCGAACAACAACGTCACGTATTACGATCGTGGCTTCATCCAGTTCGCCGGCTTCACCACGGGCAAGACGGCGAGCTTCTTCGACTTCCACCAGCACGCTGTCTATAGCTACCAGACCCAGCTCCTCGCTGGTGAATCGGGTGGTTCGGCCACCAACCTGTTCGGCTACACCGCTCAGCTCGGCAACGGTCTCTCTGCCTCGATCGCGGCCGAAGACTCGTCGTATCGCCGCGCTCCGGTCATCAACAACACTGCGGCCCTGTCGACGTTTAACACGGCCAACGCCGCTCTCGTTACGGCTGGCAGCAAGGCTCCGGACGTCGTTGCCAACCTTCGCATCGATCAGGCTTGGGGTTCTGCCCAGGTTCAGGGTGCGACTCATCTCGTGACTGCACTGCGCACCGGCACGAACTCCGCGCTTGCCCCGAGCGATAAGTGGGGTACGGCTGTCGGCATTGGTGCGTCGTTCAACCTGCCGATGCTTGGCAATGGCGACACCATCTCGGCTGGTGCCAACTGGGCCAACGGCGCGGTGCGCTACGCCGCCAACCCGTCAACCGGCACCGGCACGGGCTTGGTGTTCGGCCTTCGCCAAGGCAGCACGATCGCTTTGGGTGAAATCGTCGACGGGACCACTAACGTTGCCGGCACCGGCATCGACCTGTCGCAGACGTGGTCGATCTCGGGCGCTTACCAGCATTTCTGGTCGCCGAAGTGGCGTACTGCCTTGTACGGCCAGTATCTTAACTTCAAGCAGAACTCTGGTACCGTTGACGCGCTCTGCGTCGCCGGCGGTCAGGCTGCTGGTTGTCAGGATTTCAAGGGCTACCAGATCGGTACCCGTACCCAGTGGAACCCGGTGTCGAACCTCGATGTCGGTATCGACATGATGTACACGCGCGCTCAGACCGCTCAGGCTGGTCGCGTGATCAGCGTGGCCAACAACGGCGGCACCGCAATCAACGAAACTGCTGGCGACATTGGCGTTTATTCGGCATTCTTCCGCGTGCAGCGTAACTTCTATCCTTGATCGCTTGATCGAGGCGAAGTTCGCCTAGTGCAAAAGACCTCCGGCGAGCAATCGCCGGGGGTTCTTTTTTATCCGGTAACCGCAATGCATTTGCCGTGTGGCCGACAGCGATGGCAGCCCGCAACACCATATCAATCCGGTACTACCTATGGGCCGACGATGGTCCGTGGCGGCTTCCGAATCGGCTGCATCAGGACCTGATTGCGCGGAAGGTGGCGCTTCCGCAGTATGCTGGTACGAAGCAGAAAATGCTTGAGGTGATGGCGAATTTGATCACCAGCAATCAAGTTTC
>CAIXFH010000043.1 GCA_903918645.1 uncultured Actinomycetes bacterium | reverse complement strand
GTCACCTGTCAGTTGGGTGTGTTCGCCGCCGAACGCGGCGACGTACGCAAGCTGCGCATGTGGTTCATCATCACGTTCATCATGGGCGCGGTCTTCATCGCCGGTCAGATCACCGAATACTCCGAGCTAGTGCGCGAGGGCGTCACACTTTCGTCCTCGCCCTATGGCTCGGTCTTTTACCTCACCACCGGGTTCCACGGTATGCACGTCACCGGCGGTCTGATCGCGTTCCTGTTCATCCTGGGCCGCACCTACGTGTCGCGCCGATTCACGCACCGTCAGGCAACCTCGGCAATCGTCGTGTCGTACTACTGGCACTTCGTCGACGTTGTCTGGATCGGCCTGTTCACCACGATCTACCTCATCAAGTGATCTGCGCTCCGCACTTACGTTCACCCGCACACCGACACCCGAAGGCGCACTCGTGACGAGCACCTCAGTTCGACGCCACAAGGCCACCGGTCTTGTCGTCTTGCTCGCGGGCCTGGTAACCACCGGCATTGGTTACGCCGCAGTGACCAGCACCGCGGAAGCATCCGTGCCGCAAGCGTCCCAAGGTCAACTCGACCAGGGCCACCAGATCTTTCTGGAGGGTTGCGCAACCTGCCATGGCCTTGCAGCACAAGGATCTTCAGACGGTCCGAGCCTGATCGGCGTAGGTGCGGCAGCAGTCGACTTCCAGGTATCTACCGGGCGCATGCCACTGGCGGCGCCCGACAATCAAGCGCCTCAAAAGGCAGTGGTCTACACCGCCGACCAGATCTCTGCGCTCGCGGCTTATGTCGCCTCGCTGGGCCCTGGCCCCTCGATTCCCAGTGCGTCTGACGTCTCGACCACTGATGCCGAACTCGCTGAAGGTGGGGTGCTCTTCCGCACCAACTGCGCGCAGTGTCACAACTTCGCCGGACGCGGTGGCGCTCTCTCCGATGGCAAGTACGCGCCGAGCATGATGAACGCGACCCCGACCCAGATGTACGAAGCAATGCTCACCGGCCCGCAGAACATGCCGGTCTTTAACGACAAGACCATGCCGCCGGCGCAGAAACAGGCGATCATCAAGTACATCAAGAATCTGCAGCAGGCCCAGGCGCCCGGCGGTCTCGCACTCGGGTCCTACGGACCAGTCACTGAGGGCGTCTTCATCTGGACCGCGGGCATCGGGGCACTTCTGGCTGCAGCTGTGTGGATCGGGGCGAAGGTTCGATGAGCAACAGTCATGGCACTGACCTAAACGTGCACGCAGCCACGGGTGACGAGCCTGTCTTCCCATTGCCGCCGCACCACCACCGGCTCACCGACACAGATCCTCGCGCCGCCAAGCGTGCCGAGCGTCAGATCGCCACCATGTTCATCCTTTCCGCCCTTGGCATGGTGGGCTTTGTTGTCGCATACGTCATGGTGCCCACCACGTCCTACCTGGACCTTGGGCCCGTCGGCGTTCTGCAGACCTCGAACTTGCTGCTCGGCCTCACGTTCGGGACCGCAACACTGCTTATCGGAGTTGCCGCGATCCACTGGGCCAAGAAGCTCATGGCCGACGAGGAAATCATTGACCACCGCCACCCCGTCGGTTCGACCGACGAGGACCGCGAGGAGGCACTCGCAGCGTTTAACGCCGGAGTCGCCGAATCCGGTTTTGCTGAGCGTCCGCTGCTGCGTCGCACCTTGATCGCGGCTCTTGCGTTGTTCCCGATCCCGTTGATCGTGCTGCTCAAGGACATGGGCCCGCTGCCGGGAGATTCCTTGCGTCACACGATCTGGCGCAAGGGCAGCCGTATCGTAATCGATGTCTCAGGCCAGCCGCTTCGGCCAGAAGACATGAGCGTCGGTTCGCTTGTCTCAGCCTCACCAGCCGATCTCAACGACATCCAAGAAGCCGAAGGCAACCAGAACGCTCGCGCCAAGGCATCGATCATCCTGGTACGCATGAAGCCGGGCGAGATCGTGTCCGAGCAGGGCGAAGGCTGGTCATACCAAGGGATTTTGGCCTTCTCCAAGATCTGCACACATGTCGGTTGCCCCATCGCGCTCTACCAACAGCGCACTCACCACCTACTCTGCCCATGCCACCAGTCGACCTTCGATCTCGCAGACTCGGGCGCAGTTGTGTTCGGGCCAGCCGCGCGACGGATGCCGCAACTGCCGATCACAGTCGACAACGAGGGCTACCTAGTAGCTCAAAGCGACTTCCATGAACCTGTCGGCCCAAGCTTCTGGGAGCGTCCATGAGCGTCATCGTCAAAGAGGTTGGCCGCGCACTAGGTCGTGCCGACGAACGCCTACCGGTTGCATCGGGGCTGAAGAAGAACCTGCGTAAGGTCTTCCCCGATCACTGGTCCTTCATGCTCGGTGAGATCGCCTTGTACTCGTTCCTCATCTTGCTGCTCACCGGCGTATATCTGACCATTTTCTTCAAGCCGTCGATGACCGATGTCGTCTACCACGGCTCATACCAGCCACTCGTCGGTGTACCGATGACTGAGGCTTACTCGAGCGCGCTGGGCATCAGCTTTGATGTCCGCGGGGGCTTGTTGATCCGCCAGATCCATCACTGGGCAGCCCTGTTCTTCATGGCCGCGATGATGGTCCACATGTTCCGGATCTTCTTCACTGGAGCTTTCCGCAAGCCGCGTGAGTTCAACTGGATCATCGGTGGCTCGATGATCTTGATCGGGCTCCTCGAAGGCTTCGCCGGCTACTCGCTACCTGACGATCTGCTGTCGGGAGTCGGTGTGCGCATCGTCGCTGGCATCGTAGAGTCGATCCCGATTGTCGGCACCTACCTGCTCTTCTTCATCTTCGGGGGCCAGTACCCAGGCACCGACTTCATCCCGCGCCTGTACACGTTCCACGTGCTGCTCGTGCCAGGGATCCTGCTGGCCAGTGTTGGCCTTCACCTCGTGCTGGTCTTCTACCACAAGCACACCCAGTACCCGGGTCCTGGACGCACCAACGAGAACGTCGTGGGCTTCCCGCTGTTCCCCGTGTACACCGCGAAGGCCGGCGGATTCTTCTTCGTTGTCTTCGGTGTCACGGTGCTCATCTCCGCGCTGGTCACGATCAACCCGATCTGGGCGTACGGCCCCTACGTGCCCGATCAAGTAACCGCGGGTTCACAGCCTGACTGGTACATCGGCTTCGTGGACGGAGCCTTGCGTGCCTTCCCGAGTTGGGAGTCTCAGTTCTGGGGTCACACCTGGAGTTGGAACATCTTCCTGCCCTGTGTGGTGCTACCGGGCTTGATGGTCACCGCCCTGCTCGCCTACCCGTTCATCGAATCTTGGGTCACCGGCGACACCGGCGAGCATCACCTACTCGACCGTCCACGCAACGCCGCTACCCGAACCTCACTCGGGGCTATGGCGATCGCCTTCTACGGCGTGCTTGTCATCAACGGTGCCAACGACATCATTGCAGCGGCCTTCAACCTCTCGATCAACCAGCTCACCTGGTTCACCCGCATCGGCATCTTCATCATCCCGCCGCTGGTGTTCCTGTCGACCCACCGCTTCTGCATGGGTCTACAACGCCGCGATCGTGAGCTGCTGTTGCATGGCCGTGAGAGCGGCCAGATCCTGCGCCTACCCCACGGTGAGTTCATCGAGATCCACACCCCGATCTCCGACGATCAGAAGGCCGTGATCTTGTCCAAGCGCGATATCGCGCCGCTTGCGATCCCGGCAGCTACCGACCAGAACGGTGTCGCGACGCCAGGGCTAGCCGGGAAGAAGATCAGGGCCAAGCTCTCGGGATTCTTCTTCCAGGACAACGTGGCTCGCCCAAGTGCCGCCGAGATCGAAGCGGCCCACCATCACGCACATGAGGTTCACGATCACGAGATCACTGAACTACACGAAGCCGGCAAGCAAGCTCCAAGCCAACTGACCGACTGAGGTCAGTTCGGCTGAGGCTGAAACCTCCTGCCCGCCAGCGCTTTCCGGCGATGCTATTCAGTGGGGTTGCGCGCTGTTACCAGGCAGATAAGACCTTTACGCAGCATGGATCCTCAACGTTCATGCTGGCGAGCACGACTCGGCCTTTTGCTTTACTGGCTCAGTACTTCACTGAGTGGTCAAGGTTGCGCTGAGCGTCGGATCCGCCAGTTGCGATCCGGGTAGAGCCGGCAAGCGCGGAGCCTGCCTTCCAACGACTCCACGAGATGTTCCATAGACCGATGCCGTTGCTCGACTCCATCGGCCGGGCACTACCTGTGTACTCGACTACGTCGCCGATGCGTGAGTTCTCATACATCCACTGCGCGTCCGCCAGGCTCATGCCGGTGCAGCCGTGCGACACATTCTCTTTGCCCTGGTGTGCAATCGACCAAGGGGCCGCGTGTAGGAACTCCCCTGAGTCAGTCAGTCGCATCGCGAACTGCACCTCGAGCCGGTAATACTCAGGGTCAAGGGGATCGGTGCCGCCAGTGGCAGCGTCCATAACCCGGGTCAATTCCTTGTTCTCGATCACCTTGATGCCCGAACGGGTTTCAAAGCCCGGCTTACCAGTGGTAATCGGGATCACTTTGATGGTGTCGCCATTGCGGGTAACCGTCATCTGGTCGGTCTGCATGTCAACGTAGGAGATCATCGAGTCTGCGGTCGTGAAGCTGAAGCTGTGATCCTGATCGCCCCACAGACCCTGGGAGAGGTGCACTCCCTTCGTGCTGGCAGTGACCTTGACGGTGGAATTACCGGGCCAAAAATCCTTGGGACGGAAAGTAACTCGGGAATCAGAATTCCAGTGCCAGGAACCCGGCGGAGCCACGCCCGCGACCGTGACCGTGAGGGTCTTCTCAAAGGCTGCCTTGGCGGTGTCGGTGCTCAGCTGATGATCCAAAGTCAACGTCACCGGTAATCCCACACCCACCGTGGCACCGTCACGAGGGCTCATCAGCATCCCCAGGAAGCCCGATGGGGCCACGGTAGTAAGCGAGGAACTGATGTCGCTAGCAAGCCCTGAGCGATCAACCGCGGTGGCTGTGAGGCTGTACTTGGATGCGAACGAAAGCGCCCCAGGCTCAGCAGTCCAAGTCTGGCCATCGCCAGACAAGGTGCCTGGCACTGGGCCATCGGGGCCGCTCAGCAGCACTTGGGTGAGCCGGCCAGCCTGAGCCTCGACGACGATGGGCACATTGGGCTCGATTGCCTTGCCGGCACCGGCCGGGCTCAACTTGATGACCGCTGCCGACTCCGCGGTCACCGAGCCGCCGCGCAGCTCCAATTGACCCAACGAGCAACCACTCACACTGCCCACACAGAGCACCAATGCAGGCACAAGCAAGCGCCGCGACCGCACGGACATGACCAACCCCCACAACCTGCCTGATGCGAATTGCCTACTGGTATCCAGTGTCAGTTGCCAATGCCAGGGAGTCCAGCCCACCACGCCCTAGCGAGCCCAGAAAGGGCGAGATCAGGCCGCGGCTGGTTACGCGTCGGCGAACGGGCCGCGGTAGTACTCGAACACGAAGCCCACGAGGGAGAGCAGCAGGAGTCCAACGGCCATAATGACCAACCAGGCCGCAAAGATCAGCCCGAGGCACAGCACTGCGGTGCAGGCACCCACTGCCAGGGGCCACCACGAGTGCGGGCTGAAGAAGCCGTAGTCAGGGTCAGCGTCCTCGACCGCAGCCATCGGATTGTCCTCAGGCCGCTCACCTACCCGCCGCCCTGTGAACAGCGTGTAGAAGCCAATCAGGAAGGCCAAGCCAGCGGTCAACGACAGCGCAGTAGTGCCCACGATCTCGTGAGTGACGAACCAGTAGGCCGCCGCCACGATCGCATAGAAAAAGGTGCCAGCGGCGAAAAGGAGCCCTTCAACCTTCATGAACTCTGTCCCGACTTCCCTGCACCGACGACCGCATCAAATGATGCCGAGCGTTTCTGGGTGGCAATATCGACAAGATCTGGGTGATTGAGATCAAACGCTGGGCGCTCGGAGCGAATCGGTGGCAGCGAGGTGAAGTTGTGTCTCGGCGGCGGGCAACTGGTGGCCCACTCGAGCGAGCAGCCCCAACCCCAAGGATCGTCGCTGGTGACCTGCGGGGCGTACCTCGTGGTCTTGTACACGTTGTAGAAGAACGGGCACATAGAAGTGGCGAGAATCGCCGCTCCGATGCTGCTGACAACGTTGAGCGTGGTGAAGCCGTCTGAGGCTAGATAGTCGGCGTAACGACGAGGCATACCCTCCGCCCCCAGCCAGTGCTGCACGAGGAACGTGGTGTGGAAGCCAATGAACAGCAGCCAGAAGTGGATCTTGCCCAGTCGCTCGTCAAGCATCTTCCCGGTGAGCTTCGGCCACCAGAAGTAGAAACCGGCGAACATGGCGAAGACCACGGTTCCGAACACGACGTAGTGGAAGTGCGCAACCACGAAGTAGGAGTCAGAAACCTGGAAGTCAACCGGAGGCGCTGAGAGCAGAATGCCGGTGAGGCCACCGAACAAGAAGGTGACAAGGAACCCGATAGTCCAGAGCATCGGCGTTTCGAAACTCACCTGGCCGCGCCACATCGTGCCGATCCAGTTGAAGAACTTCACACCGGTTGGCACCGCGATAAGCATCGTGGTGAAGGCGAAAAAGGGCAGGTTCACTGCGCCGGTGACGTACATGTGGTGTGCCCACACGGCGACTGAGAGAGCAGCGATCGCGATGGTCGCGAACACCAAGCCCTTGTAACCAAAGAGCGGCTTGCGGCTGAAGACCGGCAGGATCTCGGTGGCAATACCGAAGAAGGGCAAGGCCAGGATGTAGACCTCCGGATGCCCGAAGAACCAGAACAGGTGTTGCCACAAGATCGCGCCACCGTTCGCAGCATCGAAGACTTGAGTGCCGAACTTGCGGTCGCACTCCAGCACGATCAGCGCAGCGGCCAGAACTGGGAAGGCCATCAGCACCAGAACACTGGTGAGAAGCACGTTCCAGGTGAAGATCGGCATCCTGAACATAGTCATACCGGGCGCGCGCATACAGAAAATCGTGGTGACGAAGTTGACCGCACCCAGGATCGAACCAAGACCACCGAGGGTGAAGCCCAGGATCCACAGGTCGGAGCCGACGTTAGGTGAGTTGATCGCATTCGACAACGGCGAGTATGCAAACCAGCCGAACGACGCTGATCCACCCGGGGTGAGGAAGCCGACGCACACGATCACGCCACCGAAGAAGAACAGCCAATAGGCCAGCATGTTCAGACGTGGGAAGGCAACGTCGGGAGCGCCGATCTGCAGGGGCATAACGGCATTGGCAAAGCCTGCGAACAGCGGAGTTGCGAAGAGCAGCAACATGATCGAGCCATGCATAGTGAACAGCTGGTTGTACTGCTCGTTGGAGACAAATTGCAGGCCGGGCTGAGCCAACTCGGCTCGCATGATCAGTGCCATCACGCCAGCAAAGAGGAAGAACGAGAACGAGGTGATGAGGTAGAGGTTGCCGATCACCTTGTGGTCAGTGGACGTGATCCACTTAACGAAGGTTTCACCGAACTTGCGGCGACGAACATCAGCAGCGGTCAGACCATGCGGGTCGGGAGTCGACTCGGTGGGACGGTCAGTGAGCAGAGTCATTCGGCAACTCCCGTTGTGACGATTCGGCCAGTCTCAAGCTTGCCCGACTGCCCGTTGGCTTGCAGTTGAGCGATGTGGGCCTGGTAGTCGGCGAGGCTCACAACGTGGACGCTGAACAACATCCGCGCATGGTAGGTCCCGCACAGCTCCGCGCACTTGCCTTCGAAGACGCCGATCTTGTTCGGCGTGAGTTCGAACTGGTTCTCACGGCCCGGCACGACGTCCATCTTGAAGAGGAACTGAGGCACCCAGAACGAGTGAATGACGTCAGGCGAGGTGAGCTTGAAGCGGGTGCGCTCGTTGACCGGCATCCAGAGTTCGGCGGGTCGAGCCGGGGTACCGGTTTCGAACGCATTGTCTTCGAGGTAGTTAAAGCCCCAGTTCCACTTGAACCCGACCACTCCAACAGTGTTCTTATTGGTGTCGGTGAGCTTGGTGAGTGCGGCCTGATCGCGGGCCGTGAAGGCGAAGAGCGCGAAAACCATGATGGCCGGCAGGATTGTGTAGAGGACCTCAAGCGGCATGTTGTAGCGAGTCTGAAGCGGAGCGCCCTCTTTGGTGCCTCGTCGGTAGGCAACAACGGCCCACAGGATGAGGCCCCACGTGAGCACTCCGACCACGAAGGCCGCGATCCACGAGTTCTGCCAGAACGCCAGCATGATCGGGCCTTGCTCGGTAACAGGAACCGGAAAGCCGAGCCGGCCGAGTTCGGTATCAGACGAACAGCCGGCAGTAGCCAGGGTCAAAACCGCGGCACCACCGAGCCACGCCAGACGGCGGACCCCAGACGGTCGCGGAGAGCGGGTCGAGCGCACAGATCGCCTTCCCAAGCAGCGTCGGTGACGCGCTGACGAACTCAGGGGCTGGTGAGCAGCCCCCCCGACTCGACCGCGCGAACTGGATTGGACGTACCCGGCGAGACTACCGCAGCGACCCCGCTTCGACTCGTGAGGGTGGGGCGCTAACGTCACCTTGTGGCGACCGAACTTCCGGCCCAAGACGGCCTACCCCAGACAGGTGACCAACCGCCTGCCGGATATCTCGACGCCGCATCGTCGGCACCGCTACATCCGGCAGCGCGCGCAGCCCTTCTGGCTGCAATGGATCTGGGGTTTGCCGACCCCGCCCGCAGGTATCACGCGGCACGTGTGTCGAGTCAGCTGTTGGCCGCGGCACGCGAATCAATCGCCTCCATTATTGGGGTTCGACCCGAGAACGTGTCTTTCACCACATCGGGTACCTCAGCTGTCCATCTGGGCGTGGCGGGGCTCGCCCTGGGCCGCAGTCGCGCGGGAAGTCGGGTGCTGGCAAGTGCGGTCGAGCACTCGAGCGTGCTCCACGCGGCCCAAGCGCTGCCCGGCTCCCCGCTGGAGACCCTGCCGGTCGATCGTCTCGGACGGATTGAGTTGCCAGCCCTGGAGTTGGCACTGGCCGCCGGCGACATCGCCTTTGCCGCCATCCAGAGCGCCAACCATGAGGTCGGCACCAGGCAACCCATCGAAGCTGCGGCGCAAATGCTGGAGCCAACGGGCGTGCCCTTGTTTGTCGATGCCGCCCAAAGTGTGGGGCACGACACCATCCCCGGAGGCTGGTCGGTGCTGACCGCTAGTGCACACAAGTGGGGCGGGCCAGCCGGCGTGGGAATCCTCGCAGTGCGCAACGGCGTTCGCTGGCGCTCTCCGTCCCCAGAAGACCCTCGCGAGTATGGCCGCGTGCCCGGATTCGTACCAGTGCCCCTCGTGGTCGCCGCCGCAGCCGCACTCGAAGCGGTCGAACGTGAACGCGCAGCCGAGTCAGCACGGCTCTTCGCACTGGTCGATCTCATCCGAGAACGAGTGCCCCAACTCGTACCCGATGCGGTAGTGCTTGGCGACCCCAGCGACCGCCTTGCGCACATCGTCACGTTCTCGTGTCTTTACGTCGATGGCGAATCGTTGCTCGACGAGCTCGATCGGGCTGGCTTCGCCGTATCATCGGGGTCGTCGTGCGTCGCCGATTCGTTGGTGCCATCACATGTCCTCGCGGCCATGGGTGCACTCACCGAAGGCAACGTTCGCGTCTCACTTCCGAACGGCGTCAAGGCCGATGACGTCGATCGCTTCCTGACAGTGCTCCCCGACATCGTCGCCCGCGTACGCGCCGCGCTGGGCGCGACTGACTTGTGAGCGCCTCATGACTCCCGACTTCGACCAACTGCTGGACCAACGCGGCTCGATCTGTCCGATGCCGGTGATTGCATTGGCAAAGGCATTCGTCGATGCGCCTGAGTCCAGAGTGCTGCTACTCACCGACGATCCCGCGGCTCAATTCGATGTCCCGGCCTGGTGCGGCATGCGAGGCCGAGTCGTCGAATGGTCAGGCGACGCGCCCGATGGGCATGGGGCTGCCTTCCTGATCGCCTCGGCTGCAACCGATCTCGACGTTCAGTAACTCGACATTCGCGGAGCCCGTCGTTGCTGACCGGGTCGGAGTTGCGACCGGCTCAATTGCCAGTGGCACTGAACCCGGGCGCCAACAAGAGCGCGGTACGCAACGCCTTCAGGTATCGAGGACGCGAGATCTCCACCACGCCAAGCGTCTTGAGATGTTCAGTTGCCCACTGCACGTCAATGAGCCGGCCGGCGAGCGCACCCGGCTCCCTGCCCGCCGCACCACTCAAGCGCTCGACCAGCGCGACCAGCGCGACTTTGGAAGCGTCCGTGGCGTGACTGAACATGGACTCACCTGCGAACAGCCCACCGATCTCGATCCCATAGAGGCCACCGACGAGATCGCCTGAAACAGTTCGCGTTTCGACCGAGTGCGCCCAGCCCAGACGATGCAACTCGCCGTAGGCATCGCGGATTGCATCATTGATCCAGCCATGTGGGCGGCTCGGGTCACCACACGCGAGCACGACATCGTCGAAAGCAGTGTCGATAGTGGTAGTGAAATGACGTAACGATCGACCCAGTGATCGCGAGATGTGCAACCCGTCGAGACGTAGCACCCCGCGGGGATTTGGCGACCACCAGCCAACTGGTCCGTCGCGGTCGACCGGCATGGGAAACAACCCGGATCGATAGGCAGCGAGCAGAGTTCCCGGAGCTAGATCGGCGCCGATACCCAAGAGTTCATCGTCAGGGTCAGCACTTGCCGCATTCGGCAGTTCCCAAGGCGTGGCCTCGGGCTCAACCGGCGACATCATCACGGAGCGATCGTTACGGCCGCGGACAACGAATGTGTGCCGCGATATCGGCAGCGGCGTCGTCACCGTAAGCGGCTGCGAATCTCTGCAAGAAGTGTCGCTGTGCCACGTCGTACTCCTGCGTGCCGACAGTCTCGATCACATAGGTAGCAAGCATCGAGCCAAGTTGTGCGCAGCGATCCAACGGCATACCCCAGGAAAGCCCCGCAACGAACCCCGCACGAAATGCGTCGCCGACTCCGGTTGGATCAGCCTTAAGTTCCTCAGGCGGGCAACCGACCTCGATCGGCTCTGCGCCTTGGGATTCGATCCGTGCACCCTTCTTCCCCAACGTGGTGACCCGCACACCGACCCGCCCCAAGATGTCCTCCGCCGACCAGCCCGTCTTTTGCTGGATCAAGCCAGCCTCGTAGTCATTACTGAACAGGTACGCGGCGCCATCGATGAGTTGCTTAATCGCATCTCCGTCGAGCAAGGCGAGTTGTTGGCTCGGATCGGCGATGAAGGGGATACCGCGGTAGCGGCACTCGTCGGTGTGCCTTGCCATCGCTCCGGGATCATTGGCCCCAATGAGCACGAGGTCGAGCCCGCCGAGCCGTTCGATCACTGGCCCAAGTTCGATGTCGCGTGCTTCACTCATCGCACCTGGATAGAACGACGCAATCTGGCACTGCTCGGAATCCGTGGTGCAGACAAACCTTGCGGTGTGCCGGACATCAGACACGTGCACCGAAAGCGTGTCGACGCCGTGCCGGTCTAGCCATGAGCGGTAATCGGAGAAGTCGACTCCAACCGCCGCCACGAGCACTGGATTGAGACCGAGTACGCCCATCCCGAATGCGACGTTGGCCGCAACACCACCGCGCCGGACATCGAGGTCGTCGACTAGGAACGACAACGAGATGCGGTCGAGGCGATCGGCCACGATCGAGTCGGAGAACCTGCCTGGGAACGTCATCAGGTGGTCGGTGGCAATCGATCCAGTGACACAAACGCGCACGTTCTCTCCTCAAAAGTCATCTTGCTGTCGTATGGGCCACCCGACAGGACCGGACAGCCGCTGACCTTACCCAGTCCAGCACCCATCCCAGCGCGCGAGAGAGCATGATCTAGAGGGAACCGTAGTTCGAATGCCCGCGTCAGAGCCACAACGGGGCACGATAGGGAGACCGACGCAACCATGGAGGTCGTCATGCGCAACATGACAAGTCAGCGCTCGACAGACAGCGTGGCACAGGCCACCGCCCGGCACCGGCTCACTGTCCTAGTCATTGGCGGTATGGCTGCAAGCCTGCTGCTCGTGGGCTGTGGCAGCCAGAGGGCTGGCTCATCCGGTGACCTCCCGGTGCTACACATAGGCGAGGAGCGTGCTCCCGCCAAGGGCATGAGCGACTCAGTTGCCTCGGCCGCTGGAGGGATGGCCATCAACCAGCAGGGCGAGTGGATAGTCGAAGGCACTCTGCCCGACGGTCCTAGCACTGGCCCAGTCCTTCGCTACGACACCACCAAGCAGATCGAATCCGCACAGGTAGCCACACTCGCCAAATCCCTTGACCTGAAGGGTGATCCGGTACGCCACGATCACGGTTGGGCAGTAGAGGAAACCACCGGAACGCTACATGTACGCGACGGCGGCGAGTGGACCTTCACCCGCGGCAAACTGAGCTGCTTAGGCTGGACGATCGACATCGACACTGTCGATTCGATGGGCAGCGGAGTGGCGTGCTCAGGTAGCGGGGTAGCCACTGCTGTTGCGACCGACGGTTCGGTCACCACCAGTTCTGGCACCACAAGTTCTGGCACCACCAGCGCTGGCTCAGAAACGGTGGCCACCCCGCCGACCGTGATCGCCACTGCCATCCCTGTGCCCACAGCAAACGTCCCAACCATCGACAGCCCACCACCCGCCCCCGACGCCACGTCGAGCCCCGGCGATCCGGGCTCAGTCACACCGCAACCGATCGACGTTCCGCCAACGCCGATCCAACTCCCGCCGGCCATCCCGGCGGCAGACGCCCTAGCCGCGGCCGCGCCAGTGATCACGGCGGCAGGTGTCGAGGGGACCCCGAGAATCGCCCCATGGGGCGGCTCGCCCACCTCCGTACTGGTCGACCCAGTCATCTCGGGTCTGCCCACGGCAGGAGTCCGCACCGTCATTGACGTTGACGTCGAGGGCGTCCTCGACGCCTACGGGCGACTCGGCCTACCCGCGGAAATCGCACAGTACCCAGTGATTTCGGCCCAGGCCGCGCTCAAGCAGCTCACGGTCATGCTGCCCATGATGGACATGGCGTGCCCAGTTGAAGTGGCACCATCTGGCTCCACCGAGACTCCCGTACCCGCATGCCCGACTCCCCCACCGTCGGTGATCGTCAGCGCCGAGTTCGGACTTCGCTTTGCCTTCGATGGCAGCGACCCAGTGCTGGTGCCGGCTTGGCTGTTCATGCAGAAGGATGGCTATGGTGAGGCCATCGCAGCCGACGCTCTCGAGCCTCAGTACATCGCGCAGCCTTCACCGATTCCGATCGATGGCATCGGCGGCATCGGCGGATCCGCTGGCAGCGGTGTCGCGAGCGCGAACCCAGGACCAGCGGTTGGTGCACCCGTGCCAATGCCACCCGCTGGCACGGTGGCCGGTGCACCCATCCCGGTCTATATTGAGTCTTACACCCCCTCTGCCGACGGGCGGATGATCACCTTGCATGCCTATGCTGGTGTGTGCGCCGAGTACTCCGCTGACTTCAAAGAGGACAGCGACCACGTCTATACGTTCATCACTGGAACCGTGACAATCGGCAAGGACCAAGCGTGCATCGAGCTGGCCAAGAAGTATGACTTCACGATCGAGCTTGCGCAGCCACTCGGCAAGCGCACAGTGGTCGACGCAGCGACGAACTCGCTACACGAAGTCCCAGTTTCGTAACTGGCTCAGGCGGTTTCGCCCGACAACAGGAGCAGACCACAACAACGAGGAGGCCGCACCCCATGTGGGTGCG
>CAIXFH010000042.1 GCA_903918645.1 uncultured Actinomycetes bacterium | reverse complement strand
CACGGTGGTCGGGGTACCGCTCATGACACCTGTTGCGGCGTCGATGATGACGCCTGGCGGTAGCGGGGTTGCTGTCCAGGTGAAGGTCGTGATCCCTGTGTTTGAATCCGTCGCCTTAGGCGTCGGCGATGTGACCGCCGTTCCCGCGACCGTGGTGATGTTTGCGGGCTTGGTTACCGTCATCGTGTTGCCGGTGATCCAGGTGATCGGCGAATATCCAACGGCCCCAGCGGGATCTGCGGCCGTGATCCACGATTTAAAAGTGCCACGGACGGTCGGAGTGCCAGTGATCACGCCAGTAGCGGTGTTCAAGGTGAGACCCGTGGGTAGCCCCACGCCCGAGAAGGTGTACTTGGTCACGGTGGTGTCCGAACCGGAGCCGACCAGGGGGATATTGACGGCCGTGCCGACCGGAGCGTTCAGCGTGCCGCTCGGTGAGGTGCTGATGATGTTTGGAGTACCCGTGACGATTGCATGTGAATCTGCGCACCCGTTGTTGTCGTTGGACCAGATGCCCTGCACTGGGAACGTTCCCGTGCTGAGGGTGAGGTTGAAGGAGCCGCCGGTGACGCCAGTGCCGATCCATGAGCACTTGTCGGCGTTCTCGTTGCCCACTGCGTCGTTCCAGCCCCCAGCTGGGAACTGATCTGAGATCGTCTCGGCGTACTCGTGCCCCCCGACCATGGTGAAGCCATCGATCAATCCTGGCGATCCAGGGTTGACGTAGTTGGCTCCGCAGCCGGCTCCGAGATCGCCTATGTAGGGCAAGTTTGTGAATGCGAAGTCACCGTAAGGCGTGGCAACCGCGCCGCCCACCAGTGCGGTGTCGCCGCTGTAGTCGTGCCACGCGCACCACGTGCCGCCCGGGGTGTTAAACCCGTCCGGGTGAGTTCCCGGAGGTGAGATGACCACGTATTGCACGTTGCGGTTGGCTGCGGCAGTGAGGTTTCCGAAGTGAGCTGCGCCGGCGAGGGCTTCGGCCCCGATGGCACCGTCGGTGGCATTGACGGGCATTGCCACCGAGTTGTCATACCAAGCGCCGCCTAACGCACCGCCTGTCGGGTAACCGACGTGCTGGGCTGAGGCTGGGCAGGTCGTGGCGTTGATCACGGTCTCGCACGACTGGGTCATAACCCCGGACCACAGTTCGCCGTTGGTGCCCAAGCCTTTGAAGAACTGCTGAAGCACCGGCATCGCCGCTAGTTTGTCGTTACTCAGCGTGATGTTGTTGTTGGCATCCGTTCCCTGTGTGCCCCATTGGTTGCCCCAGAAGATGAGATAGACCTTGGGTGGGCCCGTTGTCACGCCGACCCCATCGAGGCCGCCGCCATAGGAGAGCGCGCCAGTAATGATTGAGTTAGCCATCGGGGCCCCGCCCTTGCTGCCCACTGATGCTGTGCTCACTGATGCTGCACGCTGCTGCGCTGCCGCCGCCACTGTTGGGTAGTTGACCTTCGTGGAGTTGGCGCTGGCGCTGGCGCTGGCGCTGGCGCCGGAGGCCGCGCTTGTGCTGCTGCCCGTGCTCGATGTGCCTGAAGGAATCGATGGCACTGTCGACGCTGAAGCCGGCCCGACGAGGGAGGAAAGGCTGCCAGCTATCACGGCGAGCGACATCACCCCAACTGCGAGAGCGCGACGGCCGATAGCTGTGTGGCGCATAGCTGTGTGGCCGATAGCTGTGTGGCGCATAGCTGTGTGGCGCGTGGCTCTGTGGCGCATGCCTGGTCCGATCAAGTCCTGTCGCCATCGGCAACTGAGGTGACTGAAACCACTGGTGTGGTTACCGGATTGTCGCAGCATTCCGCCGGTTTCGAAACGCCGAAGTGTGGACTCAACCTGAATGCTCAGCAATCGTCACTGAGCGTCACTGCCGTTGCCAAATGGCGCCGACGATCGTTCACCTCGCGCACGCCATTTGTTCACCTCAGAGTGGCGCGTTGTCAGCACGAGCGCGCGAGATTGCTCCCACAACCGAGATTGCTCCCACAACATCGTGCGGCAACGGAACAAGCGGGAGGTGTGGGATGGCTCAGCCGAGATTTCAGCTCGTGGCTGGCTACCGACTCCTTGGCGGTTCCGAAGGCGGTGTGGGCTGGCGCTTGCTAGGCGCGAACAATCGCGAACTGGGCCGATCGTCGAGGTCCTTTGTCGATGCTGAATGCGCACTCGATGCGATTGGTGAAGTGCGGCACTGGGTCGCCAATGGTGTCCCGCACATCGTGCATGACTCGACCACCGCGACCTGGAGTTGGCATCTCGACGGCATCGACGGATCGGTTGCCAACGCGGGCCGGGGCTTCAGGCATGAGCGCGAGTGCAGATACAACCTCGAACAGTTCCGAGTGGCTGCGCCTACTGCTCCCGCATCCGATCTTGATGGTCCGCGCGAATTCCCCTGGCAGCGATCGCAGCTAGCGACAGTTCAGCCGGAGGTATCGCTGTGACCGTCATCATGGACACGTCGTCGGGTATCGGCCGGCCGGAAACAGGGGGTGGCTCGCTCGAGGCGCGCAACATCTCAGCTTGGTTCGGTAGTAACAAGGTGCTTGAGCGAGTGTCGCTCGATATGCCCGCCAACACTGTTACGGCTTTGATCGGCCCATCGGGCTGCGGGAAGTCCACGTTCCTGCGTGTACTCAACCGGATGCACGAACTCGTGCCATCGGCGCGGCTTAACGGTGAGGTGCTCCTCGACGGTATGGACATCTACGAGTCGGGGCACCGCATTACCGAGACGCGCAAGCGAATCGGCATGGTGTTCCAGAAGCCGAACCCGTTCCCAGCGATGTCGATCGCTGACAACGTCACGGCTGGGCTCAAACTCACTGGAACCAGGATTTCCCGCTCTGATCGTGAGGATTTGATCGAGCGCAGCCTTACTCGCGCGAGTCTGTGGAAAGAAGTCAAGGACCGTCTCAAAGAACCTGGAGCCGCGCTCTCGGGTGGTCAGCAGCAGCGGCTGTGTATTGCCCGTTCACTGGCGGTTGACCCAGAGGTTCTGCTGATGGACGAGCCCTGCTCGGCGCTTGACCCCACGTCGACCCGTCGAGTTGAAGAGACGATTCACGAGATCCGCCAGCAAGTCACTGTGGTGATCGTTACTCACAACATGCAGCAGGCCGCGCGCGTATCGCAGCAGTGCGCTTTCTTCTTGGCCGAAAGCGGTACACCTGGTGGGATCGTGGAATCTGGTGCTACGAAAGACATTTTCGGTAGTCCGGTTGACAAGCGCACCGAGGATTACGTCAATGGCCGATTCGGATAAGGCCGCTCTTCATAAAGCAGCAGCGCGATACTTCGCGAGGCTGCGACATGTCTTTGTGCTTCGTCTTGTGGGTACGCCATGACGATGTTGCTCGAGCCAGCCGAGGCTGCCCCCGCGCCGGAGACGGTCATCGAAGTTCCCCGATCTATTGATCCCGCGCTTCCGATCAGCGACAAGGTGTTCTTCGTCGTTGCTAAGGGGATCGGGATCTCGGTCCTGGTCATCATGGGTGCGATCGGGGTATTCCTTGGCCTGCAGTCGATTCCAACGTTTCGCCGCTACGGTTTTAGCTTTTTCACTGAGAGCTCATGGCAACCAGAGAATGACGTGCTTGGAATCGCGGCGGTCCTGGTAGGGACCTTCACCGTTGCCCTGGTAGCCATGCTCATTGCTTTCCCGCTGGCACTGTCGGCTGCGCTATACATCAGTGAGTACGCCGCGCCCAAGGTGAAGTCATTCCTTATTTCTATGGTCGACCTCATGGCGGCGATTCCATCGATCGTCTGGGGCCTTTGGGGCTTTTTCCTGTTGCAGCCCAAGGCAATTCACGTTGCCCACTGGCTCCACACGCATCTTGGCTGGATCCCGTTCTTCCACGTCGACACTGATCCAAATGCGGCTCCGTGGGCACAGTCACGCTATGCAGCGTCGGCCTTCATCGCGGGCATCGCTGTATCGATGATGGTGCTGCCGATGGCGGCGGCAGTTATGCGCCAGGTCTTCTCGCAGGCACCGATTGGTGAGAGAGAAGCAGCACTGGCTCTTGGCTCAACTCGCTGGGGAATGATCAGGACCGTTGTGCTGCCGTTCGGTCGCGGCGGGATTATTGGCGGAACAATGCTGAGCCTTGGCCGCGCCCTAGGCGAGACCATCGCCGTGGTACTCATCATTTCGCCGGCCTTCGACATCAAGTTTCGTCCACTGGAAATCGGCACCAGCACGGTGTCGGCCTTGATCGCTGGACGATTTGGCGAAGCGACATCGGCACAACTCTCGGCCCTGCTGACAGCGGGCTTTGTCCTGTTCGTCATCACCCTGATCATCAACACGCTCGCCGCCACGATTGTTGCGCGTAGTCGTAGCGGCGCGAACGCTGACTAGGGGGAGTGAGATGACAACGACGATCGAGGCTCCTGACGGCGACTCAGGCGATGCGCCCGTGTCGGCAGCGGCCGTGACCGCGCTGGGCTCGCCCGAGGATTACCCAGGGACCGTCACCGGAGGCTATGCGGTTGTTCTGAGCCCTGGGTTACCTGGCTCAGCTCCCTATGACTCGGCGCAGAACGTAACCACGATGAGCCCCGAAGGGCTCGGCGATGTGCTGCCGCACGTGCCGCACGTGCCGACCGCGGCCGAGGGCGGGTATGCGTCGGACTTCGTGAGGTCGGTGCGCAATCCCAATGCGCCAGAGCACGCTGGACCCGATCTACCCCGTGCCCTGAGTTCGCGGACACAAGATGAGACTCTGTCTTTCTGCGGTTCGCTGGCTGGGTCGTTTGCTGTGGTCTGGCTGATAAGCACGCAGATTATGCCCTTCACCGGGCGGGTGGGATTCGTCCTGCTGTGGTTCGTGGCCTTCGTGGCCATGTACTCGGGTGTTACCGCGATGGCGAACCCGCGCACGGTCGTGGTCGATCGGGTCGCAGGCGCGGTGGTTCGTGCTGGCGCGATCATGGTCTTTGGCGCCCTCCTTTCGGCCATCGTGTTTACGTTCCTACGAGGCGCGGAAGCGCTGGTGCACATCAACTTCTTCACCGAGGACATGGCGGGGGTGCGGCCGACGAGTTCGCTCGATCACGGTGGCATCCTGCATGCGGTCGTCGGCTCGCTCATCGAAATCGGCATCGCGGTGCTGTTCGCGCTTCCGCTCGGTGTCGGCACGGCGGTCTACATGAACGAAGTCGGGGGTCCGTTCTCGCGTGTTGTCCGCACGGTGGTTGAGGCTATGACCGCCTTGCCTTCGATCGTTGCGGGGCTGTTCATCTACACCGTGCTCATCGTGACGTTAGGAATATCGCGCACCGGAATCGCAGCAGCCGCAGCCATTTTTGTCATGATGCTGCCGATCATCGCTCGGGCCTCAGACGTGGTACTGCGTGTCATGCCTGCTGGGTTGCGTGAGGCGAGCCTGGCCCTTGGTGCATCGAAGTGGCAGACCGTGCGAATGGTGGTTCTGCCTACAGTGCGTTCAGGCCTGGCCACGGCATTGATCCTGGGAATTGCTCGCGGCGTTGGCGAGACCTCGCCTGTACTTCTCACTTCGGGCGCCTCAACGTTCATGAACACCGATCCGTTCAACGAGCCGATGAATTCGCTTCCTCTCTTCGTCTTCTCGGCAGTGCGCAGCGGTGAGCCCCTGTTCATTGCGCGTGGCTTCGGTGCCGCCAGCGTGTTGTTGATGCTGGTGCTTCTGCTCTTTGTGATCACTCGCTTCTTGGCGCGTCAGAAGGTCGGCAGTCGATGACGTCGTCCGGGCCTCGTGCCTCTCAGCCACCGGTCCAGCGTTCGATCGTCACAACACCTCGGGGAATAGTCATGCGTCGTAATCGATCTGCGGGTCTCGTCACCTTGGGCCTGGTCGTGGCAGGTCTCGTGGCTAGCCCGTTGACTGCGGCCTCAGCCGTGATCCGACCGGCCGCTGGCGCGCACGCTCAGATCACTGGATCGGGTTCGAGCTGGAGCGCCAACGCGGTCAACCAGTGGGTCGCCGATGTCACGCAGAACGGGTTGCAGGTGGTGTTCACCTCCACCGGTTCGGCCCAGGGTCGCAAAGATTTCACCAACCGCACCACGGACTTTGCGGTGACGGACATCGGTTATCAGGGCCGCGACAAGGTCACCGGCGACGCTGATTCGCCGTGTCAGGACCCGAGCGATAACCCGCCGAATGGGGCGTCGTGTCGAGGCTATGCCTACCTGCCCATCGTCGCCGGCGGCACTGCGTTCCCGTACCAGATCAAGGTGGCTGGAAAACTGGTTCGCAATCTTCGGCTCTCCGGACAGACGTTGGCCAAGATATTCACCAACCAGATCACCAACTGGAACGATCCTGCGATCACGGCCGACAACAACGGCCGAAAGTTGCCGTCGATCACGATCATTCCGGTGGTGCACTCTGAAGGGTCGGGTTCCACCGCCCAGTTCACGCGGTATCTGAACAAGATGTATCCGAACATTTGGCGACCATTCCTCGGGCAGGACGGCGACACTGAGTACTACCCGCGCAAGGGCCAGGCCGTAGCTCAGAACGGGTCCGACGGCGTCATCAACTTCCTGACATCCCAGTCCGCCAACGGCGCAATCGGCTATGACGAGTACTCATACGCCTTGGCGAAGAACTTCCCCGTTGTGAAGTTGGAGAACGCTTCTGGCAACTTCGCCCTGCCGACTCAGTACAACGTGGCGGTTGCGCTCACGCAGGCAAAGATCAATCAGGACAAGACCTCTGCCAACTACCTGCTGCAGGATCTCAGCAACGTTTACACCTACACCGACAAGCGCACATATCCGCTGTCGTCCTACTCGTACATGGTGATTCCGACATCGCCAACAGACACTCGCATGACCACTGCTAAGCGCCAGACACTCGCCGACTATCTCTACTACTCGATCTGCCAGGGCCAGGCCGAGATGGGCCCGATCGGATACTCGCCCCTGCCCATCAACTTGGTGCAGGCTTCCTTCGATCAGACGGCAAAGCTGAAGTTGGCCGATCCTGGTGTTGACCTCTCGCAGAAGAGCGTCAACACGTGTAACAACCCGACCTTCGTCAAGGGAAATCCAAAGCGCAACTACCTCGCCGAGATCGCGCCTCAGCCACCCGCGTGTGATGCTCGGGGTGCTGGACCTTGCAGCGATGGTGGCAACAACGGCACCACCGGGAATCCAACCCCCAAGCCTTCGGCGACCAGTGACTCCACTACCCCGAGTGCTGCACCGACCGGTGGCCCGTCGCCGAGTGCTGCACCGACCGGTGGCACGACGCCAGATGGTGGCAACAATGGCGGTAGCGGTGGAGTCGTCAACCCTGATACTGGGCAACCCCAAGGTGGGCCGGACACTGCTGGTTCAGGCTCTGACGTGGTGGGCACGGTGACCGATGTTGCGGCGTACCGTGCCACTGATCTCGCTGGCTCCTTGGCGCCGGTGGTTGTGCTTGAGTTGCTAGCACTTTTCGCACTTCCACCTGCCGTGTACTTCTTCTGGATCCGCCGACGAGGCACCGCATGAACGCGGTTAACAGATCAAGCGTGCGGTTCAGACGCTCAAGGCCGATGCGCAGGGTTGCCGCGGCGGTGTGCGCTGGATCGCTAGCGATGCTTGCCCTTGTTGGGCCGATGGGCGGCGCTGACGCTGCATCAAATGGTGGCGCGGTGACCAAGACAGTGACGGCGTCGCGCACGCATCTGGTCCGCGGTAGCGACATTGAGGTCGACGTGCGTGATGTCTCGGTGACTGTGAGCCAGACCCAAAGTCTGCGTGATCGTCAGGCGATCAAGGTGACTTGGCAGGGTGCGCATCCCACGGGCGGAGTCGTTGCAGACCGCAACTCAAGCTCTGCCGCGCAGCAGGAGTATCCGGTAGTGGTGTTGCAGTGCCGTGGCCTTGATTCCACCACGGCTGCAAAGGCATTGAACCCCACTACCTGTTGGACGTCTGATCCAGAGGAGCGAGCCAAGAGCAGCTCGACGTTCTTGTGGCCGCCGTATCGGGTCGACCGTTACGCGACCGCGCCGGACCGTCAACAAGTGGTGGGGGTCCCTGACCCGATCCCGGCCGCGTGCGGCAGTGCAGTGGCAGGTGCGCAGCACTGGATCCCGTTCATCGGTACTGACGGAACCGTCTATGGCGGGGGGCCTTTCTCGTGTGCGGGCATTGCTCCAGAAGCTGGCGGGGGATCGATCACGGCGCCAAGCAACACGACATATGGGGTCACTGATCTCGCTGGCAATGGCTCAAGCAACTTCGTCATCAACACTGTCGATTCGAATGCCTCGCTGGGTTGCAGCGAGACCGTTCCGTGCTCTCTCGTGGTCGTCCCGATCATGGGTATTAGTTGTGACACCGCGGCCGCCGATCTCCCTGTTGCCGATCAGCCAGCGCCGAAGACGGACCGCGATTCAGCCGATCTGCTCTGCCAGAAGCAGGGCTACTACGCGCCGGGGGCGCAGGCCGGAGGTGGTGTAGACGTCGAGGATCTCAGTGTTAGTGGGCAACTGTGGTGGAGTGCCTCGAATTGGCGCAATCGCCTGTCGTTCCCGTTGTCCTTTGCTCAGCCGGCAAACGTGTGCGACCTAGTGAGCAATGACGCACCCACCTTCGTCTATGGCTCGCAGGCTTTGGTGCAGGCAACTCAGCAGTGGGGCCCGGGCTTTTGCCTCAATCCCAAGCTTTTCAAGTTCCAGCATGTCCAGTTCAGCGAGCCAGGCTCTCGCAACCTGCTCGACACCGGCTCGATTAAGGCAGCCTTCTCCGCCGGCCCTCCCGACCATAAGTTCACCAAGCCGATTGTGCAGGCGCCTCTTACCGTCTCCGGTTTCGCCATTGGCATGCGCCTCGATAACGCAGACGGTCAAGAGGTAGCCAAGGCAAACCTCACGCCGCGGTTGCTGGCCAAGATGCTGACCATGAGTTACGCAGGCCTCACTGGCGTTCAGGCTTCCTACCCGGAGTTGGCAACTAACCCGATTGACATCGTGGCTGATCCAGAGTTTCGCGCGTTGAACCCGAACATGATGACGTCCAAGAATGCCTATGACGGACTCCCAGCGTCGACCTTGTACGCCATGGCAAGTGATAGCGACGTGATGGCCGCGCTGACCTCCTACATCGATGCCGACCCCGACGCGCGTGCCTGGCTTGACGGTGCTGCCGACCCGTGGGGAATGAAGGTCAACCCGACCTACAAGGGGATCTCGTTGCCCGTGGATTCGTGGCCGCAACTCGACGGGTATGTCTACGCTTATGCAGCTACCAACTCGCCATGTTTCGCCTCAAACCCGTTGCCCTGGCTGCCTTTGGTCGCCGCACCGGTGTCGAACCCTGCCACCGTGACTTTGAACATGCAGTTTGGCCTGTCGAACTCACAAATCATCTGCAAGGACGCCGGCCAGCCCAATCAGAAACTCACCTCAGTGGGTCGTGTTGTGCCCGGCCGACGCGCTCTCTTTGGCCTGATCTCGGTGGCCGATGCCGAGCGCTACCAGATCCCGATGGCCTCGCTCCTGAGCCATACGACTGCTGGCGCCGCAAAGGCATTCACTGATTCGTCCGGTCGAACCTTTGTGGCTCCGACATCCGCGGGTATGGCTGCGGCGGCGAAACTGTTCAAGCCCGATATGCATCTTGGCACCTGGCCGATTCCCTACGCAGCACTTCGCGGCGATGCCGGGAAGCAGGCTTATCCAGGCACGTTGCTGATGTCGATCGACGTTCCCACCCAAGGTCTTTCGTCGGCCGATGCCTCGCGTTACGCGACCCTCGTTCGTAGCCTTTCGACATCTGGACAGGTGCCTGGGCTGGGTAATGGCCAACTGGCGCCTGGCTACCTCCCGCTCACGGCGGCACACGGCCTTGGTGCTTTGGCTGCTTACTCGCAATCGGCTGCGGCGGCTATCCAGGCGCAGGCCGGATTCGTGCCAGCGGTCGATGGGTCGCAACCCACCCCGTCTCCCGTCCCGACACCGACCGCGTCGAGTACCCCAGACAGTTCGGGTGGGGCAGTGATTCCGACGACTGGCCCGAGCGCCACGCCTGACCCCGGCACCTCAACGCCTGCCGCCACTCCGACCCCTTCCCCTCTAGTCAGTATTACTGCGGTGGCCACCGGAAGCACCGCAGACCTGACCCCGGGTATGACCGCGGGCTTTGTGCCGGTGCTCGCTGCGATCGCACTGCTCGCCGGACTTGTTGCCTTGATCCTCTCGCGGCGCAGACCGGCATGAGCACTTCTTATCGCGACGTCTCGGTCGCGTCCACAGCGGCTGCGCACGACGTTGCTTCGCCGAGCACTCCCGGTTCACGGCCGGGTGCGAGCCGCGACACCCGGTCGAGCGTTTTCGGCGGCGTGAGGCGAAATCGGCAACCGCTGCCGCCCATGACGCCTGGCAGGGGGATCATCGTCTGGGCTCTCACCACGGCGTGTCTGCTCGCGGCTTGGTTCCTGCTCTACGTTTTCGCGCTGACGCCGTTGGCGGAAGCGCGTAGTCAGAGCATTCTCTACGGCACTTTTCGCGAGCAACTCGCGCTGCAGGTCGCACCCCTTGGTGGAGCCGTCAAGCCGGGTGTTCCGGTTGCCCTGATCAATGCCCCGGGTCTGGACATCACAGACGTCGTGGTTGTCGAAGGAACTGCTGCTGGCGATCTCATGGCTGGGCCAGGGCACCGACGCGACACCGTACTTCCTGGCCAGCGAGGCGTGAGCGTTCTCTATGGTCGAGCCGCGATGTTCAACGGACCCTTCGCTGGCATCGCGACCGCCAAGCCCGGCGCCGTCATCACGGTAACCACTGGGCAGGGAGTCTTCACCTACGTCGTCACCGATGTTCGTCACGCTAGGGATGCCTTTCCGCAGCCGCTCCAGTCGGGCGAGGGACGACTCACCTTGGCCACGGCGCAAGGGTCTGGACGACTTGGTGCCTGGAATCCCACTGGTGTCGTGTACCTCGACGCGAAGCTCAACGGTGTGGCTTTGCCTTATCCACCAGGGCGTCCTGCCGTTGTGCCCACCGCCGAGACGGCACTACAGGGTGATCCGAGTTCCCTTCTGCCACTTACACTTTCCCTCCCGCTTCTGATCGGGGCCCTGGTGTTTATGGTCTGGGCCCGCAGCCGTTGGGGTGGCTGGCAGGCCTGGCTCGTAGTGCTGCCACTTGTGCTGGCTGCGATGTGGGCAGTGAGCCAAGCTGCTGTCCAGCTGCTGCCCAACCTGGTTTAGGCCGGGCTGCTCCCTAAGCCGCGCGGCAGGGAGGCCCCGCTGCACCCCGGTGCCCTAGCCGCGTGTGCGAAGCAATGGGCCCTAACCGGTTCTGGCTCTAATTTGCCGTCTCCGGATCCTGGCGAGCGCACCTGGAACGTACGCACAGGTTCATCCGGTGTTCAGCAAGTGCACCTTAAGTCGTAGGGGTAAGCCCGTCACTGTGTACCCGTTCGCACCCGCACTTGGGAGTGGGCGTACTTCACACCTCTGTCCGGAAGGGGACAGCAATGCAGATCAAGAAGCTCGCGGTAGCCGCAGTCGCGACTGGAGCCCTCGCGCTCTCACTCGTCACTGCCGCACCGGCTTCTGCCGACTACGCACCGTCGTCAAGCGACGTTGTCGGCGTAGGGTCAGACACCGTCCAGTTCGCCATCGACTTCATGGCCGATGGGGATTACATCGGCAACACCGGCTTCAACGCCACGGCCCGTAACAAGGTCATCAACTTCGACGCCACCCCAGATGCCAACGCACGCCTCGCCTACGGCGCAGGTGGCGTCAACGGATCATCTGCTGCCACGAGCAACTGCGCCCCGGGAACTGGTGCTTCAACCGGTACCGGTAACCAGAGCGCGACCCACACCGGTGACCGCCCATGCGTATTGAACAGCACGATCGTGCTGCGCGCTGGCAACAAGCCAGTCATGCGCCCCAACGGCTCAGGAGCCGGGTTCCTCGCACTGAAGGCTGACGTCGCTGCGGGCCGCCACGACATCGACTTCTCGCGCGCTTCATCCGCGCGCACCTCAGGTGCGGTGTACGACTCGATCACGCTTGGCACTGACATTCTCGCCATGCTGACCTCAAGCACCACGAACGCGCCGGCCACTGGTCTCACGATTGCGCAGATCACCGAGATCTACAAGTGCACCGCGGGCTACACCGACTGGAGCTCGGCCAGCCTTGGCTCGGGTACCGCTGGCACGGTGATCCCGATCATGCCGCAGGTCGGTTCGGGCACGCGCACATCATTCCTCACAGCGATGGGTCTGACCGATTCCACAATCGGTGCATGCACCGTGAACGCAGAAGAGAATGACCCCGAGGCGATCGACGCCTCAGGCTCACCTGCTAACGCGATTGAGCCGATGTCGTCGGGCCGTCTGAACATGTTCCTGGGTAAGGACTCAGCGGGTACTTCGGTCGGCACTGGCTACTTCCTCGACCCGTCCTGTGCCTACGCTCAGGTCGCGGCGTCTGCCGCTGCAGCATCCCCCAACCAGGCACGCGCCGCTTGTGTCGCTGCTGGCACACCGCTTGCCCCGAACGTCACCTACCAGTACGGCACGGGCTTTAGCACCGCGTGGTCCGTCTCGCGCAACATGTACATCTACTTCCGCGATGCAGATATCAACAGCACCACGATCTTCCAGCCCGGTGGTACCCGTAACTGGGTGCGCACGCTCTTCTACAACCCGTGCTCTGGAACCACCGCGGCTGGCGTTGCCATCGTGTCGGGCACCAACTGCACCTCGAGCAACACCTACGGACCGGGCGGGGCGCCTTACATCGCGTCGGCGTCAGGCCAGGCCCTCGTCTCGACCTCGGGCATCGTCCCGACGTACGCGAACACCATCGCCGGACCGTGATCTTGGGCTCCTTGAGCCGTAAGGGATCTCAGCCCGATCGGTAGTTCGACCTGAACGAAGATTCACACATGCGTGTGGGGGCGGGATTTTGCCTCCCGCCCCCACACCGTGAATCGGCCCAACAGACTCAATCCGCTCAACAGACTCAACGAAGAGGATCTCATGAACTTTCGCATGAAATCGGTCGTTGCCGGGGTTTCCGCCCTCGCACTTGCCGGCGCTGGCCTCGCCACCGCCGTCTCGGCCGCTGCATACCCCACGACGACCCCCGCGTGGGTCGCTGGTGACACGTCTCGCAACGGTGAAATCTTCATCTATAACTCCAGCGGTGCTCAGGTCACCGGTGGTACCGACTACAACGCGCTGGGCAACTACTTCGCTGGCCAGACCACGACCAAGACCACCCTCGCCACGCTGGCGAACCTGTCGATCGCGTTCCCCGACGCCACCAACGCCGTTCCGTCCACTTGGTTCAGCGCGGCCTTGCAGCCCTCGACCGCGATGACCACCACGTCGCCAGCGCCAACCGCTGTCGGTCCGGTCATCGCCAAGGCGAACTGGCCAGCAGGCGCGACCCCGATCGCCGACACCCTCTCCGGTGGAACGCTGAGCACCACCACCAACTACCAGAACGTGTTCGAGCTTCGCATGACGAACTCAGGTGCGGGTGGCGTTAACGGTGGTGGACGCTACTGGGCCGTTGACATCGAGTTCAACCCCGCAGCCACGGGTAGCGGCACGGTTTTCGACACCCTCCAGCCGCAGGCATGGCGCGTGCTCCAGGCCGTTTCCACCCCGGCGACCACCACGACCGTTTCCTCCGCCACCCCGGCGCTGGGTAGCGGCACCGACACGACAGTCGCCCCGACCTTCACCGCCACCGTGTCGCCGTCAGCTGCGACCGGCACCGTGCAGTTCAAGGTCAATGGCGTCAACTACGGTTCTGCAGTTGCGGTCTCGGCCGGCTCGGCCACTTCGGCCGCGGCGTCGGTTCTTACCGCAGGCAGCAAGACGGTCACCGCTGTGTTCACTGCCACGACGCCGCCCGCGAACACCATCGGTTACGCGGACAGCACGAGCGCGAATGTCACGTACGTGATCACCCAGGGCGCGGTCCCCGCGACCACGACTACTCTTCAGGTCACGTCCACTGCCACCCCAGCCATTCAGGGAACTGACACCGTCACGGTTACCGCGGTCGTCACGCAGACGAGCAACTCTGCCTCTGTCACCACCGGTTCAGTGCAGTTCTTCGACGGCGCCAACTCAATCGGCACCGATTCGGCAAGCCCGTTCACGCTGACCGTTGCTGCCACCTCGTTGACTGTGGGTACACACAGCGCAATCACCGCGGTGTTCACCCCGACCGACGTGCTGGCCTTCAGTGCCTCGACCAGCTCTGCTGGCTCGGTCATCATCGGAGCGCCTCTCTACGCGAACGTGACCGACAACATCAGCACCTCGATCGGCGCTGGCACATTGGTTATCTCCTCGCCCTACAACACCGTCAACGGCTCGCCTTTGGCACTGCCCCAGATGACGCTGAACGCTGCCGCCACTGAGTACTCGACATCTGTTGCCATTACAGGCATCTCGGTTGCTGACACTCGCGCTGGCAACCTGCCCTACACGCTCAGTGCGATCGCATCCAACCTGTACAAGGCAGGCGTTTCCTCGCCCACCGCTAACCAGACAATCAACGCCCAGAACGTGGGCCTCAATGTCACTGCTCTCACGAGCACGAACATCACCCCTGCCACCTTCCTTGGTGCGCAGACCCCGGGTGCTGCCACGTCCTCTCAGAACATCACCGGCTTCAACAACGCCTCCGCGGCACACGTGGCCGCAGCCGACGCTGGAAGCCTCGGCCTTGGTGGCGTGAGCTCGCACATCGTTGAGCACGTCAACGCTGGTCTGGGTACCACGGTCACCAACGGCACGCTGTCCATCACGGCACCGTCGAACACCGTTGACGGTACCTACACCGGCACGATCACCTTCTCGATCATCGGAAGCTGATATCCGGGCCATCCCCTTGGTGGGTGGCATATGTTCGAAGAGCGGGGCGAATCCACCTGGGTTCGCCCCGCTTTCGTCATCCGCCGTTCATCTTTACTTCGCGCGCGGGCCATGGGGACACGTTGTGGTGTGAATGTGACGAGATCAAGGCTTCTGCGCGCGGGTTCTGCCACTTCCGCGCTTATGTTCTGGGTCCTTGCTGGCCTGGCCGGACCGGCGCTTGCCGACTCCGCTTCGCCTACTGCAAGTGCGAGTGCCAGCCCGTCCGCGGCATCAAGCGCAGACACGGTGGGGCAGTCGGTCGTGACTTTCGGCCTAGGACCAAGTACCAAAGGCAAGATCGACCGTCGCGCCAACTTCACCATGCTGGCCGCACGTGGGGGCGTCGTCTCGGACGAGATGGCCGTGGTCAACCTGACCTACTCGCAGGTGAGCTTGAACATCTACGCGGCAGATGCGACAAATGGTCCTGATGGCAGTGTCGGATTGGAGCCCAGCTATGGGCCTAAGAAGGATTCGGCGTCCTGGGTCACGTTCAACACACCCACGGGCAAGGGCTACATCGTGCTTCAACCGCGCGAGACCGCCTATATCCCTTTTACAGTGCGCGTCCCGCAAGATGCCTATGTTGGAGATCACCTCGCTGGTGTAGTGGCCGCGTTGGTGACGCAGGGCCAGACCCCTGGTCAAGCGGGGAGCCCAGGCACTGACGTGACTCTGGAGCAGCGCGTTGCGCTGCGGCTGAACCTGCGCGTGGCCGGCGAATTGCAGGCCGGGCTTGAGATCGAGGGTTTGAGTGCCTCATTCGCAGCCCCACTGAGTCCGTTTGAGCCAGGTGTAGCGACTATCTCGTACACGGTGAAGAACACGGGAAATGTTCGCCTTGGTGGCCGCCAAGAAGTCAGCGTGCGCGGGGTTACCGGACCGACAGTCTTTGCCCAAGGACTCAAGGACGTACCCATGCTTCTCCCTGGCAACACTGCCAAGGTGAGAGTGAGCATCCCTGGCGTATCGCCCTTCGTGTTCGACACCGCGTCCGTGACTGTCGTCGCTCTCGCGGTTGCCGGTGATGCGAATCCACCGAGCGAAGTGGCGTCCGCATCAACCCATTTCGCGGCCGTGCCTTGGACCTTGTTCGCAGTGGTCTTGGGTCTGGGCCTCGTGGCCGCGGGGCTGATCCGCATCCGCCGGCCACTTCCATCAGTCGCTGGCCAGACGCAGGTGCCGACGGGTGCACATGCTGCGATCGATCTGGTCAGCAGTGGCGCACAGACATCGGAGGGCTCATGAGGATCACAGGCTCGCGACGGGCGCTTCGGGCAAGCGTCGCATTGTTCACGGTGGCGCTCGCGGTTGTGTCACCCGCATTTGCCTGGGGCAACGATGCTGGGTTCAAAGATCCACATGCCATGGGGGCATTGGGTTTTTGTGGCAAGGACAACAAGCCCGTGACGTCGGGACGAATTGGCGACGTGCCGTTCGTCTGGAAGTACGTCTCGGATGAGGCAGCGCCAACCGCCTATCGAGGTGCGGCCCAGAAGGCAGCCATCTATGCCTTCTCGCCACTACCTAATAGCAACCCGGGCGATTGGGTTGGTTACCAGATGACGGCGTCGTCGCCGTACTCGAACTTCGCCGCACCAATGGCTGCCGCGACCCTGGCCGACCCGCCGCTCGAATGGCAGAACCAGAGTTTTCCGCCTGCACTGGGCGGCCTGGTGCAGTTGCGAATGATCCTGTCGAACGTCGATACAGCGCCGCGCACAGTCGATTACGCGGCAGCCGTCATCAAAGTGACCGGAAATACTTGGACCCTCGTCAGCGGTATCGCGAAGCCAGCGTGCGATGCCGGCGTCGCCAAGTCGAGCGAAGAATTGCATCTACCTCCGAGCGCAATTCCGACCGCTACACCGTCGTGGGCCAACGCCCCCGCGACGGGTACAGATCCTTCGCCTGGCTCGTCAGCCCAGCCAACTAGTTCGTCATCCGCTGCTGTCCCAATGCCGGTTGCTGCCGGTGAATCTGCTGCCCCGGAAGTTGTCGATGCCGCATCCGTAAGTGACTCATCCCCGTCCGGTTTGGGTACGTGGCCAGTCTTGCTCGGTCTTGGAGTCGTCGGGCTTGTTATCGGCGCGTTTGTCTTTGGAAGGACCTCCTCCTCACGTAATCGCGATCCGCGATGAAACCTCGCCGCTCTTGCGCTCTGCTCCGCTTCACCCCGCAACGTCCTAGCTCGTCAACAACAAACCAAGGACCCCAATGAACACTCGGTTCGCACGTCTAGTGACTGGTCTCGTCGTTGCTGCGGTCGCAGCCACGGGCATGGTCAGCGCAGGTGCCCCGGCGTCTGCCTACACCGGTAATCCTCCGTGGGTTGCTGGCGACACAGCGCTCAAGGGGGCGATCAAGATCTATGACACCAATGGCGGTGCGATCACCGGCGGTACCGATTTCAACGTCCTGGGCCAGTACTACGCGGGCCAGACCGCGGCAGCACGCACCGGCGCAACGTTGGCCCGATTGTGGATCGCTCTCCCGGACCACGCCAACGCCACGCCGTCAACTTGGTTCGCCGACCTCGCGTTGCAACCCGCAACGGCCTTCAGCACGGCGCCCGGCGCACCGGTCGCTGTCGGCCCGGTGATCGCAAAGCGCTTGTGGCCCACGGGAACGACTCCGATTGCCGACCTGCTCAGCGGCGGTACGCTCGATGTGTCTTCGGTCGCCTACCAGAACGTGTTCGAACTTCGGATGGGCGACTCAGGCTCTGGTGTCAGCGCTGATGGCAAGTACTGGGCTGTCGACATCGAGTACAACCCGGCGGCGCTGGGAGGCGCAACCTACGACGGTCTCGCACCGCAGGCGTGGCGCGTGGTCTACCCCGTGTCGTCGACCATCCAGGCGGCGGTAAGCACTCCGGTGCCCAGCCTTGCTAGCCCGCAGGTCGCAGGTACCCAGATCACCGTGACCTCGATCGCCTCGGTGGCCGGGACGATCCAGTTCTCCGAGGACGGCACTAACGTCGGCACACCGGTTACCGTCGGCGTGGACTTCAGCGCGACGTCGGTACCGGTCACTCTCGCTGCTGGTGACCACACGTTCGCTGCTGCCTTCACGCCGGCAAATGCGTCGTCCTACACCGGCGCAACATCGGGTGATCTAGCGTTCACCGTGCTCGGCACGCCCACCACTGTGACCAAGCCGACCTCATCACTTTTGAGCCCGCGCGCCTTCGGCAACACCATCAGGCTCACCGCCACTGCAACTGCTGGCGTGGCTGGAACCATCCGATTCAAGGACAGCGGCAACCTGATCACGGGCGTGCCGGCTGTCGTGGTGAGTGGTGCGGGTGCCGCGACGTCGGCGGCGTTCCAGCCGGCGGTAGGAGCACACTCCTTTACCGCGGTCTTCACCCCGACCGACTACCTCAACTACCAGCAGTCGCCGGTGTCGGTTGCTCTGGCCTTCTCAGTGACCAAGGGCGTTTTCGTCAATAAGGTCAAGCCGAAGATCACTGGTACAGCCGCGGTCGGCAAGACGCTGACTGCAAATGTCGGCACCTGGACTCCGGTTCCGACCTCGTACACCTATGTGTGGAAGCGTGGGACCACGCAGGTGGGCAAGGCCAAGACCTACAAGCTCAAGCCTGCCGACAAGGGCAAGAAGGTGACTGTCACGGTCACGGCTATCAAGGCCAACTACACGAACAAGTCGCTCGTGACAGTGGCGGTCACTGTCAAGTAGTGCGGTCAAGTAGTGCGCACAAGTGGTGCGCACAAGTAGTCCGCACAAGTAGTCCGCACAAGTAGTGCGCGCAATTCAACGGGAGTCGCCCTGCGCAATGCGCGGCTCCCGTTGAGTTGCTGGGATGTCGTTGCCCTTCGTTCACCAGAATGACCCGCTTTGTGCATCGGATCAGCAGCCTGCGTGCACGTGATTCGGTCACCGTGTAGTCAAGATCGACAATGTGAGGTTGTGGCTCGAGTTCGTCCAGATTCGAGGCTAAGCAAATTTGCGTTGACGCACGTTGAGTGCGTGGAGTCCGTCATCGGTAGGTTGCCGTTGATTTGTGCATAGTTGAGTTGCGCTGAAGGGAGAAGCAGTTGCACCGTGCAGCTTCTCGCCCCGTTCTGGCACTGCTTGGCCTGACCCTTGTTTTCGGCAACATGCTCGGCCTGCCCGCGGCCTCGGCGAGCACCACGGTCGGGCAGACCGCCGTGGTCAGCACGACGGTTAACTTGCTCGTCGAACCCGGTGGCGAGCTCGAGACGTTCACACCGGCCACTTTCCGCGCCGTAGTCGAGCCCGCTAATGCGGCAGGCGTGGTGACCTTCTATGCCGATGGTGTGGCTGTTGCTTCCGCGAATGTGGTGGGTGGCCAGGCGGTGATCGAGAGCAACTCGCGTTCCGCTGGGCAGGTCACTCTCACTGCTGCGTTTTCCCCATCGACTGGCGCGGCCTTTGCCCCGGCCACCTCAGCGCGGGTGCCGTTGAAGGTTAACGGAGTAGCGACTGTCGTGGTCTTTGACCAGAGCGGCAGGGCGGTGACTGAAGGTTCACAGGTGCGCGTAGGCCAGCCGATCCGCTTGACCGTGCGCGACTTCCCGGCCAAATCGCTGGTCACGTTCATGGTCGGCAACGACACCCTCAATGCAGCATTGGTCACCGATGGCACGGGGGGCGGATCAGTCGTAGTAGTACTCGCAAAGCAGTTGCCGTCGAGTGTCTACGTCCTAGCTGCGGCAGGCGGCAAGCGCAGCGCATCGTTCGTGTTCTACGTCTTCAATCCCTCCGCCAGCCCGGCAGCATCGACTGGGGGCTCGAGCGCCGAGGTCGCTACCCCGATTCCGCCGAGTGCCGGTGGTGACGGCGGCGGATCAACTGCTGGCTCGGGCCAGATCTCGTCAACTGGTGCCAATGGTGACAACCTCGCCCACACCGGGGCTGACTCGATCGATCTGTTGCTGGCCGCATTGGCCGCGGTTGGCATCGGCGGCGGGCTGTTGTTCGCTGGGCGCCGACCACGATTGGTAGGCAAACATGTCTTTGGATAACCGCACTTCGAATGGCCAAACCTCACCTAGCCGAGCACAGTCGCGACGGGCTGGGGGTGCCTCGGCCCCTGGCCGTCGGGCTGCCGCGCCCAGCAACTATTCAACTGTCGACGCCGGCGCCGCAGGTGTGGGGCAAACGGCGCCGCTGAGCCGTGCCGAGCAGCGCCGGATTGCCGAGGAATCGGCTAGGCGGGCGAAGTCGGGCCGAGCGATCTGGAGGGCTTGGTGGCTGTATCCGCTGCTGGCCACGGCCGCTGTGTGCATCTATCTCGGTGCCCAAAGTGCCTCTCGCGTGCCGGATCTCACGACCCAGCCGATCGTGACTATCACTACCCAGCCGTAAGGCCCGCGCTTTGGGGGCGGGTGGTAAATCGGCCCATATGTCCTCTGGCGGGCAGCCCATGGTCATCGCCCGGTCTACGACTGCTTCAAGGTCAAAGTCACTGTCGAACCGTCACTGTCGAACCGTCACTGTCGAACCGTCACGGTCGAACCGTCACTGCGTGACGTGCAGTGCGACCGTCGGCGAGAGTGACCACTACCTCGTACGACGTGGTGCCGGCGACCGGTGTCGACTCGGGGTCGCTGACGCCATCAGCCCCCGCAGTGTCGCTGCCGAACGCGCACGTCAACCATGCAATGACACCGGGGAGGGCTGCCACGGAGCAATCGGTAGGGACGCCATCTCGAATGAGCCGAGCAACGCCCGCGACCTGCGAGGCGTTGACGAGCACCGCAGCCCGCAACCGGCCGTCGGTGCTGATGATCTCGGGCTGGAACGCGATTGCCGGAATCGAGGTGGAGACGCTCGCTGCGCCGTCAGTTCTTGAGGCCGGGACTGCGGCCCCCTGCACCGGCTGAGGGGCTTGGCTTATCGTGGGCTGAACGTTCGTCACTGCGCTGGCTGGCACTGCGCTGGCGAGCGTGGGTATCGCGACCACAACCGCAGCACTGCTGAGCACCGCGGCGCAGATTTTCAACAGCGGCAGGCTCCCCATATCTGTCATATCGGGGCAGGGCGGGCTGGTCTTGCGTGAAATCAGCCGAACGGCTCAGATGTGTCGCAATCTGCCGCGCTGAGTCGCTGTCAGCGGGCAGGATCCTTGCTAGCCAGTTGGGAGTGCGAGATCGCAGCAGCGAGAAGGGCAGGAGCACCATGACATTCGAGGTGAACGACGTGCGAGCCGTGCTCGACGATAAGCGAGCAGATCTGATGATTCGTTCGGATAACCTCGCGGCCGCACCCGTTGACACGGGCGATATCTCATTCGGTAAGCGCGTGGGCGATGGCACCAGCATCGCGGTCGAACGGCTCACGGATGTGGCGGCGCATGAGCTCATGCTGGTGCAACTGAACGATGTCGAACGGGCCTTAGCCAAGCTCGACGAGAGCAGTTATGGCCGCTGCGATGACTGCCGTGGTCAGATCCCGGAGGGGCGCTTGGAGATCCACCCCTGGGCGATCAGGTGTGTGTCCTGTGCGGCATCTCGGCGCTAGGTACGCGCTGGTGATGCGCCAGGGATTTTGGCGCCAGGCGCAGCGGGACTTTTGTGGTGATACCCCACCGTGTCGCATCTGCGCTGGAGGGCGATCCGCCGAGAAGATAGATGCGTGATTGAACTGATTTCGGGCGAGCCTGCCGCCGAGAACACTGACCCAAAGCCACGCCGTGAGCCCATTTTTGGGCGCCGAGTGGGCGAGTCCAAGACCGACGCTTATCAGCGCTTTACGAGATTGCCCATCTTCGCGCTCGGAATCGGTCTGATCGTCGGTTCGCTGCTGGATGTCATGAGCACTCGGGAATCCGGTTACGGCTCCGGTAACCCCCTGATCTGGGTTGGCTGGGCGGGTTTCGCCCTCGATCTGGTCATTCGTTGGATCATCGACGACGAGCCACGCACTTTCGCTCGCCGGCACTGGCTCCTCATCTTGGCCGTGGTGGTTCCACCGCTACGGATTGTTTTGATCGGGTATGTCTTCGTGCGGATGGTTCAAACTCCGGGACGGCTGCGCTCACGGCTCACCTCATACGCCCTCTATCTCACCGTGCTCGTGATCTCCTTCGGTTCGGTCGCAGTTCTGGCGGCTGAACGCGACTACCCCGGGTCGAATATCCACACCTTTGGCCAGGCCTCCTGGTGGGCGCTGGTGACCATTGCGACGGTGGGCTACGGCGACTTCGTACCGGTCAGCGAGGCTGGGCGCTGGGTGGGGGCCGCGGTGATCCTCACTGGCCTGGCCACGATCTCCATCGTCACGGCCAGTATCGCCTCCCGCTTCGTCGGCGGTCCGGTTGATGAGCCAGCCGCTGGTGCTGAAACTGAAGCTGCTCTGCCTGTCTCGCTGGACGAGATCAACGAGCGGCTGATTCGCCTCGAAAGGGCAATTGCCGCGCTCGCTGCGGCCAGCTCTGGCTCTGCTGGCCAGATGAGCGATAGCCCGTCCGCCGCAACGGATGAGGTGCCTTAGCGGCATCGGGCCTACCCTGGTTACATGTTCTCCGCTGTAGCGCGTGTCATCCCGGCTGGTTCGATGGCCGATGACGCCCTAGAAGACCTTCCTCTCGACCCCACCAAGGTGGTGTCGGGCGATCCAGAGGTCCGTCATTTGGGGGTCTACGACGACGATTCGCTGACCATCGGGATTTGGCAGCACGGCATTGGCGTGAGCACCGACGTCGAGGCCGATGAGGTCTTCGTAGTGCTCTCCGGGCGGGCGACGATCGAGATCGAGGGCGGGCCCACACTCGACGTTGGGCCAGGTGACATCGGTTCGTATCCCGCGGGGAGTCGAAGCCGATGGACTGTGCACGAAACCCTCCGCAAGGTGTACGTGGCGCGCCCATGAGCAGCACCTCAACATCGGTGTCGGCTTCAGTGTCGGCGGCAGTGTCGGCGTCGGCGTCGGCGTCGGCGTCGGCGCCTGCGGCGGAATCGATATCAGCACTGACCGATTTCGCGCGGGGATCGGGCTCAACTCGCCCAAGTGACGCCTTGTACCGTGGGGTGAATGACACTGATGGGATTCGCACCGTAGAGTGGGGCTCATCGCGTCGAACCGGCGCGGTCATACCCCGGATAACCGGCCTTCGTATGGCGAGGAGCACTCAGCATGGACACCGCACACGCAGTCGATCCGATGCGGTCGGGTGACACCTTGTCTGACCGTAATCGTTCGATCCTTGAGTTCGAGCGCCAATGGTGGAAGTACGCCGGCGCCAAGGAGCAGGCCATCCGCGACCTGTTCGATATGAGTGCCACGCGTTACTACCAGGTGCTCAACGCGCTGCTTGATGATCCGGCCGCGCTCGAGTTCGATCCCATGCTCATCAAGCGACTTCGTCGCATGCGGGCATCCCGTCAGCGTGCGCGATCCGCGCGTCGCCTCGGTATCGAGCTGTAACTCGCCGCTCTACCGAACGTCGGGACAGTCATGACACCAGGCTCAGACGATCGATCCGGTCAGTTCGATGCTGCTACTCCTGGATCGCCAAGTTTCCTTGAGTTCGACGAGGGTGCCTGGCCCGACTGGGGTAATGACACCGTCGTCCATCGCTTTGACACTTTCGCCCTCGACGATGCAGGTGCCCAGGCGTCGGCCGATTTGAGTGCGAGTGCACTGCCATCGAGCGAGCCCTCAAGCGATCCTGTCGAGACGGCAAGCAATGTCGATCGCAGCGACCCGCTCGAAAAGAGCGACCCGCTCGATCAGAGCGACCCGCTCGAAAGTAGCGATGCCGCGCTAGTCGAGGATGCTGGGTCGTCTGGTCGTGACACCTTGTCGGCAATGGCACAGTTCGAGGCGCGCGAGTTCGACACTTCGGATTCGAAGCCAGCCAGCGTGCTGGCTTCGGTTTACCCGGCAATCGACGAAGCTCCGTGGCGTCAGTCCGCCGAACCCGAACCCGAAACTGAAGCCGACGAGCTAGCAGGATCGGCCGATCTCGGCTCGCCGTATGGGCTGGCGCTGCCGGCGCTGGCCTTTGACTCAGGTGCCGCGTTTGTTTCGTCCGACTCGTTCTTTGATCGCACGCTGTACGAGACCGGCGTCATCGACCTGGCTGGGGCCCAATTCGGCGAACAACCAGCGGTGGTCACAGCCTCGGCTCACCAAGCCCCAGGATACGAAGTTGGATCGGCTGACCCAGGTCTGCCCGAGGTCGCGCCATATCGGCTGCCCGGCTTTGGCCCGGCCGACTCCGCCGACTCTCCGGCCGGATCGGCCGACTCTCCGGCCGGAGCTGCAGAGCCGCTTACCGGTATCGGGGCGGAGTACGCCGCCTACTTTGCCACCCAGGTGGCCGACGACCGTCTGGCTCAGCAGTTGCCCGCTGCCGATTCACTCGTTGTTGACGAGCCTGACTCTGGCCTCGCTGCTGCGAGCGCAGCCGCCGCAGCGAACGCACAGTTTTTTGGAGAGCCATCCCCTCGTTCCGTCGACTCTGCCTCTGCCTCTGGCTCTGGCTCTGCCGGTTCGTATCTTCCTCATGACCCTGACATGGCGACCAGCGGTGTCGGCTACCCCGTCTTCCAGCCGAATCGCCCAGTGACCGAGCAGCTAGGTGACCCGATGGACGATCGTCCGTACATTGAGCCGCCCTTTGTGAAGGGTGATCGTGAGGGCAGACCGCCCGGTGGCGGCCCACCGCGCCGCGTCCCGTCCAGGGGTCGTCGCTATGTCGTGCCGATTGGCCTCGGGGTGGTGTCGACATTTGCACTGCTTGCCGGTTGGTCGCACGTGCAAGAGGGCGCCGGTACCTCGCCTGGAACTGTGGCCGAGAGCAGTTCACCGCAGGCTTCCTCGAGCCCCACCCCCAAGCCCAGCGAAAGCAGTGCATCCAAGCCCAGTGAGGGTGCCAGTGCTACCCCATCAGCATCGCCGACCAAGTCTGCCGTCATCGCGATAGTGCCTGATCGTTCAGTTGATGTCGTTGTTCTGAACGGCACTAATCGCAAGGGGCTGGCAGCCAAGGTCGCGGCCAGCCTTAGCGCCAAGGGATGGCACGTAGTTACGGTGGGCAACGGGGCCAAGGCCACTCGCACGACGATCTTCTCGCCAGGGCCGAAAACGGCAACTGCAACCATGCGCAAGGATCTGCCGTCGGCGGGCGCGACCGCCAAGCCGGCCAGCGGGATGCCGACATCGCAAATCACCGTGGTGATTGGCAGCGATTACCCGAAGTAGGGTTCGTGCGTTAGCCCGATGCGGGGGGATTGAGTTTCTTACCGCGCCATAGAGTCCTGGGCGGACGCTCGAGATAGCCCCCCGCGTGTAGCCCTGCATCGCGCTCAAACCAGTTGCCGCTGAAGTGATCTCCGCATCGCGCGAATGACCATGCGCAGGCTAGCCAGTACAGCGGCAGAAATACGATCACGCACGCCGCCCATTGGCCGGCATGACGAGTCTCATGGGCCATCAACTCAGCACTCCATGGCCCAGCGCCGGGCAACACGATCACGTTGCCGATGGTTATCGCACCTATGTAGGGAAGTTGTCGCCTGCCCGAGGTGGCCAGAACGAGTCCGTCTGGCCCGCGGCGCAACTGCGCGCCAAGGAATTTCGCCAGCACCAAACCCGACAGTGTCGAAAAGTTGACGGCGTTGACGACTTGACGTAGCCGGTATGCAGAGCGCACTGCTTAGCCGACGCTGACGTGCTGGTCGTCGACGGTGTTGCTCAGCGATGGGGGCTTGCTCAGCGATGGGGGCTTGCTCGGCTGGGACTTCCGCAGCGACGGGGGCTTGCTCGCGGACTGAAGTGATTCACTAAGTGGGTTGCAGCGGGGGCGCTGCTCAGTGAGTCGGGCCCTCATTGCTGGATCAGTTGACGCTGGATTGGTAACGCGCCGCGTACTCGGGGACTGAGATCATCGGTGAATGCTCGAGGGACATCACGTCGCTAACGTGCTCGGTGAATCCGTCGCTGTCGCGTGCAAACTGGGTAAGGCTGCGGCCGAACTCATCGAGATGGCACAGATCGCCTCGTCGCTCGAGCCGCTCGAATGCAGTACGGAGAATCTCCGCCGCCATGCGTCCCAAACTGCTGTCGTGTTGGTGCCGGTGGACCCGGACACCGAGGTCGACCTGGGCGAGCCCGTCGAGTCCGCAGCGCTCGAGGGCGTCGGTGAGCAGGGCGAGTTCGACCCCGTACCCACACGGGAATGGCAACTGTTCGAGTAATTCGCGCCGCGCCGCGTATTCGCCGCCCAGCGGCTGGATGATCCCGGCGAGTTGAGGCCAGAGCAGATTGAGCAGTGGACGCGCCATCAGTTCGGTGACTCGCCCGCCACCAGCGTTGATCACCGATGAGCCGTCGAACAACGGGCGTTCGTAGACGGCCTTGACCATCGCGACATCAGGATCGGTGAGCAGGGGTCCGAGAAGGCCAGTGATGTACGACGGGGTGAAGCTCTGCAAGTCGGCGTCGATGAACACGACGATGTCACCGGTGGTGACCGCGAGCGAACGCCACATCGAATCGCCCTTGCCCGATGCCGACATTTGGTCGGGCAGGATGCTGGCTCGGGCTTCCACTCGTGCGCCGCGATCGCGGGCGATCGCGGCGGTGCGATCGATGGAACCGCCGTCGATCACCACGAGTTCGTCAACGAGCCGCTGACCGCTCGGGGCGCCGTCGCCGAGGACCAAGTGGATTTGGTCGAGGATGCGCCCGATGGTTGCTTCCTCGTTCAGCGCGGGGAGCACAACCGAGACGGTCGTGTCACCCTTGGTGGAGAGCAGGCCAGCCCGCGGCCACTCCTCGGCTTTGGTGGTGCGCCGGGCAAACCAATCTGATACGTCCGCGCGCATGCTTCCTCGTCCCCTCGATGGCCGTGCTGCAGGTCAATGATGCCACCACCCGACCAGAACTGCCCATCTCACGATATGGACTGCGCTCGTCCCGCCCCTCGGGACTGGCATAGAGTGCTGATCACCTGCAGGCTGAACGTGGCCGTGCTTTTACGGCAGGGGCTGAGGCTCTCACCCAGCACAACAGAACAGTTGCTCATCCAGAGGGGCAGAGGGATACGGCCCGATGAAGCCCCGGCAACCACCCGGAATACCCCGCGAGTTGTGCGATTTTCTGTCGCGAACTTGAGGTCATCCGGTGAAGGTGCCAACTCCGTCCGATCGAACGTCGATTGGAAAGATGAGGGAAAGGCCTCGTTGTGACCTCGCTATCTGTTTCTGCTGAAGTCTCGGTCGCCGCATCACCTGCGGACCTGCCGGTTACCCAGGATGCCCTGGATGTGCCGCCCCCAACCCCAGACTTTGGCCCCGCAGCCCGGCTCACCTGCCGTGAATGTGGCACCTCTTACTCACTTGGCGCGGCCTATGCGTGTGTCGAGTGCTTCGGCCCACTTGAGGTGGGCTATGAATTCGTCGACGTGACTCGCGCGCGGATCGAGGCTGGGCCAAATTCCATGTGGCGCTACTCGTGTCTGCTGCCGGTGGCGTCCTTTGCCGGCAGCGAGCCCAACCTCAATCCCGGGCTGACCAAATTGGTGCGTGCTGACAACCTCGCTAGAGCTTTGGGCATGACCGGCACCCTGTGGGTCAAAGACGACAGCGGCAACCCCACACACTCCTTCAAGGATCGAGTCGTTGCGGTTGCGCAAAGTGCTGCTCGTCGGTTGGGGCTGACCACGATTGCGTGCGCCTCCACCGGCAACCTGGCCAACGCGGTTGCTGCTGCTGCGGCTCGTGCGGGCCAGAGTTCGGTCGTCGTCATTCCGAGCAACCTCGAAGACGGCAAGGTGCTTTCCACTGCTACCTATGGCGGCACACTGCTTGCGGTCAATGGAAACTACGACGACGTCAACCGACTTTGCTCGGAGCTTGTCGGTGATCCGCTCACCGCTGACTGGGGATTTGTCAACGTCAACCTTCGTCCCTACTACGCCGAAGGTTCCAAGACGGTGGGCTTCGAGATCGCCGAGCAGTTGGGCTGGCGACTGCCAGCTCAGGTGGTCGCACCGATTGCATCGGGATCACTGCTTACCAAGGTAGACAAGGCTTTTCGGGAGTTCATCGAACTCGGGCTGGTCGCCGAGTCGCCGTATCGCATGTTCGGCGCGCAGGCCACTGGGTGTTCACCTGTGTCGGCTGCCTTCCGTGCCGGTCACGACGTCGTGCGTCCGGTTCGACCCGACACGATCGCCAAGTCGCTAGCGATCGGTAACCCAGCTGATGGCCCTTATGCGCTCGACGCCGTGCGTCGAACTGGCGGGGCGATTGAGGACGTAAGCGACGTCGAGATCGTCGAAGGTATCCGTCTGCTCGCCGAGACTGAGGGCATCTTCGCCGAGACCGCAGGCGGTGTCGTTGTTGCGACGTTGCGCAAATTGCTGGCAGCGGGACTCCTTGATCCTTCCGCTGAGACCGTGATCCTCAACACCGGCGACGGGTTGAAGACCCTCGACGCCATTGCTGGTCAGGTCGGGCCAACCGCAACGATTGCAGCAGACATCGACGCTGTCACCGCGGTGCTTGCGCGCACGGCAGATTCACGAACCGCCGCTGCGGCCCTTGCTCGTGGCACTCAGTTCGCGACCGCGTCGGAGCCCGAGTCGGCCGTCGCCTCGGCCGGGGCGGGCCCTGCGTCGGCGTCGGCTTCGGCGGGTGCGGGCCCTGCGTCGGCTTCGGCTGACGCTGAGTTGCCTGGCTTTGGCCTTGGCGCTGGCCCGGCTTCGGCTTCGGCTGACGCGTCGGTCTCGGCGGATGCTGAATTGCCTGGCTTTGGCGCTGGCATTGGCAGTGGCGCTGGCGCTGGCGCAGGCGCTGGAGCTGGCCTTGGTGCTGGACCGGCTTCGGCTGACGCGTCGGACTCGGCGGATGCTGAGTTGCCTGGCTTTGGCCTTGGCGCTGGCCCGGCTTCGGCTGACGCGTCGGTCTCGGCGGATGCTGAATTGCCTGGCTTTGGTGCTGGCATTGGCGCTGGCGCTGGTAGCCCCGAGCAGCCCGCACTGGCGTCCCCCTCGACCCCAGCCACAGGGAAGTAGTCACGATGGCCGTCTCAGTTCGGATTCCCACGATCTTGCGTACCTACACCGATGGCGCGTCCGAGGTGAAGGTGGATTTCCCTGGTGGCGAACTCACGGGCTTGCTCAGCGCTCTTGAGGCTGTTGCCCCAGGAATCAGCGCCAGAGTCCTTGATGACCAAGGCGCCCTTCGACGATTCGTCAACATCTACGTCGATGACGAAGACGTCCGCTTCACAGACGGTCTGGCCACCCCGGTCAGCGAACGAGCGTCCGTCTCCATAATCCCCGCCGTCGCCGGCGGCTAGTTCCTCATCAATGTGCCCCCGACTGCGCTAGACGCAGTTTTTCCTCCCCATTGAGATCGCTCGGGGCTCGCATTGAGCGCCAAACGACCAGTCCATCAAGCCTCCTGACTTGGCACTTTCTGCCAACATCTGGTCATGGACGATCGTGCGAGTGATGAGATGACGCAGAAGTTCGGCGTGACGCAGGTGCGCGTCGAGGCGCTGCGCCAACGCGAGACCGAGCGATTCGAGCGGGCACGGCCAAAGAGCGCACAATTGACGGCCCGCGCCCATCCACGTATGGCACGTGGGGTCCCGATGGCCTGGATGTCCAGCCTGTATGAGCACCAGCCGGTGTGGGTGGAGTCCGGCGCCGGCAAGTGGATCCTCGACGTCGACGGCCATCGTTATCTCGATTTCAATCTTGCCGACTCGAGTGTGTTCACCGGCCACGCTCGTCCGGAGATCACCGAGGCCGTTGCTGCCCGGTTGGCACTCGGCGCACAGTTTCTTCAGCCCACAGAAGATGCGCTCGTTGTGGCGGGCGAGTTGGCTCGCCGCTTCGCCTTACCGTCCTGGCAGTTCACCGCTTCGGCGACAAACGCTGTGTCAGAGGCACTTCGGGTTGCACGCGGCGCCACAGGTCGCAACCTTGTGGTGCTGTTCGACGGTCACTATCACGGGCACGCTGATGAGACGCAGGCGATTCGCGCGGTCGACGGAGCAGCAGTCCCGCAGTGGGCGGGAATCTTGCCGGGCCACGTATCCGGCATCACATTTGCCGTCTTCAACGACATTGAGTCTGTCGACCTTCTGCTGCGCACGGGACGGGTCGCGGCAGTGCTCACCGAACCTGCGATGACCAACCACCAGGGGGTTATCCTCCCCAGCCCAAACTTCCACAGCGATCTACGACGAGCCACCCGCGAGCACGGGACCTTGTTGCTGCTCGATGAGACGCACACGCAGATGGCTGGGCCGGGCGGATTGACCGGTCGCTGGAATCTCGATCCCGACATGGTGATTCTCGGGAAGTCGATCGGCGGCGGTGTTCCGGTTGGTGCCTACGGGATGCGGTCCGAGCTCGCGACGTTCATGGAAACGGACGGCTGGGGGGCCACCGGAGGCACGCTGTTTGCCAACGCGCTTCAGATGGCGGCGTGTAGGGCTGTACTTGTTGAGGTTTTGCTAGACGACGTGTATGACAACGCGGCACGTTTGGGCGCCCGCCTCGCCGATGGGATCGACGTTGTGTCGATCGAAGCTGGCTTGCCCTGGCGAGCGCATCGCTTGTTTAACCGCTCTGGATATTGCTTCAGTGGCACGCAGCCCACTAATGCAGCCGAAGCGCGGACCCAGTTGCACCCGTCGTTGTGGGCGCTACTTCGTGTCTATGGCGGGAACCGGGGGGTGTGGGAGGCGATCGAAGGCTCGGGGCCGGCCGCAGGTATTGACCACACGGAAGCCGACGTCGACCACTACTTGCACACGCTGCGATCCCTGGTGCACGAACTCGTCTCCTGAAACGTTCATGCCTGGCGCGCCCGTCGCCCGAGGATCGTCGCCCCGCTGATCCAGGTTCATGTTTCGGCCGAGGGGGCTGGGCGCGTTGCGCGCGCGCCTAATGGGGACGAAAAACTGCGTCTAGCGCAGTCGGGGGCACATTGATGGCAAAAGAACGGGTGGGGGTGTTACTCGGGGATGGGGTCGTTGTCGGGGTCGACGTAGTGCAGAGCTGCTTCTTCTGCGGTTAGGTCGTCATCCTCACCGGAATCGTGGGCTAGGACGTCGTCGTGCGCCACGTTGGGTCCGCCCTCGTCCTCAACGAGCCGCCCGACAATTCCCTCGCGGTACCCCTCCCGATGTGGCGCGAACTCAGCGGCCGGATCATCGGAGGCGAATTCCTCGGTGAGTTCGCGCGTCAGCGCATCGGCCACCTCGTCGCCCCGTTGCCCCCGTCCGCGATAGGCCCGCTCGCCGTACGGCTCGAAGCCGCTGTCGATACCGCCGTCCTCGCGCTCTGTGCTGCTCATATCCCCAGTGTGAACCTGTACCACCTTGTTTTCCTGACAACGCTTGGATCCGTCTGCCCCAGTTGTGAGCGACGTTGGCGAGCCGGCTCGTGGAGGCAGATCGGCTACCCCTCGACGGCGACTCGACCACTGCTCCGCGGATTCTCCACCACCTTTCCTGGGCCGTGGCTGGCACGACTTTGTGCTCAAAAACGGGCGAACATCGTTGACCGGCTTGCACTCGACCCCCGAGAGTGCCAACAATAGAGTTAGCACTCGACCAGGCCGAGTGACAGCCCTCGGGCGGCTAGGCCTGAATGAGTGAAGTACTCGTAACCTCTCTCAGTGAGGTCGGGCTGCGCGGCGACCGAAGCCTCGTGGGTCCGGTCGTCCGTCGCGGGCGCTGGTGAGGTTGCACTTCCATCAGTTGCGAAAGGGATCGGCAGCCACATGGCGAAGATCATTGCGTTCGACGAGAACGCCCGTCGCGCGCTCGAGCGGGGTATGAACACCCTCGCCGACGCGGTCAAGGTGACTCTCGGCCCGAAGGGCCGCAACGTCGTTCTGGAGAAGAAGTGGGGAGCCCCCACTATCACCAACGACGGTGTCTCCATCGCGAAGGAAATCGAGCTCGAGGACCCGTACGAGAAGATCGGGGCCGAACTCGTCAAAGAGGTCGCGAAGAAGACCGACGACGTCGCCGGTGACGGCACCACTACGGCAACCGTTCTGGCTCAGGCGCTCGTGCGCGAGGGCCTACGTAACGTTGCCGCAGGTGCCAACCCGATGGCGCTCAAGCGCGGAATCGAAAAGGCCGTCGTGGCTATCAGCGACCAGCTGAGCCTCATGGCCAAGGAGGTCGAGACCAAGGAGCAGATTGCTGCGACTGCCTCGATCAGTGCCGCTGACCCGTTGATCGGCGAGATCATCGCCGAGGCAATGGACAAGGTCGGCAAGGAAGGCGTAATCACTGTTGAAGAGAGCAACACGTTCGGACTTGAGCTTGAGCTCACCGAGGGTATGCGCTTCGACAAGGGTTACATTTCCGGCTACTTCGTCACAGACGTTGAGCGCATGGAGGCTGTACTCGAAGACCCGTACATCCTCATCGCCAACTCGAAGATCTCAGCAGTCAAAGACTTGCTGCCGATCCTTGAGAAGGTCATGCAGTCGGGCAAGCCACTAGTAATCATCTCGGAAGACGTTGAGGGCGAAGCTCTTTCGACTCTCGTCGTCAACAAGATTCGCGGTACCTTCCGCTCGGTCGCCGTCAAGGCCCCGGGCTTTGGTGACCGTCGCAAGGCCATGTTGCAGGACATCGCGATCCTCACCGGCGCTCAGGTCATTTCCGAAGAGGTCGGCCTCAAGCTCGACACGACGGGCCTTGAGCTCCTCGGTCGCGCCCGCAAGGTCGTCGTAACTAAGGACGAGACCACTGTCGTCGAAGGTGCAGGCGACCCCGATCAGATTGCCGGTCGGGTCAACCAGATCCGTGCCGAGATCGAGAAGTCTGACTCGGACTACGACCGCGAGAAGTTGCAAGAGCGTCTGGCCAAGCTCGCTGGTGGCGTCGCCGTCATCAAGGCGGGCGCGGCCACCGAGGTCGAGCTCAAGGAGCGCAAGCACCGCATCGAAGATGCAGTGCGCAACGCGAAGGCTGCAGTTGAAGAGGGAATCGTCGCCGGTGGCGGCGTTGCTCTGCTTCAGGCCAGTGACGCAGCATTCAAGACTCTTGTGCTCGAAGGTGACGAGGCTACCGGCGCGAACATCGTTCGCGTTGCGGTTGAAGCACCGCTCAAGCAGATCGCGATCAACGCTGGCCTCGAAGGCGGAGTTGTGGCCGAGAAGGTTCGTAACCTCGAGCCAGGCTGGGGCCTCAATGCGGCCACCGGTGAGTACGTCGACCTGATTAAGGCCGGCATCATCGACCCCGCCAAGGTGACACGCTCGGCGCTGCAGAACGCAGCGTCAATCGCGGCCCTGTTCCTCACCACCGAAGCTGTAATTGCTGACAAGCCTGAGAAGGCATCAGCGGGTGCGGGCGGCGGCGGCGGCGACATGGGTGGCATGGACTTCTAAGTCCCTGCCCTTGCGCGCTCTGCGTTAGCTGAATTAACTGCATTAACAAACGCGAGTGGCCCGGAACCAATACGGTTCCGGGCCACT
>CAIXFH010000041.1 GCA_903918645.1 uncultured Actinomycetes bacterium | reverse complement strand
TGCACTAGACAACCTCGCGCTCCTCTGTGGCCGACATCATTTCGCCGTTCATCATGAGCACTGGGAGATCACCCCACGCCCCGGAGTACAACCACACGAACACGGCTACTGGCAGATGCAACCACCCCAACCACCCACCTGGTTCCAGCAGTAGCGCGACCGCGAGCAATAGCGCGACCGCGGGCAGAACGCGACCGGGCCGTAGCGCGACCGGGCCGTAGCAACGCCTCACTCTCCGCCGTCACGACTCACCACTCACCACCATCCCCACTTGCCGATGGCGCCCGCGCGCCCGCTCCAGACCGGCCGGTCGGGAGGCTGGTCGGTCAGGAGGCTCGGAGAGCAGAAAGCTGGTTGCGCAGGAGGCTGGGAGAGCAGGAGGCTGGGAGAGCAGGAGGCTGGGCGACATATGGCTAGAAGTTCACAAACAACGTGGGTACATGTCACACAACTTCGAGGCCGCCTAGACCAACGAAGGAACCGTCGCGCAGAGCCAGCCGAGAAGCAACCGGCAACGACCCGCTCAGAACCCAATGATTAGGTGCAGCGCCGTAATCAACTCTCCAAGAAGCGCTTTCGGCGCGCGACGAGCAACAGGCTAAGGGCCGTAAGCAAGTGTCCAACGCCGTAGCAGATGAAGAGGTCGGTGTACCAGGACGACAGCGGGCCGGCCGCCGGATCGATGGCCTCGAGCAGATACCCAAGCGACCAGATGATGGCGCTGGCGACTCCACTGATGATCGCCCAACGACCGAAGCGGGCACTCAGGTGCGCGAAATGAGCGGCCAATCCCGAAGTCACCGCCAGAGATCCGACAACGGCCAATGACCAACCAAAACGAGTGCCCTCAGGCTCAGTGCACAGCGCAAGGAATCCGATTCCCCAAACAAGAAGCCCGGCCGCCCCGAGCGCGATGGCTCCGAAGGAGGCGTGGGTGACGACGCCGCAGGGACAGCCGACCGGGCACAGCGGATAGGTGTTGGCCGGCGCAGCAGTCATGTGCGCTTCCTTTCGCACCAGCACCACTGCGAGCGAAAAACTTCCCAACAGCAAGGCGACGCCGTACGCGCCATAACCGAAGCGAACGCCATCAATCGTCTCGAGCGCTGCTGGGTCGATTGCGAAGAAGACAGTAGACAGCGCACCGGAAACTGCCGCGGCCGCGGCAAGGAAAACGGCCAGCTTGCCAATGCGCGCCGCTAAGGATTGGACGTACATGATGATCGCCACGGCGATCAAAAGTGGGCCGACGAACTCCAGGATCCACCCAAGCTGCGACTCGTGGCTCGGGATTAAGACGAACCAGCCAAGAGCCCAGAGCGCAAAGCCCAATGCGGCAATGTAGAGCACCGAGAACCTGATCTGCGGTGGAACTGGTGTGGGAGGTGTTGCAAGCGCTGGTGTTTGGGTCATGGCGATCAGGATATCTGCACATTTCCTCGGCCCAGCCGAACCAGGCAGTAGCCACTGCTGAGTTAGTCGCTTGTCAGTGGTGTGCCCTCGCCTGATGAGAGATCAAGAAGGTGGCATCTGAACTGGGAAGCCAGCCATCTCGATTAGCTCACCTGGCAACCGCGCAATTGCTCCTCGCGCACGGTGTCTACCCACATGGGGATCCGCCAGCCACGGCGTGGCTGGAAGAGCGAGGGCATGGCCCGAAAGCCATTGCGTTTGCTGGGTTTATGGCCCGCCAAATGAGGGATACGCGCATGCCAAAAGAGCGGGAATCCAGCAAGCGAAGGACGCACGTCCCAACTACCTTGAGCCAGCGCAGATAGGCAGGTCATGGGGACGTACGGTCCGTATCACGCCAGAATTCTCGCTCACCGAGTCCGTATCGCACTCAGATGCATGCGCGCGTCGACGGCGACGAGCGAGTCGTGCCCATACCAATCGAGGCTGACGCACCGCAGTACCAACAAGCCGCCAGCGTCAGCGTTCGATACCTGCTCACGGCCTGCAATCCATTGGGGCGCCAGCAACTGCTCCCGAGAACATCAGCGCAAATACTCGGCTCGCTGCCGAGATCGAAACACTCGGCGGCAAGATCACTGGGGTCGGGTACACGACTCCGCCAGAACGCGCGTGGCTGGAGGAGACGTTCATCGTTGGAGGCCTTGAACAAAAAGAGGTCTACGACTGGGCCTATAACTTCCGGCAACCTGCCTACATGATCTGGGCACCCGACACCCTGCACGTCATCGCCACCTACCGATGGGACGCTATGCGCGATCAGCACCTGCGATGGCGTGAAGTCGTTGTGCCCAAGACCTGCCCCATGGGTACCGACGCCGAACCAGGTGCGCGTTGTGTCCGAAGAGGTGGCCCGTGGATATCGGTCTCGATGCACGCCGAACTGATCTGGAAAGCGTGCCGAGAGCTACTGCTCTCTCGGCTAGGTTGCCATCCATACGAAGGCGGAAACCTGCCAACCCCTGGGCCCCTGGGCCCCTGGGCCCCTGGGCCACTGGGCCACTGGGCCCCTGGGCCACTGGGCCACTGGGCCACTGGGCCAC
>CAIXFH010000040.1 GCA_903918645.1 uncultured Actinomycetes bacterium | reverse complement strand
GTTCGCCCTTTGGGCGAATGACGGCTCCCCTCGTCGGCTCGGTCGCGCGACAAGGCGGGTTGATCCCCGCCATGTCGGGTGAGCGAATGTGGTGGTGCGGGGGACTCGGGAGGAGTTCGCCCTTTGGGCGAATGACGGCTCCCCTCGTCTATGCCCGTTCACCGAATTCATTGAGGCGCTCTGCGTTTGACGTTTGCCATTGGGGCAGAAGGAAAGTCAGCTGATTGGGCCTATGACGAAGGGGATCGTTACTCCCTGCTGGAGTAACGATCCCCTTGCTGTCTTGAGTTCAGGCTGTATCGAATCAGCTCGACGACTTGTTGGCCAAGAATACCGCGAGTGAATCGTCGAGTGCCTTAATCCAGGTGGTGTGGTGAGCCGGCGACTGCGTGCCGGTGATCACCGACGGGTAGGAGCGATCGCGGTAGGTGAGGATGTCCTCTTCCTTGTGGTGCTCCCACTGCTTGAACAGACGCGCGACGTGATCGACATCGAGGAACGGATAGTCGGTGGCGGCCAGCAGATCGCGGATGTACTCGGTCTGGAAGTCGATGTCGTCCGAGGGGTTCTCGCAGGCTTCTTCCTTCACTCGCCATGCGAGCAAATCGGCTTCACGAGTGGCTGCGTCGGGGAGGGCGATGCGGCCAAGAATCACATCACGTGCATACCAGGCCTGCGAGTCGAACATGTTGAAGGTGTAGTACTGATCTTGCCCGCCGAGGTACATGAACGTGGGCTGGTCCTGCCAGAAGATGCCCTTGTACAAATCCAGTGGCCACAGGCGGTTTGCACTCTTGAGGCGAAGCGAATCCGGCAGAAACGGGTAGTGGTGCAAGTAGCCCGTGCACAGCACGATCGCGTCGACATCCTTGGTACTGCCGTCGGCGAAGTGCGCTGTCTTCCCCACCACCTTGGTGAGCAGTGAACGCTCGTCCATTGTTTCTGGCCACTTGAAGCCCATTGGTGCGGTGCGGTAGCTATAGGTGACTGACTTCGCGCCGTACTTGTAGGCCTGGATGCCGATGTCCTCGGCTGAGTAGCTGCTACCGACTACGAGCAGATCCTTGCCTGCGAACTCCACGGCGTCGCGGAAGTCGTGCGAGTGCATGATGCGGCCAGGGAAGAGTTCGAAGCCCTCGAACACTGGAACATTCGGGGTAGAGAAGTGACCCGATGCGTTGATGACGAAGTCAAACTCACTCTCGGAGTAGAGGTCTGACTTCAAGTCGTGTACTCGAACGGTGTACTTCGCGGTGTCTTCGTCGTATTCGACCCAGCGTACTGCGGTCTCAAAGTTGATGTACTTCTTGACGTCAGAGCGGTTAACCCGGCCAACGATGTAATCGTGGAGAACAGCCCGCGGCGGGTACGAGGGGATCGGGCGGCCGAAGTGCTCTTCGAACGTGTAATCGGCGAACTCAAGGCACTCCTTGGGACCGTTGGACCACAGGTAGCGGTACATGCTGCCGTGCACGGCCTCGCCATGGGCATCAAGGCCCGTGCGCCAGGTGTAGTTCCAGATGCCGCCCCACGATTCCTGGCGCTCGTAGCAGACCAGCTCGGGGATTTCTGCACCCTTGGTTCGAGCTGATTCGAAGGCACGCAGTGCGGCGAGTCCGCTGGGGCCGGCGCCGATGATGGCCACTCTGGTCATGAGTTTCTACTCCTCGAAAATCGTTGTCAGCACATACCCAAGACGATCCCACACAGACTGTCCCGTGAGTCAGGAACCTACATCCAGGGCAAGCGCAATGCGCAGTGGCCCTGCCAATTGGATTCAAGCCACATGAAGCGACCTCCTGACTCACTCAAGCGAGGTAAGTCAGGAGGTCGAACTCGAAGGTCGTGCGGCAAGCCTCAGTTGTGGTCAGTGTCGCGTACAACCATCACCGGGGTAGTCGAGTGCTGGATCAGTTGGTGTGCAGTGCTGCCGAACATGGTCGAGGCCATGTCGCCACGTCCGCGCGACCCGACCACGATTAGTCCAGCGTCTTCTCGGGCAGCTAGGTCGATCAGCGCATCGCCAATGTGATCGAGGGAAGCGCGGTAGACCTGTCCGGTCGCGGAAACTCCGGCGTCGGTGAACATCGACAGGGCATTGGCGAGGATCTGATCCGCTTCAGCGCTGGCTTCGGTGGGTGCCGGCGTGCCGCGCACAGCGGGGCTTGACATCGGCTGAATGTGCACTACAACGACCGAATCACCGACACTCTTGGCGAGGTCGCGCGCCGCTACTGCGGCTTGGTCTGCGTGGTGGTCTTCGTCGATCCCGACGAGGATGGTTCCGTACATGACTGGCTCCGATCGTGCTTGCGTTCACGGCTGAGCCAGGCCCGTGAACTCCGTGCGCGAAACATGTTCGCGGGGATGACTCCTTACCCCTCAGTGTATGAAGATTCGCCTTCGCCGGATGGGGTTTTGCAGGATTCGATCCCCGGCTGCCCGTCAGCCGTGCTCTGACGCGCGCTAAAGCCGGTGCTGGGTCGTTTCGTGGTCGGCCTCGCGAAGTTTCTGCCAGCCGCGCCAACCAAACCAGTACCACGATGCAATACCTGCTGCGATGGTCACGGGGACGGGCGCAGACCGACTGATGATCAACAGCGAGAGCATCACGAGCAGCATCTGGACGATGAACATCTTGCGGCGAGATTGGTATCCCGCGGCTCTTTTGTGAATGGCGTCAACGGTAGCCGCAGGAAGTCTCGCGGTGTCGTAGGGCGCTCCGCACTGGCACACCCCAGCAGAGCCGAGGACAACCGGCTGTCGGGTTCCGCACTTTCCGCAGACGACTGTCACATGGAAATCCGGCACGACTCCTCCAGGCAGTAAGAAACTTTCGCGACACCCTTGTAATGCGCTCAGGTTTGGCTAGTGTTCGCTCAACCATAACGGCTCCGGCCGACCGTCACTGTATGCCTCTTGGAGGCGAGCAATGTCAGAGAAACAACACGAGTCCTGGGGTGGAGCCCCGTTCATCGAGGTTGAAGACCGCCAACTACTCCAGACTCTGCGCTGGTATGACGGTTTCGTTGTATCGCTCGCTTGCCCGAGCTTCCTGCTCGGTGCGATGGGCTTCACATTCGCGAGCCTAGGCACCTGGGGCACGGTGGTCTTCTGGACCATCTCGATGCTCATCGGCGCACTCATGGCGTTCATCTACCAAGAGCCAGCCATGATGTTCCCCGACAAGTCGGGTGGTATCGCGTTGTACGCCAACGAAGGCTGGAAGCGCTACACGACCCTCGCTGGGCCGATCGCAACCTTCGGCTACTGGTTCGCCTGGTCGGCTGTTCTTGCCATCAACGGCTTCCTCATCGGAAACCTGGTGGTGGCCCAGTGGCTGCCTGAGAACACCTGGGAGATTGGCTCCGCCGGGGCTCCAGGGCACATCACCCTTGCGAAGATCATCGGCATCATCTGCATCGCCGCTATCTGGCTGGTCAACACTCGTGGAATGCGAATCGGAGTCAACCTGACTTACGTCACGGGTGCGCTCCTCATGATCCCGCTGGCGGTGGTCATGTTTGGTGGCTTCGCCACTGGGAACTTCCACTCGAGCAACCTCACTTGGACTGTCGAAGGCACCGATGGCTGGACCCTGGGCCTTGTGTGGCTGTACCTCATGGGCTGGTCGTCCTACGGCGTCGAGACAGTCGCCGCCTTCGCTCCCGAGTACAAGCAGAAGCACGACACCCGCAAGGCTTTGCTGTCGGCTTCTGGCTTCAGTCTGCTGATCTATTTCTTCGTCCCGCTGGGCGTCGCTGGCACCTTGACCGACAAGGAGATTTCGGATGGTGCCACGGGGGCATACATCGTGACCGCCTTGCAGAAGATCATCGGTGGTGGAAGCGGTGCGTTGTCATCCATCTTCCTGATCCTGCTGATTGCCGGTCTGTTGCTTGCCATGAACACCGCGACCATGGACGGATCGCGCGCGCTCTATGGCATCTCGCGCGAGGGATTGACTGTCAAGTGGCTTGGTGTGCTCAACAAGCACCACGTGCCAGAGCGGGCCATGACCGTCGACTCTCTGTTCAACATCTTGCTGCTCATCATTTTTGACAGCAACCTGATCATCTTCGCGGCCAGCAACCTGGGCTACATCCTCTGCCACGTGCTGGCGTTGACGGCAGTTCTGCTGCTACGCAAGGATCGCCCGAACTGGCCACGTCCATACAAGCTCAATGGATTCTGGCTTGTCATGGCGGCTCTACTTGCCGCCCTCAACCTCGTATTGATCTTCTTCGGGATCTGGTACTTCGACCTCACCGGCTATGCGTCGGGAGCGATGATCTTCGGCATCTCGCGCGAGCTCTTCTTGGGCCCGCTAGTGCTGCTGATCGGTGTCGCGTTCTACGTATACCGTCGAGTCGGCCAGGACAAGAAGAAGTTCATCTGGGTCGACAAGTCCGAGCAGATCCCGCCGGTTGTTGAGTTCCACCAGTCATAGCGGTTACGCGAGGAACGCCGCCCGATCCCGTTAAGGGTCGGGCGGCGTTCACGTCTGTGGGCTCGCTTGTCGATTGTCGTTTCTCTGGCGCCATTTTGATCTAATCATCGGCTCCTCAGCGCAGGGCTGATCGCCCACGGTGCACGCACTAACATGCTTACTGGCTCTACTACACTCGGCTCGGAGACATGCGTGCTCTTGGCGGTTGGCAAAATGCACTTGTCAGGTCCTGATGGAGGTAACAATGACGTTGCTTGCTGGCTCTACACCTAGCGGGCTGATCCTTCCGGGCGCGGGTGTCGAGCGTTACCCCGTCTCCGGTGGTGGCGCCTCGATCATCGAGATCAATGCTGGTGACGTTGCTGAACTCTGCGACGTGCATGGCGGGCAACTCGCCGAAATCTTGGTCTTGGACCGCGCTGGTAATGACCTGTTGCCATCGGCCGGGCTGCCTAGCGATGGGCCCGCACGCGCGCTGGCCGCCCTGTCACGGTCGGCTCATCCAGACGCCGCGCGGCTCACATCATTCCTGGCCAGCCACGGGGTAAATCCGCAGGCTGCAGTTGCTGCGCACGTGTTCGGCCCAGGCTCGACGGCCGGTGGCACCGTCGCGTTGACCTTCAGCTCTGCCGCGATGCTCGTCGTGCTTGCGCCCGGTGGTCCGATGGCACCTGATGGCGCCGGCCTCGCCACCGATCTCACTGTGATTGTCTTCCGTGGCTCGGGTCCGCAGACCTTTGAACCGGTGAAGCCGGTGCTACTAGCCCAACCTGACATGGACATGATCGTCGATGCATCCACGGCGCGGACGTATGAGGTCAAGGCGGGCGATTACATCCAGATCGTCGATCTAGAAGGTCGTCAGTGCTCGGATTTCATGGCCTTCGAGAAGAAGGCACTAGACCAAGGAATCGAAAAGGGTCTGTGCTCGACCGCCACCCGCACGATTGGGGGCTTGAACGTCCCGGCGCCGGGTTTGTATTCGAAGTTCTTTGACGACGAGATGATGGCGATAGTCGAGGTGGTGCGCGACACCGTCGGCCGTCACGACACATTCGCCTACGCCTGTACCTCGAAGTACTACGACGACCGCGGCTACTTCGGCCACGTCAATTGCTCCGACAATTTCAACGCCGTTCTTGCCCCGTACGCGATCGAGTCGCGCGCGGGTTGGCCGGCCATCAACTTCTTCTACAACACCTTCCTCGACGCACATACCCAGATCTACTTGGACGAGCCGTGGTCGCGTCCTGGTGACTACATCCTGCTTCGCGCACTCACTGATCTGGTGTGTGTCTCATCTGCCTGCCCCGACGATATTGATCCGGCCAACGGTTGGGTACCGACCCCTATCGGGGTGCGCACGTACCCGGCCATCGCGAAGTTCTCCCAAGGAGTGGCACACAGAGTGACTGCTGACGCTGATCCCGTTTTGACCAAGGACACTGGTTTCTCCGAGCGGATCCGAGAGCTCACCGCACGCATGACCGAGTACCGCGGCTACTGGCTGCCCACCTCGTTCTCGGGCTACGGCCCAGAGGAGGAGTACTGGGCGTGCCGCGAACGCGTTGCTGTCGTTGATCTTTCGCCACTGCGCAAGTTCGAGGTGCTCGGCCCAGATGCCGAGTCGCTCCTCCAGGCAGTGTGCACGCGCGACATCCGTCGGCTCTCGGTCGGGAAGGTTGTCTACACGGCGATCTGTAACGACATGGGTGGTATGCGCGACGACGCAACCGTCTACCGACTTGATCGCGACAACTTCCGATTTGTCGGCGGTGACGAGTACAACGGCATCTGGATGCGCGAGCAGGCTCAGCGACTCGGCCTCGAGAAGGTCTGGGTGCGTCCATCCACCGACCAGTTGCACAACATCGGCGTGCAGGGGCCCAAGAGCCGCGACCTGCTGGCCGAGATCATCTGGACGCCGCCGGCGCATCCGTCGTTGCGCGATCTGGGCTGGTTCGCCTTCACGATCGGTCGGCTGGGTTCATCAGCCGGAGTGCCACTGATGGTGTCGCGCACCGGTTACACGGGCGAGCTTGGGTACGAGGTGTGGTGCCACCCCGACAATGCCACAGAGGTCTGGGACGCGGTCTTCGCCGAAGGTGCCCAGTACCGCATTGCTCCGCTTGGACTCGATGCTCTCGATGTCTTGCGCATCGAGGCGGGGCTGATCTTCGCCGGCTATGAGTTCGACGACGAGATCGATCCGTTTGAAGCGGGTATCGGATTCGCTGTCGGGCTGAAGACCACTGACGAGGACTTCATCGGCCGCAAGGCGCTCGAGCGTCGACACGCTAACCCGAGCCGAGTCCTCGTCGGTCTTGAGCTCGAAGGCAACGAGACTGCTGGTCACGGCGAGTGCGTGCACATCGGCCGCCCGCAGATCGGTGTGGTCACCTCAGGCACTCGTTCTCCCTTGCTGCGCAAGAACATTGCGCTTGCCCGCGTCGCGGTTGAGCACTCAGCCATTGGCACCGAGGTTGAGATCGGCCAACTCGACGGTCTCCAAAAGCGCATCTCGGCAACGGTTGTTCGCTTCCCGTTCTACGACCCCGATAAGGAACGTCCGCGTTCCTGATGGACACGCTTGTGGTTGAGCAATGTCGGTAACTCCCGAGGCTCGCTTGGAAGAGCAACCGACCACCGAGCACGTTCAGCGTCGGACTCTGGGCACGCTGTCGGTAGCGCAGGTTCTCGGCGGGGTTGCAGTTGCTGGCACCATTCCTGCGGGAGCGCTGATCGCGGCTTCCCTCGGGGGAGAGGGAGTCGCGGGCCTCGCCCAGACTTTCGGAGTGCTCGGCGCAGCCATTCTGGCACTTCCACTTGCACGGCTCGCGTTGGTACGCGGTCGCCGTGCTGCCCTTGCCACTGGTTACGCGATTGGCCTAGCCGGTGCGTTCGTGGTGATCCTGGGCGGCATGACGCGGTCGCTCACATTCGTCCTGATCGGTTGTCTTCTGGTGGGCGTGGCATCGGCGGCTGGGTATCAGGCGCGATACGCCGCGATGGACTTGGCGCTGGAATCGAATCGGGCTCGAGCGATCTCGATCGTTGTCTGGGCAGGGACGATTGGCGCGGTACTTGGACCCAATCTCCTGCAGTTCTCCGGAGACATCGCCCTAACGATAGGTCTGCCCCAACTCACCGGACCATATCTCGTTGCCTGCCTGATGCTCGGGCTTTCGGTGTTGGTACTGCTGATGTTCCTTCGACCTGATCCATACCTGCTAGCGCGCGCGCTCGCCGATGCCGCAAGCGCGACCCCCGCCCCTCGACCCCAACTGCGCGACGGCCTCGCCTTGCTTCGCACTCGAGGTCGTTCCGTGCTTGGTGTCGCGTCAGTGGCCCTGGGCCACGTGGTGATGGTGATGGTGATGGTGATGACTCCCGTGCACATGTCGCATGTCGATGTGTCGCTGCGACTCATCGGTCTCGCGATCAGCGTGCACGTCCTGGGGATGTTCGCGCTGTCACCGGTGGTGGGTTGGTTGGTCGATCGAATCGGTCGAATACCAATGATTCTCGTGGGCTGCGCCGTTCTGTTTGTGGCTTGCGTGATTTGCGGGCTGGCTCCCGCTGACTCAGTGCCGGTGCTCACAGTTGGCCTTTTTCTGCTGGGGCTCGGCTGGTCGTGCACCTTGATTGCGGGCTCGACCTTGTTGACCGACGACATCGACTACGCCGACCGTCCATCGGTACAGGGCCTGTCTGATCTATTCATGAATCTCGCTGGCGCCCTTGGCGGGGCAGTGGCTGGGTTGATCGTCTACACGTCGTCCTATCCGATGCTGTGTGCCGCCGCGGCTGTGCCGGTTGTTGCGCTCACACTTGTTGCTGCGTCGCCAAAACTGCGTTCATCCTGACGATGCTGGAGTGCCACGATGGAAACGGTGGCGCTTCGGTTCGGACTATTTCAGTGCTGGGTCGCGTAACACTCGATCGAGTGTGGAGATCAGCCTGTCGGCCTCAACCTCACCCCAGACCAGCGGTGGCTTGATCTTCAGTACGTTGTTGTGTGGGCCGTCGATGCTCACGAGTACGCCAAGTTCTCGCATCCGTTCGACGACGAAAATCGCTTCTGCCGCAGCTGGTTCGCGTGTGGCGCGATCGCGGACGAGTTCAACTCCGAGATAGAGCCCGAGGCCGCGTGCGTCACCGATCAACGAGTGCTGCTCCATGAGTTTCTTGGCTCCGTCGAGGACGCGCTGCCCGATCGCCGCCGCGTTTTCCGCGAGGCGTTCGCTCTCAATAACGTCGAGCACTGCCAATCCGATCTCGGCTGAGACGGGGTTACCACCGAACGTGTTGAAGTACTCCATGCCGTTGGCGAACGAGGCTGCGATCTCGGGCGTGGTGACCACGGCGGCCAATGGGTGGCCGTTGCCCGCTGGCTTGCCCATCGTGACGACGTCAGGAATGAGGCCCTGGGTCGCGAATCCCCAGAACGCTGGACCCACTCGGCCAAAGCCCACTTGCACCTCGTCGGCGATCACGAGCCCGCCGGCTGCGCGCACATGCTCGGCCGCGGCGACCAAGTACCCCTCTGGGAGCACGACCTGTCCGCCGCAACCGACCATCGACTCGACAATCATGCCCGCGACGCCATCAGGTTCAGCATCGCGAACACATCTCGCAACGTCGTCGGCGTAGGCGCGCGCGACTTCGGATCCGTAGCCACGGTAGGCGCCGCGGTAAGGGTCGGGCATCGCTGCCACGTGCACCCACGGTGGGGCGCCTCGGCCGCCCTTGCCAGCGTGCTTGTACGGGCTTACGTCAATGAGTGCCTGGGTGTGTCCGTGGTAGCCGTGCTCGAGGCAGATGATGTCGTGCTTTCCCGTGTGCGCCCGAATGATCCGCAGCGCGAGGTCGTTGGCTTCGCTACCGGAGTTGACGAAGAAGCACACAGACAGTGGCTCGGGCAATGTTGCCGTCAGCCGCTCTGCGTATCGCAACACTGATTCATGTAGGTAGCGAGTGTTGGTGTTGAGCACTGCCATTTGGCGAGCACCTGCGTTGACCACGTGTGGGTGGGCGTGGCCGACATGCGCGACGTTGTTGACGCAGTCGAGGTAGGACCTGCCTGAGTCGTCGAAAAGGTAGGAGCCGATCCCGCGAACAATGTGCAGCGGCGATGAGTACGACACGCTGAGGTTAGGTCCGAGCAGGCGTCGTCGATCCGCGAGTGTGGCCTCGACCGACCGGGATTCATGCGGTTGTGCTTGCTGCTCGAATCCGAGAAGCAGCGCAGGATCTGGCGAGAGGTTGAGCCAGAAACTACGCTGCGTCGGCTTTGCGACGCCGGGGTAGTCGACGTCGAGTTCGAGCAGATCCAAGATCACCTGGACGTGGACGTGGGGTGCCCAGCCGCCGTTACTTGGTGGGGCTCCGACGAAGCCGATGACATCGCCCGCCTCGACCCGCTGGCCCTCGGTGACGTGCGTGAGTGTGGCCGATGAAAGGTGCCCGTAGAGGCTGAAGAACACAACGTCGCGATCGGTGCGGTGCTCGAGGATGACCAGCGGACCATAGTCAAGATGCGCGGTGTTCTCGGCGATCCGGTGCACGATGCCCGCCAGGGGCGCGTGCAGCGCAGTGTCGGCGTGGGTCCAAACATCAACTGCCAGATGGATTGTGCGCCGTTCCTCGGCAGGGTCATGGGATGATGCGAACTCTGGAGTGCTGTAGAGCAGTCGGGCTTCGTCATATCCACCCACTGCCACTGAGTTCGCGCCGGCGTCGCGCCGAATCAGCCGACCGAATTCATCAGGTGCGACACCGATATCGGCGGCCCCGAGCAGATCGCTACCAACCGAAAGATCAAGGGGGAAGACTCGCTGCTCGGCCCATGCAGTGCCCAGCAGCGGGGATGGGCTGGCGCCTGCTAGGTGATCACGAACGTGCGCTGATTGCGGGTGCGCTTCGTAACCGCATGTGTCTCGAAGCCGGTATCGAGCCCATCTACTCGGGATCGCAGCGATCTTCGCGAGTGCGATCCACGACTCGTCTTCATCCACCGTGAGGTAGGGGTCCCCTGGCCGTTGCGCACTTTGCACGGCCGCATTCACAGCACTCATTGCCAGGCGAGTTGTGACTAGATCCCAAAGGAGGTCGAGTTCGGATTCCTGCAACGGGTACTCGGTATGAAAACCAAGCGCCACTTCGGCGACGACTCCGATTGGATCGGCGGCGTCGTGTAGGTGGTACGAGGCTGCAACTGCGACGTCGGCAATCACCACTGACCACACGAGATCTCCGAAGTCGAGCACTCCGCTCACGCGGTTGAATCGTTGAGCTGGTGAAGTGCGGCTACCAGGGTCGACCACCACGTTGTTGTCGTTGGCGTCGCCGTGAATGACGGCATGGCGCAGCGTCGACAGGCCAGCCATCGCCGGAGCTATCTGGCTGGCGTACACGAGGTCAAGCAGCGCAAGCCGCGATGGGTCGGTGATCTGGGGTCGGCCCTCGACGATCACGGTAGTTGCCTGTGCTACGTCCCAGTAGAACTCGCGATGCGCCGCCGGGTGGTCGAAGCCCGCTAGGGCTCGAGCGAGTTGGCCCATGGTTGCGCCCAAGTGGCGACGCAGCTCTGGCGACTTCGGTTGTACGCCAGAGAGCAGCACCCCGGGAAGGTAGTCGAGGAGTCGAACGTAGTGTCCATCAACGCTTGGGATGAGTTCGCCAGAAAGGCTTGGCCGAACCAGCTGAACTGGCACGCCAGCGTCAGCACCGAGTTGAGCCGCGAGAGCCTGTGCTTCGAGGATGTCGTAGGAGTCGAGAGAGTTCGACACCTTCATGATCCACGTCGTGCCATCGGTCGCGTCGAGTTTGAAGGTGCGATCACGTTCGCTCTCAAGCGAGGTTGCGACAGCCTCGATGCCATACACCGCAAGGGCTATCCGCTCGGCGCCAGCGGGCTCGGTAGTTGGTGTGTGATCGAGCAGGGACATGACGACACCCTATGGGTGCTGAGCAAGGCAGGCAGCCGCGCTGGGTGCGGGTTGACAGCCCCCTAGTCGCTTTGGTGTGTGACCCGACCCGCAACCACGGTGAGGTGGATGGGCAGCTCTGGCAAGTCCTCAGGAGTGCACTCGACGATGTCGGCGCCCCAAGCAACAAGGTCTGCAGGACCGCCAACCTTGAGCACCCCGGTGTCGTCACCTGCGACTCGTGCGGGGTTGATCGTGTAGCCAGCGAGCGCCTCCAAACCGGTGAGGCCGCGGCTAGATCCGAGAGGACGATGATCGGTGACGTCGGGTGCATACCGACGCTGCGCACTGAATAGGCCGATACGCGGATCGAAAGGTGCAACCGGCCAGTCAGAGCCAAGCACGACGTTTGCACCAGTACCGAGGATGTCGCCCGATGGCATCGCGTGCGAACAGCGGTGTGCCCCAAGGCGTTGCGACCACGGGTCAGTCAACTCGGCATTGAGCCAACGTAGGTGGATCGGCTGCATCGAGGCGGTGATCCCTTGCCGTGCGAAGCGGGCGACGGTCTCTGGGGGCGCCGACTCCACATGCTCGATGCGATGCCGTGTCGCACCAGGGAACGTTGCATACGCATCCAGTACTTCACGCACTGCGCGATCGCCGATGGCGTGGGTCGCGATGTAGAAGTCGGAATCGTGGAACGCTCGAAGGGTGCGCCGAAAGTGTTCGAGTTCGGGCCACATCGGATCCTTACCGTCGCCGAACGTGTCGGGCTCTTCGAGCCAGGCAGTGCCGGTGTCGATAACGCCGTCGAGCATGAACTTCACCGAGTTGGCGGTCCACATCTCACCGCTCAGATCGTGTCGAGCGACGATCGCTGCCAAGGCCGCCGCGTCATCACTTGGATCGACCCAGGAGTGCAGGCGCACCCGGAGATTGAGTAAGCCGTTGGCTTCAAGTGCACGAAGCGCTGTGATGGTGTCGTCGTCGCCGTCCATCTGGTGAATGCCGGTTATTCCCACGGCGTTCTGGGCGCGGATGGTCTCTGCGTACCACGTGAGCCGGTCGTCGTCGGTTGACTCTGGAGCGGCCGACCACACTGCGTTCACCGCTGACCGTTCGCGTAATTCGCCAGTAGGTGCGCCGTTGTCGTCACAGACGATGAATGATGCATCGTCGAAAGTTCGCGCGCCAGTGATGCCTGCAATGCGCAGTGCTGTGTCATTTGCGAATGCGGTGTGCAGATCGAGTGCGTGGATCAGCATGGGGCCAGGGCCAGCAGCTTCGTTGATGAGTTCGTGGTGATACTCGGTGCCTTGAAGTGCTGAGTACTCGAAGGCGAAACCGATGAGCCAAGCATCGGGCCCGATGCGCGCTCGTTCGGCTCGTAGCAACGAGCGGACATCGGCGATATTGGCTACTCGATCGAAGTTCGCTCCACGTGCGACTTGAGATCCCATCAGCAGGTGCTGGTGCCCATCGATGAGGCCAGGTGTGATGTGCCAATCGGTACCGGCGTAGATCGTTGTGGTCGCATCACATGCGGCGCGCACTTCGGCGGCCTCGCCGATAGCGACGATTCGCCCGTTCTCAACCGCGAGAGCGGAAGCAAACGGTTGATCAGGGTTCATCGTGCGGATGCGTGCGCCGAATACTGCGAGATCAGGTGCCATGGTTCCTCCTGCCGACAAACTACTGACGTCCATCCTTGCATTGCGGGCTAGGTGGCCACCATTGACGCAGGGCCATCGCAGGCATACTGTCCGGCTCACGCTGGACATGGAGGTCACGTTGACGGAGTTGCATTATCTGAGCGCGACCGAAGTCCTTCGAGGCTTTCGCAGCCGTGAGTTCTCGCCGGTCGAAGTCTTTGATGCCGTCGCAAAGCGAAGCGACGAGGTCGAGCCACTGGTCAACGCGTTGCTCGAACGCGATGTTGAGCAGTCCCGTGCGCAGGCGCTCGCCGCACAGGCACGTTACGCCGGTAGCGGTGCAGCGCCCGGGCCGCTTGAGGGCCTGCCGGTTGTCGTCAAGGAAGAGCAGCCGATCACTGGTCGGTCCTTGCGATTCGGGTCGCTCCTTACCGAAGGTTGGATAGCCGAGGAGACCCACCCAGTCGTTGAGCGGATGATGGCTGCAGGTGCCCTTATTCATGCGCGTAGCACCACGCCAGAGTTCAGTTGCGCCGCCTTCACGCACAGCAAGTTGTGGGGCATCACTCGTAACCCGTGGAATCCGGGGTTCGCCCCGGGCGGCTCTTCAGGCGGTTCTGGTGCGGCGTTGGCGTCTGGTACCGCGTACCTCGCGAGTGGCTCAGACATTGGTGGTTCGATTCGGATCCCAGCCTCGTTCTGTGGCGTGGTCGGTTTCAAGCCACCCTACGGACGCGTCCCTGCCCTTCCTCCTTACAACCTCGACACCTACTGCCACGACGGGCCGATGGCTCGCACCGTCGCCGACGTCGCCCTCTTCCAAAACCTGATCTCAGGCCAGCACCCTGTCGACCATGTGTCGATGCCCGCGGTTCACATACCTGACGAACTCGGCGACGTCCGAGGCATGCGTGTCGCGCTCGCAGTGACTCTGGGCGACTTCCCGGTGGATCCGGCGGTCGAGGCCAACACTCGGGCGTTTGCCGATGCACTGCGTACAGCTGGGGCGATAGTTGACGAGGTGACCGTGCAGATATCCCTTGCCGACGTCGCATCGGCAGCGCTCGTGCACTTCGGGTCGCTCATGGCTCCGTCCATGGCCGAACTTTGTGAGCCCGACGACGAGAGACTGATGCCCTACACCCGAGAATTCCTTGCCGTCTCCGGCGCTGAGTTCGGCAAGGTCGGCCTCTTCGCTGGCCAGGCGCTTGAGACTAAGGTCCACTTGGCTTTGTCGAAGGTGTTTGACAATCACGATGCGTTGATTTGCCCCACTTTGGGCACGACCGGATTTGTCGCCGGTGAGGATCATGTCGACTACGGCATCACGGTTGCGGGCGTACATGTGGAGATGTACATATTTGCGGCGCTCACTCCGATCTTTAACATCGCGAGCCGTCATCCCGTGCTCAATGTGCCGTCTGGGCTGGCTCCCAACGGAGTGCCAACGGGCGTTCAGGTGGTGGCTCGCACATTCGACGACGTAACTGCCTTTCATGTCGGCGCGGCTGCCGAACGTGAGCTTGGTCTATGGTCGGATCCCTCGTGGCGCCCAAGTATGTAACGCCCTGCCAACGATTGCCGTTTCGTCCACCGCTTTGCACCAATCGGCGGTAGGTTCACCCCGCTTCGTCTTGCTCTTATTGCGCTCGTGACCCCCAGAAAGGCTCAACCCAATGCAGAACTTGGCATCCCCTCGCCGGAGGCT
>CAIXFH010000039.1 GCA_903918645.1 uncultured Actinomycetes bacterium | reverse complement strand
GCACGCACATTCCTAACCAGTTCCCCTGTACTTCGCACCGCACTACGCAATGTACTTAGCACTACGCAATCCACTTAGCACCGCGATCCACTTAGCACTACGCAATCTACTTAGCACTGCGCAATCCACGGCCCCAAACAATGAACCGCACTCAACTGCCTACTGATCCAGGGAGACACAGAGCCATGCCGGTCTCAGTCACGATGCCTCAACTCGGCGAAAGTGTTGTCGAGGGCACAGTCACCCGTTGGCTCAAGCAAGTTGGCGACGTCGTCGCGCTCGACGAGCCACTGCTCGAGATCTCGACCGACAAGGTCGACACCGAGATCCCCTCGCCGGCCGCAGGCATCCTGCTCTCGATCGATGCTCAGGAGGACGAGGTCGTTGCCGTTGGCGGCCAACTCGCCCTGATCGGTTCTGCCGGCGAGTCGCCATCTGCGGCAGCCCCCAGTGCCGCTGCCCCTAGTGCCGCAGCCGCTGTTGAGGTTGCCGCTGTCGAGGTTGCCGCTGTCGAGGTTGCCGCTGTCGAGGTTGCCGCTGTCGAGGTTGCCGCTGTCGAACCTGTTGTGGCAGAACCTGTTTCGGTCATTGCTGAGCCCGTCGCTGAGCCCGTTGCTGCCAGCACTCCACCCTCCATGCCCCAGTTTGCTACCCCCGCGTCGGCGCCGGCCGCTGGCGCAGCTAGCCGCACCCCCGTCGTACTGCCTGCCCTGGGCGAGAGTGTCACCGAGGGCACGGTCACGCGGTGGCTCAAGGCCGTGGGCGATGTGGTGGCACTCGATGAACCCCTGGTTGAGATCTCAACCGACAAGGTTGATACCGAGCTTCCCTCACCTGCAGCAGGCGTACTGCTGGAGATCACCATCGAGGCAGACTCCGTGGTCGCGGTTGGTGGCCAACTGGGCGTGATCGGTGGCGCAGATTCGGCAGCACCTGCTGCCTCTGCACCCGCGCCGGCCTCACCGCCGGTCGCAGCAGTTCCAGCCGAGGTAGTTCCAGCCGTAGCAGTTCCAGCCGTAGTAGTTCCAGCCGAGGTAGTTCCAGCCGTAGCAGTTCCAGCCGCAGTAGTTGCGGTAGCAGCACAGGCAGCGCCGGCCGTTAGCACTGCCAGTGCCAGTGCCAGTGCCAGTGCCACTGCAGATTCCGACCCCGACGACTCCTATGTCACGCCACTGGTTCGCAAACTGGCCGCCGATAACCACATCGACCTGGCGCGTGTCACCGGCACCGGAGTCGGCGGACGAATCCGAAAGTCAGATGTGCTCGAGGCAGTTGAGGCGGCCAAGCAGGCGACACCCGTCGCGCCTCGATCCGACAGTGCTGAACTCCGTGGTCGCACCGAGAAACTCTCGCGCCTACGCCGAGTGATCGCCGACCGCATGGTCGAGTCACTACAGGTCTCGGCTCAACTCACCACGGTTGTCGAAGTCGACGTCACGCGCATCGCTCAACTGAGGGCGGCGGCAAAGAGCGGTTTCGAGGCCAAGGAAGGCGCGAAGCTGTCGTTCCTACCGTTCTTCGCCAAGGCAACGATTGAGGCGCTGGTGGCCTTCCCGCAAGTGAACGCCTCGATCGACACCGCTGAAGGCACGGTCACTTACCACGAAGCCTGCCACCTAGGCATTGCTGTCGACACCGAACGCGGGCTGCTAGTTCCAGTGATTCACAACGCAGGCGCCCTCAGCATCGGCGGCCTCGCGCGCGGTATCGCCGATCTTGCTGGCCGCACCCGCACCGGCAAGGTGAGCCCCGACGAACTCTCGGGCGGCACCTTCACGTTGACCAACACTGGCAGCCGCGGCGCTTTGTTCGACACTCCGATCATCAACCAGCCGCAGGTTGCGATCCTTGGCACAGGCGCTGTCGTGAAGCGCCCCGTGGTCGTCACCGACGAGAACGGCCTGGACTCAATTGCCGTGCGCTCCATGGTGTATCTGGCACTCACCTATGACCACCGCTTGGTCGACGGTGCCGATGCTGCCCGATTCCTGGTGACCATCAAGGATCGCCTTGAGGGCGCTGCCTTCGAAACTGAACTCGGCTTGTAGCCGAGCAAGTCACCCAACGACCCAAGGAGCGCGACATGCACGTGTTGGTCGCAGGATCATCAGGGTTGATCGGCCAACGATTACTCAGCGCGCTGCGCGGCGACGGCCACGAAGTGAGCACGCTCGTTCGGCGCGATGCAGCCAGCTCGAGCGAGGTGCGTTGGCAGCCAGCCTTAGGTGCAGACGGGGTCGATGATGCTCTTCGCGCAGTGATCGAGAGCGCAGACGCAGTGGTAAACCTAGCCGGCTCAGGCGTGGCCGAAAAGCGTTGGAACACAACGTATAAGAAGCAAGTTCTCGAGTCGCGAGTTACAGCAACGCAGTGTCTTGCCACGGCGATCAGCAGGTCGAACAACCCGCCGCGTGTGTTCGTCTCGGGTTCTGCAGGTGGCTATTACGGCGATACCGGCCCGGTGGCGGTCGACGAAACCGCACCACGCGGTTCGACCTTTCTTGCCGAGGTTGCCAGCGCTTGGGAAGACGCTGCGGCCCCTGCACTCGAGCGCGGCGTCCGAGTAGTGCATCCACGAACAGGCACAGTCGCAGACGCACACGGTGGGGCCTTCGGCCGGCTACTTCCGATGATCAAATCCGGCGCCGGAGGCAAGCTTGGTAACGGACACCAGTGGTGGTCGTTGATCTCCTTGCGCGATGAAGTGGCCGGGATCTGTCATCTGATCGACACTTCGTCAATCTCGGGCGGGGTCAACTTCTCCGCCCCCGAGCAGGCAACCAATGCGCAGATCACCGACGCTCTCGGTGCTGCCCTGCATCGGCCAACCCTGGCGCCCGCACCCAAGTTCGCAGTGCGAGCGGTGCTCGGCGAATTCGCCGACGAGTTGTTCATCGACCAGCGGATGAAGCCAACCAAACTGCTCGATTCCGGATTCGTCTTCGCCAATCCCTCGCTTGCCATGATCGTGGCGGGTTTGCTCGCCGACTAACCACGATCACTGCACTGCTCATGGCCCCGCCAATTCAGGGGCCACTCGCACCTGCGCGATGCGCCAGCCATCACCGAAGCCAGTGAGACTGATCAGCCACCACCGCGATCCGCGTGCTGCCAGAGTGCGTCGCCATGTGGTTGTAGTGATCTCGCACGCAGTTCGTCGATCGCGCACCTCGAGTTCGATCAAGTCGGAGGTCGCGGGCTCGATGGAGATGGCTGGGCGCACGACCTCAACCGAGAGCCGACACCCCTGCAGCGTGGCGCCATTCGAGCTGATCCGCTCCACGAGGCTCGAATCGGCGGCCCAAGCACTTCCCAGCGGATCGACAACCAGCTCAAGGCGCTTGGCCGAGCCAGCTGCTAGCGCTGCGAGCCGACGATCATCGAGTTCGGCCAGCACTTGCGCCCACTTCGGGGCGCTGTCAGTGGTTGATACGACAGCGGGGGCGGGCTGAACGGGCTCCGCCAGTGGATCAGCGGCGGTCGCTGGGTCGACGGTCGCTGGGTCGACGGTCGCTGGGTCGACGGTCGCTGGGTCGACGGTCGCTGGGTCG
>CAIXFH010000038.1 GCA_903918645.1 uncultured Actinomycetes bacterium | reverse complement strand
GCTACGACGACGAGTCACCAAACGCGACCACACCTGCATCGCACCCGGATGCGACCGACGAGGTAAACACACCCAAGCCCACCACGTCATCCACTGGGCCACAGGCGGTTTCACGTCCCTAGACAACCTCGCACTCCTATGCGGACGACACCATTTCGCCGTCCACCACGAACACTGGGAGATCACCCCACGCCCAGGAGTCCAACCACACGAACACGACTACTGGCAGATGCAACCACCCCAACCACCCACCTGGTTCCAGCAGTAGCGCGACCATCAGCCAATTCGGCGATGAGATCAATGTCAGTACTCGCTTTCGGCTGGGCCGAGCCCTCACACAACAGTCATCGAGCAGGCAGCTGTGTTGCCTGCTGACTTGGGGCGCGACGGGAGCCCCGCCGCGCCCCAAGGTCGATGCGACAGATGCAGAGCGTCGACGATCCGACCGTCCTGCTGCACGTCGCGGACGGCTGGACGGCGGAAACCTCAACCGCAGGCGTAAGCACAGCGTGATCCCACTCACGCATAGAACGAAGCCGGGTGACTCTTGCGGCGTGACCCTTGCGTCGCGGTGAGCCGAAAGCGAGACTGGGAGTTATAACTACCGTCTTAGGCAGGCTCCCCGTTGGTCCACGAGGATCAATCTGACTCGTCGAGGCGCCCAACGGACGGAACCGAGGGATGAGTCGCTACGACGACGTGCTGCTACCGCTGCCAGGAAGCCGGGGCGAGCATGAGGCCCAACAGGAGTACGACACAACGCATCGAGCCTTGGCGTTCTATGACCACCAAGTGCTCACCTATCTCAACCCGCTGATGCAACAGTTCATTGCTCAGCAAGAGATGGTCTTCGTTGCCTCGGCAGACTCCGGCGGCGAGTGCGACTCATCGTTCAGGGCAGGCGCCCCCGGATTCGTTCACGTCCTAGACGAACACACATTGGCATTGCCGGAGTACCGGGGCAACGGCGTGATGGCCACCATCGGCAATATCCGCGAGAACGGCCACATTGGGCTCATGTTCATCGACTTCTACCGCACTACCGTGGGCCTGCATGTCAACGGCAAGGCTCGGAACGTGGGAAGTGGCGAGCTCCTCGACCGGGGCAACATCTCGCCGGAGCTCGAAGCCGCGGCGACGGCCACCGGCCCCATGGCAGCCCTCCTGTGGCATGTGGTGGAAGTCGAGGAGGCTTACATCCACTGCGCCAAGCACATTCCGCACTTGCAGAAACTCGAGAAACCGATCCACTGGAGCACCGACGACGAAGTGTTCAAGGGCGGCGACGCGTTCCATGCCAAGTCATGTGGTCGGCCGTGGGTCGAGGCCTCCCCACAAGTGGAGAGTTGACCTCGCAATCACCCCGACCGCCCACGTGGTTCAGGTAACTCGCGCCCAGGGCCTGCGCTCAAGCCCTAGCTTCGCCCACCATCAGGATCAGCTTGGATTCCACGAGTTTCCAGGTAGCACTGTGCCGCCAGGTGGAACTCCGAGCCCAGCTCGCACGTCCTCCAAGGGGCGCCCAAGCAGCGACATCCAGTCCCAGTCAGCGCGGTAGACGTCAACGTGAGTTCTCGAGCCACGATAAGCAGCGTCAGCGATAATCGCCGGATCCAGGTGCGCGTGCGCGGGATTGAAGACACCCACTTTGATGCCTTGGTGCCATTGCAACAGCACGACCGAAAGCCAGCCAATGCCAGCTGAGCTGTTGCCAGCATTGAAGACGGCGGTGTACACCTCGCCGTGCGCCATCGTGTCATAGCCCGACACCACGTGATGCACATCGTGTGCCCCGAGGAACTCAACCGGCAACGGCGTACCTGGCGTGCCCGGCACATCGAAGGACGCATCGCTGTAGAAGCGACGCATCTCGCTGCCGAGTGACCCATCCGGCGCGGAGTCGAGCAGGCCGTGGTAGTGGCTGATGGTGTCAGGTGCGGTAATCGCACCGAGATCCTTGCGCGCAGCGAAAGCTCGAATGGTGTCGATTGGAATGTCGATCCGGCTCGAGAGGAACCGCCGAAACAGGTCCGCCTGTGCAGCGCGAGCGTGCTGGCCCGCGGTCAAAGTAGCGGTCAGGGTGATTGAATCACCGGCTCCGAGTTGACGACTGATCCAGCGTGCCGCGTCCAAGCCAGCTGGGTCTTGTTCAACCGAATACAGAGCCACGAGCAATCCAGCATGAACGGCTTCGAGTCGTTGCTCGGGCGTGGCAAGCAACTGGCCAATTTCGACGATTCCTGAATCAGCGTCTGGCCATGGCTCGTCAAGTGTGAGCAGATCGGAGAAATCAAGTGGTTCGGCGAAGCCATGGCATCCCGCGCAACCCTGCAAGCCGGCGAACATGCCGACGAGATCGGCTCGATCGCCCTCAAAGGGACGAGTGCCGCACGCGGATGCAACCATCCGCATGACAGCAACGAGACCACGACGCTCGTTCGGAGTGCCAAACACCAACAGAGCCATGCCAACTACTCCTTGAAGACGACAGCTACCCAAAGTTCATCGCACGCAAGCGAGTTTGCCGAGACAGGCACTGCCGCAAGGTGCAGATCCGACCGTACCTCAGCAGAACTTGAATCTCTCTGACCAGCCAGTCCAACGGCTCAGTGCGGACTGTTGGAGCTGAGGGTCCCCTACTGACGACTACCGTCGCCAGCGGGGGCCCAAGAGATCATCCAGAGCACAACCAAAAGCAAAGGACCGCCATGCGGCGGTCCTTTGCTTTTGTGGAGCTGAGGGGACTCGAACCCCTGACCCCCTGCATGCCATGCAGGTGCGCTACCAGCTGCGCCACAGCCCCGTGGTGCCGCGCAATCATATCTACCGACGGGGCCGGGCGAGAAATCGGCCGGGTTCGTCGAGCAGATCAGGCCTCATCGCCTACGACTTCTTCAGGCAGCGATCGCGCATTGTGCTCGACCAGACGCCATCGACCACCGGGCTGTTCCTCGAGAACCGACCACGCACAGTTGACCAGGCCACCCAATGCGGTCCAATGCTCGATCGGCAACCCGAGCAGTTCGCCAATCCCTGCCCGGACAGCACCACCATGTGTGGCAATTACCACAGTGCCATTGGGCGGAAGCGCAGACGCATGACGACGAACCGCGGTCGAAACACGTTGGGCAACCTCCCCGCGAGATTCACCGCCACCCGGACGCACGTCCTCGCCATTGATCCAGCGGTGAAAGGCATCTCCGTCACGAGCCACAATCTCGTCGCGAGTCAAACCCTGCCAATCGCCTGCGAATGTCTCGCGCAGATCGTGGTCAGTCTCGACCTCGATGCCAACCAGGGCCGCCAGAGTCTGCGCAGTATCGCGAGCGCGCATCAAGTCACTAGACACGATGTGATCAGGACTTAGCGTCGCCAAATCCCGCGCGGCACGCTCGGCTTGGGCAATGCCGACGTCGTCGAGGGGCACATCGGTGGTTCCTTGAAAACGCGATACAGCGTTCCATTCAGTGCGCCCGTGCCGCCACAGGACAACGCGACGTCCGCTCATTCGACCGGCGGAGCACTACGTGAGGAGGTGACCGAATCAGGTAACGCGATCCGAGTGCCGTCTTTCCACAGCCGCTCAAGGCCGTAGTACGAACGCTCGTCGGAGTGCTGAACATGCACGACCAGATCAAGGTAATCAAGCAGAACCCAACGGCCCTCGCGCTCACCTTCGCGGCGGACAGGGTCGATGTTCATCTCGTCAAGCCGAGCTTCAATGCCGTCGACGATGGCGCGAACCTGGCGGTCATTGGATGCCGAGCACAGCAAGAAGATGTCGGTGATGACCAAAGTGTCAGACACATCGAGCGCGACAATGTCCTCGGCCAACTTGTCCGATGCAGCCTCGGCAGCGGCTATCGCTATCTCGAGTGCATGGGCTGATGCGGCCACGAGGTTCCTTCCTAGAACTGGATTGGTACGGTCACTTACGCAGATGATGATCAATTGCCACGATCCGCATAATGATTCTACGGTCGTTGGAGCCCTGCGAATGCCGCGCTAGTGGGCGACAGGCGCGAAATCGCTTCCCAGCACCACAATGACGTCAGCAATGCTTTGCCCACTGGTGGCAACTTGCACTGCGGTTGAGGGCACCGAAAGTGACTTCGCGATGTCAGTTCCCCATGTCAACGACTCTGGCTTCGAGTTGGGCACCACAATCGCCGTCGCAACCTGGCCGAACTTCGCGGCATTCCCACCATTGACGTAGGTGAACCCCGCATCGATCAAGAGTTGTCGAGCAGCAGCGTTTAATCCAGGTGAGCCAACCCCGTTTTGAACCAGCACTCGTACCTTCGAATTAGGCCCTGGTGTGCGAAGTGCATCGGGCAAAAGATCGGACATCATGGCTGCGGTCGCTTTGTTATCGACCCGATACGCGGCGGGGCCACCCGTGTCGATTTCGGTGACCGGCAGGCTTTCGTAGGTAACGTCCTGGTTGATCACGTCGGTGCGAAAGCGGAGCAGGAATGCCGCAAGATCAGACGTTGGAAGAGTTGCTCGGGCAGACGCACCAAGCCCGGTGAGAATGGCCTCCACCTTGGTCTTGTCATCGGGCAACTTAGCCAGCACCAGTCGCAGCATCTGACTGAATCGGGCCATGCGAGCAGCCTCAGGTTCGCCAACGGCGAGATACGTCGCATAGATCGCCGCGTCAGGGCCTTGCAGCAGTTGGCCTTTGCCCGCGGTTATTTCGATCACCGCGGTGCCATCGGGCTTGTCGACGATGACATCGGTGTCGACATCGACCACCACGCCACCGACCGCATCCACTAGCGCTGAAAAGGAAAGTTGATCTAGCACTGCTGTCGCGTCGACTACGACTCCAGTTGCATCACTGAGGGCAGAGGCCGACCCATTCGGATCGGGTAACTGAGTGATCTGACCGAATGGCAGGGCCCCACCGGTGGCCACGTCCATGACGGTTGTGGGTGGGATCGTGATCATGTTCGCGCGACCGCGGGGACCACCCACCGACAGCAGACCGTTGTCAACCGCGATGCCAGTCGTGTCATCGCGGATCTGGAAGAGCAACGTGGGCTGAAGTTCCTCGGTGGAACTTGGCGAAGGTTTCGGGGCCGGCGTGTCAGGGCTCGGTGGCCGAGAAACGATGAACCACGCAATCGCAACAGCGACAAGCAGAAACAGGATTCCTGCGCTCACCATGAATAGTCGCTGCCGTGAGGTCTGCTGTGATGACCGCTCGAACTCCTCTACCGCACGTCGCCGATCAACACGAGATGCCGGAGCGATGGGCACTTGTGGAGTAGCAACGCCCGGAACGATGGTGTCGCCGGACGTCGCGGGTGACACCTGACTGTCGGTCGACTTGGGTTCAAAGGGATTCGACCCAGACGAATCTGTCACGACTCGGCTCGAACATAGAGATTGCGCTTGGCAATGTATTCACGAACGCCCTCGGGGACTAGATAACGGATTGGCGCCCCCTCGGCTACCCGAGCACGGCAGTCAGTGGACGAGACATCAAGTGCGGGAATCTCAATGAACGTGACTGACTCGGCCGAGAATCCTGGATCTACCAAGACGTGGCCCGGTCGCGTGACTGCGATGAAGTGAGCAAGAGCGAGCAAGTCGGCCGATTCGTACCAACTCGCGATTTCCGCCAAGGCATCTGCCCCAGTGATGAAAAACAGCGACGCCTCAATTCCTGCGGCAGCGTAATAGGAGGTGAGGTCGCGCAACGTATCAACGGTGTATGTGGGGCCCGGTCGGTCAATGTCGACTCGGCTCACCGAGAAACGAGGATCGTCAGTAGTGGCGATGACGGTCATCAAGTAGCGATCCTCGGCTGCTGTAACAACTCGATCGCTCTTCTGCCAGGGCTGGCCAGCGGGAACGAAGAGCACCTCATCAAGATTGCACCGATGCGCCGCCTCGGATGCTGCGACCAGATGTCCATGGTGCACGGGATCAAAAGTCCCGCCCATCACCCCAACACGACGCATAGTGCGCTCGAGTCAGCGATCAATGTTGATGCGCGTAACGATCCAGAGAAGCAACAGGAACACCGCGAGAGTGGATCCTCCGAAGATCCACTTGGACGGCATCGTGGTGACTTCTTGCGTCGCTACCGCCTCGGCCAGCGCCATAAAGCCACTCATCGTGTCGCTCCTCGTTCATTTCGCGTCGATGGCCTTGGCAAATAGCCGCATGCCCGTGTGCAGAGGATAGCAACGTGTGAGACGAGCAAGCGATAACGGCTCAGTCTCTGATCTGACCCGTTCCGGTGACGACATAGGTCGTGCTCGTGAGTTCGCTGAGCCCCATGGGTCCGCGAGCGTGCAGCTTCTGGGTCGAGATGCCGATCTCGGCGCCGAAGCCGAACTCACCACCGTCGGTAAATCGAGTCGACGCGTTGACCATGACCACGGCCGAATCGACACCTGTGACAAAACGCCGGATCGCTTCGGCCGAGTCGGACACGATTGCCTCGGTGTGCCCAGTCGACCACTGCCTGATGTGACGAAGCGCGCCATCGAGATCGTCAACGACTCCAGCAGCGATGTCGAGCGAGTAGTACTCGGCCGCCCAGTCGTTGTCGGTGACAGCCGCGAACGCGATGCCGGCCACTGACGCGTACTCGGCGATTCGGGAATCCCCGTGGATCGTGACGCCGCGATCACCGAGTGCCGCCAGCGCCTTGGGCATGAAGTCATCGGCAATATCGGCGTGAACGAGGAAGGTCTCCGCTGTATTGCAGACGCTGACCCGCTGAGTCTTGGAGTTCACCAGGATCGACACCGCCATCTCGATGTCTGCGTCAGCGTCGATATAGACATGGCAGTTGCCCACGCCAGTTTCGATCACTGGCACTGTCGCTTGCTCGATTACCGATTGGATCAATCCGGCGCCACCTCGCGGAATGATGACGTCAACGAGACCGCGCGCTGTGACTAGATGCTTGACCGACTCGTGTGTACGGCCCGGAACCATCGTGATCGCGTCTGGCGAAATCCCTTGTTCCACAAGGGCTTCACGCATTACGTCGATGAGTAAGGCGTTGGTGTCGTAGCCGGCGGAGGAGCCCCGAAGTAAGGCGGCGTTACCGCTCTTTAGTGCGAGTACCGCCGCATCGACTGTGACATTCGGCCGTGCCTCGTAGATCATGGCGACGACTCCGAGCGGAACTCGAACCTGCGAAATCTGCAGTCCGTTTGGCACGGCGTAGCCGCGCACAATCTCACCGATCGGGTCTGGAAGTGCGGCCACGGCACGCACAGCCTGCGCGATATCAGCGAGGCGTTCAGCGTTGAGGGTAAGTCGATCGATGATCGCTGGATCAGTGCCTGCGGCGCGGGCTGCAGCGATGTCGGCGGTGTTGGCCTCAACCACACGGTCGGTCGCGCGCACGAGTGCATCAGCGATCGCCAGCAGTGCTGCGTCCTTGTCGCTACGTCGAAGACCACGGAGTTCAACCGCAGCGGCACGAGCACCGCGCGCGACAGCAAGGACGGCATCGCGCTCAACAGAGAGGTCAGTCACGTGCTGAGACTAGAAGGGAGCTACCCCGACAAGCGAGACGGGGGCCAACGGGATTCGACCGCGCGCATGGAACGTGTCGCGATCGACGACCTCAATCCCCACGACATGCCAGTCCGGCAAGCCCGCTGAAGCGGCATGCTCCTCCCACAGCGAGAGCCCTAGACGCGTAACCGTCCCTGCGTCAGGGGCCTCCTCCCAGTAACGGATCTCAGCTCGGTCCTTGCCGTAGCGACCCGAAAGGAGGAACGGGTGCTCATGGCTCAAACTCTCCAAGCCGACACGAATCACGGACTCGGGCACGTCATCACCGGCAACGGTGATCGTCACATGCCAGAACGGCCACGCATTCATTGGCGCCTCCATACGGGGCGCTAGTGGCGGATCAACACCAAGTCGTCGCGATGCACGACTTCACGCTCATACGCCGGTCCCAACTCCTTGGCCAACTCGCGCGTCGAGCGTCCGAGCAATCCAGGAAGTTCTGTTGAGTCAAAGTTGATCAGTCCGCGGGCGATCGTGTGGCCCTTTTCGTCTACTAAGTCGACCGGATCTCCCGCGGAGAAGGTTCCCTCGACGGCGGTTACACCTGCAGGGAGCAGCGAAAGCCTGCGCCCAACCACCGCCTCAACCGCTCCCGGGTCGAGCGTGAGCCGGCCCAAACCGGCGGTTGCGTGCGCGAGCCACAGGAGGCGCGTGGCACTACGTTCGCCCGTTGGATGGAAAAGGGTGCCAATGGGATCGCCAGCGAGCGCTGCGGGCGCGTGAGAAGCCGACGTGAGCACCACCGCAATCCCGGCGGCGGTCGCGATGCGGGCGGCCTCAACCTTGGTGACCATTCCCCCAAGACCCACACCCGAACCAACACCCCCCACAGTGACACCGGCAAGATCGGCCGAACCCGAAACTTCGGGGATGAGCCTTGAGCCGGCCCTGTTGGGTGGACCGTCGTACAGGCCGTCAACATCGGAGAGCAGAACTAGCAGATCGGCGTGGACGAGGTGTGCCACCAGCGCTGCGAGCCGGTCGTTATCGCCGAACCGAATCTCGTCGGTAGCCACGGTGTCGTTCTCGTTGACGATGGGTACCGCCCCGAGTTCGAGTAGGCGGTAAAGCGTGCGTTGTGCGTTGCGATAGTGAGCTCTGCGGGTGACGTCCTCGGCGGTCAGTAACACCTGACCGACAGTGCGGCCGTGGCGCGTAAAAGCTCCCGTGTAGTGGGCCAGCAGAAGACCTTGGCCGACGCTAGCCGCGGCCTGCTGGGTCGCGAGGTCACGCGGGCGTCGAGACAGGCCGAGAGGGCCAAGCCCGGTCGCGATCGCACCTGAGGAAACCAGGACGATCTCGACGCCCGTGGCGATTCGCGCAGCGACCGCATCCACAAGGGCATCGACCCGAACCGTGTCGAGGCGTCCATCGGCTGATGTAAGAGATGACGACCCGACCTTGACCACAACGCGAGCAGCTTGGGTCACAACGGCACGCCGGTCAGTCACGGCGGGCCTCCGCTCTCAATCGCAATTCCACTCATGAACAAACCCAGTCTGACAGTGCAGCGACGATGCGACGAGCACGGCACGCTCAGCACGGCCACGGATTCACAGTCACAAGCCACAGTCACAAGCCACACACCAAGCCACGCACCAAGCCACACGCCAAGCCACACGCCAAGCCACACGCCAAGCCACACAACGAAACAGGCAGGACGTCCGGCAGCAAGTCCGATGACGCAGAAGTGCTGAGATCCGGAACGACTAGCGGTGCAGCCGATCGTCGCTGCCCCGGGGGCCGGCGAGCGGCGTGCCTGCTGCGATCGTGGGCTCCCAGTCGAAGACCACTTCGTTGTCCTCGGGGCCGATGAGCACCTCAGCGCCCGCTACCGCGCCCAGTTCAAGCAGCTTGGCCTCGACGCCAAGACGAGCGAGCCGATCGGCGAGATAGCCCACGGCCTCATCGTTGGAGAAGTCAGTTTGACGCACCCAGCGCTGCGGACGCTCACCGCGAACTCGGAACCGAACACCTTCGTCGTGCTCCTCGCGAACGACGGCGAAGCCGCTCTCATCAACCGCTTTGGGGCTGATGACGATGCGTGGAGTCTGGTCGATCGGAATCGACGCACGTGACGCGCGAACGAGGTCGGCCATGGCAAAACCCAACTCGCGCAAGCCCTCATGCGACACAGCCGATACGTCGAAGACGCGATAACCGCGGTCCTCGAGCACCGTTCGTACGAGTTCGGCAAGCTCACGAGCTTCGGGAACATCGATCTTGTTGAGCGCCACAATTCTGGGTCGGTCGACGAGGTCACCATCAGTGCCGCCGTACTGAGCGAGTTCATATTCGATCGCTTCAAGATCACTGACCGGGTCGCGACCAGGATCCAAGGTCGCGCAATCCAGTACGTGCACCAATGCGTGACAGCGTTCGACGTGCCGCAGGAACTCGAGCCCCAGGCCCTTGCCTTCGCTCGCACCTGGGATGAGCCCGGGGACATCGGCCACGGTGAAGATCGTGTCGCCGGCTGTGACAACGCCGAGGTTGGGAGCCAGAGTCGTGAAGGGGTAATCAGCGATCTTGGGGCGCGCTGCCGACATCGCGGCGATGAGCGAAGACTTCCCCGCACTCGGAAAGCCCACCAAGGCGACATCAGCAACAGATTTGAGTTCGAGGACAGCATCAAGGGCGTCGCCCGGCTCGCCTAGCAGCGCGAAGCCTGGAGCCTTACGTCGAGAGCTGGCCAAGGCCGCATTGCCAAGGCCGCCATGCCCACCGCGCGCGACGATTGCTTCCATGCCATGCGCGACGAGATCAGCGATCACCACACCCTGGCCGTTCAAGACAACGGTGCCGGGAGGAACCCGAAGGACGATGTCGGTGCCGTTGGCACCGTTGCGATGGCTGCCTTCGCCAGCCTTGCCATTTCCAGCTCGACGGTGCGGACCGTGGTGGAACTCAAGCAACGAGGTGACGTTGGCATCGACGACCATGCGGACATCACCACCGTGCCCCCCATTACCCCCATCGGGGCCTGCGAGGGGCTTGAACTTCTCGCGGTGGACCGACGCGCAGCCATGTCCGCCGTCGCCGCCAGCGATGTGCAGGGTCACACGGTCAATGAAGGTGGCCATGGTGCCGACCTCCTATGCCGATATGTGAACTACTCATGAGACTGACTGGTGCTGACATGCGTGAGGGGGCGAGCCAGTGGCCCGCCCCCTCACGAAGAGTGGAGAAATACTTCTCAGGCGCCGACGATGTTGACGACTCGGCGACCACGGCGCGTACCGAACTCGACATTGCCAGCAGCGAGTGCGAACAGCGTGTCATCGCCACCGCGACCAACGTTGTCGCCGGGGTGGAAGTGCGTGCCACGCTGACGGACGATGATCTCGCCAGCATTGACGAACTGACCACCAAAGCGCTTCACGCCTAGACGCTGCGCGTTGGAGTCGCGACCGTTCCTGGTGCTAGATGCACCCTTTTTGTGAGCCATGAGTCAATCCCCTCGCGCTCAGACGCTCTCGATGCCAGTGACGCGCACACGGGTGAGGTGTGAGCGGTGGCCCTGACGACGACGGTAACCCGTCTTGTTCTTGTACCGCAGGATGCGGATCTTCGGACCCTTGGTGTGCTCGACGACCTCAGCGGTCACGGTGATTGCGGCAAGGGCCGCAGGGTCAGTCGTGACAGTGTCGCCGTCGACTAGCAGCAGGGTGGGCAGCGTCAGGGTCGCGCCGACATTGCCGTTTACACGGTCAAGCTCGACGACGTCGCCGACGGCGACCTTTTCCTGCCGGCCGCCGGCACGAACGATGGCGTACACCGCGGATCTCCTTTACGTTTTTCGATCGGGAGACGCCCACATCAAACCCCCCGCGAGGCGGGAGAGGGTGTCGGGGCGTCAGGGTGCGTAGGCACCGAAGGTTAAGAGTACGAACCTGGGGCCCTACGGGTCAAACCGCGGGGTCCCCCTGTGCTGCAGTGATGGCCGCCGGACCAGCGTTACGCGTTGCTTTGCGCGGGCCGCGACGACGTGGAGACGGTGTTGAGTCGAGCTCGACCAGGCTAGCCGGAGCAAGATTAATGACCGGAACGATTACCGGGGCGGGCTCAGAACGCACCACGATCGGCGGTCGGCTGGGCTTCTTCGAGCCACGCCTACGCGATCCGCGGCCTGTTGGGGCCTCACTCTGGTCGGCGGTCTGGTCACTGCTCCGGTCGGCGGTCTGGTCACTGCTCCGGTCACCCTCGGCGCCAGGCTCGTCGCTCACGGGTTGGTCAGAGGCTACGTCGTCAGATGCCCACTGATCAGCCACAACAGCCGGGAAGGCCCCTGCAGCCTTGTCTGCAGCCGCCTTCGCGGCAGCGGCGTGCACCTTCTCCATCGCAAGTGATGCTTCTGGATCGATGGCACGTGGTTCGACCTCGATCGGACGAGTCCGTGAGCGCGACTTGGCCCGGCTCACGGCGCCGTCGTCGTCACCACTCTTGCGACGACGGCCCGAAGGCGCCGGCTCGTCGTCGTCGAGAGTGCCGGGCTTGGCAGCCACTGGCTCGGAATGCACATTGAAGCCGCGACCGTGACAAGCCTCACATGGCTCACTGAAGACTTCGAGAAGACCCTGACCAATCTTCTTGCGGGTCATCTGAACTAGACCAAGAGAGGTGACCTCGGCCACCTGGTGCTTGGTGCGGTCGCGGCCAAGGCACTCGAGCAAACGTCGAAGGACGAGGTCTCGGTTGCTCTCGAGCACCATGTCGATGAAGTCGACGACGATGATTCCGCCGATGTCGCGCAGACGAAGCTGTCGGACGATCTCTTCGGCTGCCTCGATGTTGTTGCTTGTGACCGTCTCCTCGAGGTTGCCACCTTGGCCAACGAACTTGCCGGTGTTGACGTCGACAACGGTCATCGCCTCAGTGCGGTCGATCACCAGTGAGCCACCTGAAGGCAGCCATACCTTGCGGTCGAGTGCCTTGGCGAGCTGCTCATCGATTCGGTACGAGGCGAACATGTCCTTGGGCCCGACCCACGACGTGATTCGATCGGCAAGATCTGGCGCGATCCCAGCGACATAGGTGCGAATGGACTCAGCTGCTTCGCCACCTTCGACAACCAGCGACCCGAAGTCCTCGTTGAAGATGTCACGCACGACCTTGATTGCCAGATCCGGTTCACCCTGCAACAGCACGGGTGCAGTGCTCTGCGACGACTCGATCTTGGCCGCGATCTCGTCCCATTGCGCGACGAGCCGCGCAACGTCATTGCGGAGTTCCTCTTCAGATGCGCCTTCGGCAGCAGTGCGCACGATCACACCGCCATCGGAGGGGACGACCTCGCGAAGGATCGCCTTGAGGCGCGAACGCTCAGTGTCAGGAAGCTTTCGGCTAATTCCGGTCATCGAACTATTCGGGACGTAGACCAGGAATCGACCCGGCAGCGAAATCTGGGCGGTGAGTCGTGCGCCCTTGTGCCCCATGGGATCTTTGCTTACCTGAACCAGAATCGGATCGCCTGGCTTCAGCGCGAGTTCGATGCGCTTGGCCTGGCCTTCGAGGCTGGTGGCATCCCAGTTGACCTCACCTGCGTAGAGCACGGCGTTGCGACCACGGCCGATATCGATGAACGCGGCTTCCATGCTTGGGAGCACGTTTTGCACGCGCCCCAGATACACGTTGCCGATCATCGAAGCGCCGGAGTTGCGGTTGACATAGTGCTCAACCAAAACGCCGTCTTCGAGAACTGCGATCTGAGTGCGGTCTTCACGCTGACGAACAACCATCACGCGATCAACTGCCTCACGACGAGCGAGGAACTCAGCCTCAGTGAGGATCGAGGGGCGTCGACGTCCTGCCTCACGGCCTTCACGTCGACGTTGCTTCTTAGCCTCGAGTCGGGTTGAGCCCTTGAGCGATGTGACTTCGGAGGTGCGAGCGCGCGGCTCACGAACCCGAACCACTGTGTTCGGCGGGTCATCGGTGACACCGTCAGCGCCATCCGAGCCACCGCGTCGGCGACGACGACGACGACGGCTTGACGCAGCTGTGCCACCCTCGCCGTTCTCGTCGGTGTCCTCGGCGCCTTCCTCGGACTCATCCTGCTCGGCAGACTCAGTGGTGCCGCGAGTTTCGGCTGACTCGTCGCCTGCCTCGAAGTCACCCGGACCACGACGGCGACGGCCTCGACCACCACGACGGCGACGGCGACGGCGAGCTGAATCGCTGTCCTCATCCTCAGCCTGCTCAGCGCCTTCGACGTCTTCGGCAGCAGCAGGATCGAGTTCGTCGTCGGCTTCCTCGTCAAGTTCGACCTCGACGACTGGCACCGCGGGGGCAACAGCCTTCGTTGCGCGACGACGGGTAGCCGGCACGTCAGCGCTCGGAGCCTGGAACATGAGCATGGTCGCTGGGCCACCAGCGACGTCAATGGGCGACTCGGGCACATCTGCAGCGGGCGTCGAGAAGTCCGGAGCGTCAGTGGCGCGACGACGAGTGCGTCGGCTGGGTGCAGCTTCGACCGATGGGGCCGAGATCACTACGGGCTCGGCAGCCGGCTCAGCCTGCTGCTCAGCCAGGTCGGTCGTCGCTGTTGTCTTCTTGGCGGCCCGGCTCGAGGTCTTTTTAGCCGCCCGCTTTGCGGGCCTGCCAGCTGACACATCTGGCTCAGAGGCGGTTTCGGTAGCGCTGGCAAAGTCGGCGGCCGAACGTGAGTCGTCGTCGGACTGCTCAACGACTGGCTGATCGGCCGAGGCCTTCTTCGCTGAAGTCTTCTTGGCCGCCGTCTTCTTGGCTGCCGTCTTCTTGGCTGAGGGATTCTTCGCTACGGGAGCCAGATCATCGGTCGTCGCCGCTACTGCCGACGTGGCCCCGCCTGCAGACTCGGGAGTGGGCGGTGGGCCAGCTGGCCTAGATACCGCGCGGCGGCGACGTGGGGCTGCGGACAGTTCACCATCGTTTATTGCTGGGGTGGTCGACGATTCGTCGCTCACAATCTCGCTCCGTTCTGGCCTTCGGGTGCTTGACGGCACCGCACGAAGGTCACGTCGTCGACCACTAGGGCGGACGAAAGCCAATGGGATGCGCCATCACCAGCACCGGATTGCGGGGCCGTGGACGGCACCGACTCGGTCTAGCCGCGATCGAGCGTGAGCGGATCGGACACCGCATCCACTGCGGCCCCGACGCTGACACCTGCGACGAGCGGGCCCTGTGCCAGCCGAGTCACCCGGGCGGGGATCGGCGGCACGAGGTTTGCCACGTGTCGCAACGCAACAAGGACGTCATCGGGTCGAACGGACGGTGTGACGTGCCGTACAACCACTGTGAGTATCGCATACGCGGGGCCGACTGCCACCAACGACTCGTCCGAACTGGCGTCGCCAACGGCGGGTAGGTCGGAGGACCTGACCGCGGTGGCGACCACCGGGCCACGGGCGTCGAAGGTTCGCATACCCGATTTCATCAGGCGCTCGACCATGACTTCGTCGGCCGCCATCAGTGCCTCGGTGGCCGCCGACACTGCCTCGATGTCGAGCCCGGGCAATTCGATCTCCCACACGCTTGCCTCAAGCCGTTCGACGAAGTCCGAGGAACGAACCTCGACCACTTCAAGCACGTCAAGGCCGGGAGGCAGTGCCTGATCGAGGGCTGCGCGCACCCGCTCAGGGTCGAGCACCACGGTCACGGCGATCTCGACGTACTCAGCCTCGCTTGCGGTACCGGTGGGAGCCGCATTCGCGTACGACACACGCGGGTGCGGGTTGAACCCCTGGCTGTACGCCATCGGAACTCCCGAACGACGCAGTGCGCGCTCAAACGCCCGCTGAAAATCGCGGTGACTCGAGAATCTCAGACGGCCCCGCTTGGCATAGCGGAGCCTGAGCCGCTGGACGGTAGGTGCGACGTCGCGAACCGGGGCTTGGCGTGAGCTCACGGCTGCGCAGCCACCACGAGGTTCTCGCCGCGAACCGGCAACGCGGGCATCCCGAGCAGCGTGACGCCAGTTGGCCCCACCTGAATCTCGGTCTCCATCTGATTGCACACGCCGCAGTCGAAGCATGGAGTCCAGCGGCAATCCTCAACGGCGACTTCGGAAAGCGAGTCCTGCCAGTCCTCCCAGAGCCAGTCCTTGTCGAGGCCCGAATCGAGGTGATCCCAAGGCAGGACCTCGGTGTACTCGCGCTCGCGCAGCGTGTACCAATCGACGTCGATTACCTGATCGGCAAATGCGGTAGTAGCTGCAGCCATCCACGAATCGAAGTTGAAGTGTTCGCTCCACCCATCGAACCGGGCACCGAGGCGCCACACTTCTTCGATCACTGCGCCCACTCGACGATCGCCGCGTGAGAGCAAGCCTTCGACGATTCCGGGGCGGCCGTCGTGATACCGGAAGCCGATCGACTTGCCGTACTCGCGGTCGGACCGGATGGCATCGCGCAACTTGTGGAGACGAGCGTCGGTGCCCTCGTGATCGAGTTGCGAGGCCCACTGGAACGGCGTGTGCGGCTTGGGAATGAACCCGCCGATCGATACCGTGCAGCGAATGTCCTTGCGGCCACTGGCTTTACGGCCCGCTTCGATCACTCGACGTGCGACCTCGGCGATCTGCAGAACGTCTTCATCAGTCTCGGTGGGAAGGCCGCACATGAAGTACAACTTCACCTGACGCCAGCCATTGCCGTACGCGGTGGTGACCGTGCGGATGAGGTCTTCCTCGGTGACCATCTTGTTGATCACTCGGCGCATACGCTCGCTACCGCCTTCGGGTGCGAACGTCAGCCCACTGCGACGGCCGTTGCGAGTGAGCTCATTAGCGAGTTCGATGTTGAATGCGTCGACCCTGGTGCTCGGCAGCGAAAGGCCAGTCTCGGTTCCTTCGTAGCGATCGGCCAAACCCTTTGCGACAACAGCGATCTCGCTGTGGTCGGCACTCGACAGACTCAACAGGCCAACCTCTTCGTACCCGGTGCGCTGCAAGCCGTTATCGACCATCTCGGCGATCACACGGGCACTGCGCTCACGTACCGGACGGGTGATCATGCCGGCCTGACAGAAACGACAACCGCGAGTGCAGCCGCGGAAGATCTCCACGCTCATACGCTCGTGGACACTCTCGGCGAGTGGTACCAGCGGTGCCTTCGGGTACGGCCATGCGTCGAGGTCCATCAAGGTGTGCTTCGACACTCGCCACGGCACGCCCGGACGATTAGGTGCAACTCGACGGATGCGGCCATCGGGCAGGTATTCGACGTCGTAGAAGGCGGGAATGTACACACTGCCAGTGCGGGCCAAACGAAGCAGGAGTTCTTCGCGACCGCCGGGACGCCCCTCAAACTTCCAGTCGCGCATCACGTCACTGATGGCCAGAACTGCCTGCTCGCCATCACCTAGGACTGCAGCATCAATGAAGTCAGCGATCGGCTCAGGGTTGAACGCTGCGTGCCCGCCGGCGATAACGACGGGGTGCGATTCGTCGCGATCCTTGGCGTGCAAGGGAATCCCGGCGAGGTCAAGCGCGGTGAGCATGTTCGTATAGCCGAGTTCGGTCGAGAAACTCAGCCCGAACAGATCGAAGGCACCCAAGGGGCGGTGCCCATCGACGGTGAACTGGGGAACGTTGTTGGCGCGCATCAGCGCCTCGAGATCGGGCCACACCGAATAGGTACGCTCAGCCAATACATCGGCACGCTCGTTGAGAACTTCGTAAAGGATCTGCACGCCCTGATTCGGGACACCGACCTCGTAGGCATCGGGATACATCAGTGCCCAGTGCACCGCGACGCTGTCCCAGTCCTTGAGCACTGCGTTGAGTTCGCCGCCGACGTACTGGACGGGCTTGCTCACACTCGGTAGGAGCGCCTCGAGTTGGGGGAACACAGACTCGACCTGCACAGCACGGTTCCCTTCAAGGTTTGTCACCACTACGGCAGCGCGACTAAGCCCATCCTAACGACGTTGGCCATGGTCGGCGCCTTGGCAGTCAGCGCCTCGGCAGTAGGCGCCTTGGCAGTCAGCGCCTCGGCAGTAGGCGCCTCGGCAGACACTGAGCCGGATCGTCTACTCCTGGGCTCGCATATGGACGTTGATCAATAGACCGATCGCGATCCAGTTGGCGAACATCGAAGTGCCGCCGTATGACACAAAGGGCAGGGGTACTCCTGTCACTGGCATGATCCCAAGGTTCATGCCGATGTTTTCGAATGCTTGGAAGGCGATCCAGCACGTGATGCCGGTGGCAACGAGACGACCGAACAGGTCTGATGCTCGCAGCGCGATCCGGATTGCTCGCCACAACAAGATCCCGAGCAAGAGCACTATCACTACGGCCCCGATGAACCCGAGTTCCTCACCGGCAACCGAATACACGAAGTCGGTCTGGTTCTCGGGAACGAATCGGCCTTGAGTCTGGGCGCCGTTGAACAGACCCTGACCGAAGATCCCGCCTGACCCAATCGCGATCCGTGCCTGCTGGGTGTTAAACCCGATGCCTTTGGGATCTGCAGCGGGATCAGTGAAGACGGTCAATCGAGCGATCTGATATTTATCCAGCAGGCCCACGTGGATCGCGACGAAGGCCACGAGTACCCCACCAGCCAGGATGCCGACCAGCCAGCGCGCTCGCGCGCCTGATACTGCGATGACGCCCAGCACTGCGCACGCCGTGACCATGACCGTGCCGAGGTCGGGCTGCAGCATCACTAGCGCCATCGGAATCCCAGCAACAGCAAGGGAATACACGATGTCGATGTCGCGCGGCTCACTCTCGGCGTCGCGCTTCTCAGCCAGCAGCATCGACATACCAAGGATGATCGCGATCTTCGCGAACTCTGAAGGCTGGATGGTGAAGCCCGCCGGTAGCACGATCCAGGCATGCGCACCGTTGATCGTGCGGCCGAGCGGTGAGAGCACGACTAGCAATCCAAAGACCGAGACTCCGTAGAGAATCGGGGTATAGGCCCGCAGGAGCCGATAGTCAAAGCGCGACACTAGGAACGCTAGGACTAACCCGATCGCCAAGTTCAGAACGTGCTTCTTGAGATAGGACTGCGGGTCGAGTCCGGCATCGAGAAACTTCCCTCGAGTGGCCGAGTAGACCAGCAGTGCCCCGATGACCGATAAGGCCAATCCGGCACCAATCAACGTCCAGTCGAGGCGGCGCCAGTGCGACTTGCTGCGCTGCTTGACCGCAGCGGTGGGGTAAGCCAACGTCATGGCGACCACTCCCGCAGTGCAGGCGGGCGCCAGCCCGCGCGTCGTCGTCGTCTGACTACGCGTAATCCAGCCCCGAGTGCCAGGGGCAGGGCAACCAAACCGGATGTAGGGCTCGGCGTGGGCGGAGTGGAGGTTGTCGGGGTGGCTCCAGCAGCCTTCTCCTCCGGATAGACGGCGATGCCGTCCTTACCGACCTTGGGCATCTTGCTGGTCGGCTTACCTCCGACCAGCACCGAGGTCGCGGGATCGACGGTCATGCCGTGGATGCCAAAGAGTGCCTCGTAGATCCGTCGCACGCTCGGTGCGCTGGTGCCAGATCCAGTACCACCCTGCGACACCATCATCACGACCACATACTTCGGCGCATTCGCTGGAGCGAAGGTGGCGAACCAGGAGGTCGACTGTTTGTTCAGGCCGGCCTGGCCGGTACCGGTCTTGGCGCCAACCGGGATCTTTCCGAGGGGGAAGCCGAGGAACGGCCCGTATCCGGTACCAAATGGCTGGCTCGTGACTTCGGAGAAGGACTTACGCAAGAAGGCGAGATCGGCCTGCGACACCGGCAACGTGCCTACCTTTTTCGGCTTGAGCATCGATACAACTTTGCCCGTGCCAGTCATGATCCCCTTGGCCACCTGCGGCTGCCAGATTGTGCCGCCGTTGGCAACAGCCGCGTACGCCACCGCCATCTGCAGCGGAGTCGCAAGCGTGTTCCCCTGGCCGATCGCCATGTTGACCGCGTCGCCAGCCTTGAACTGACTTCCCGTGGCGCAGTTGTCCTTGGCAATAGCGGTCAAGAGCTGGGCCCGGACCTTGTCTTTCACCTCCGGATATCCGGTGATCGCGCGCTTGCACCATGCGTCATGCAATTGCGCCGCGAGGGCAGTCTTGAACTCGCGACCACCAACCCGGCCACTTGACTCGCTGGGCAGATCGATCCCGGTGGGCCGCCCGATACCGAACGCCTTAGCCATGGTCTCGACCGGGTCCTTCGGGTGTGCACTTGGTGAGAGGCCACCACTTTGCAGCCACCAGCGAAAGGCGATCTCATACCACATGGTGTCGCACGACACCGCGATCCCCTTGGCCATGGACAACCGACCAAAGGACTCGGACTCGAAGTTCTTGAAGGTCTGCGTACCGACCGTGTAGTCGCGCGGACAGTTGTAGGAAGCGTTTGGGGAGTAGCCATCCTTGAGTGCAGCTGAAGCAGTCACGATCTTGAAGGTGGACGCCGGGGCAAACTGGCCCTGAGTAGCACGCGAGATCAATGGCTCATTGGCTTTCACCGACGTGAGCGCCGCGTACTCCTTGGAGGAGATCCCACCGACCCACACGCCTGGGTCATAACTCGGGTAAGACGCCATCGCCAGGATGTGCCCGTTGGTGACGTCCATGACCACCGCGGCGCCGGAGTCAGCCTTGTAATTGTTGGTTCCGTGTCGTTCCTTTGTGGCCCGGGCCTTGTCGATCGCTCGCTGCAACTCGAGTTCGACCACGGACTGCAGGTGCGCATCGATGTTGGTGACGAGGTAATCACCGGGCTGCGGCGCGGTCTCCGCCGCAACACCGATGATTGCCGCACGCAAGTCAACCGTCACCGTCTTGATACCCGGGAAGCCGCGGAGAATGCGGTCGTACTCAGCCTCGAGTCCAGCCCGCCCAACGAGGTCGGTGCGACGAAGACGGGACGGGTCAGGTGTGGCGCCGGGAGCAGTGTCAGCCGCCTTGCTCTGCAGCGCTAACTCCTTGTCGCTCACCGGACCTAGATAGCCCAACAGGTGGGCTGCATTCACGGCATACGGCTGCGGATACACGCGCACGGCCTCGAGGTTGGCAGTCACCCCCGGGTACTCAGAGCGCATCTCCATGATCCGTACGGCTAAGTCTTGTGAGATGTCCTTCGCCACCGGAATTGGTTGATATGGCGAGCCGTTCCAGCAGATCGGCGCCTTCGCGTGCGCATCCTTTCCACACAGTTCGAGCTTGTAGGACAGCGTGGTGGCGTTGACCTTGAGCGCCTTGGCCAGCCGCTTGACGACCGCCTTGCCATGGTCGGGCTGAGCGATGAGCACGGCGCGGTCAACGCTAACTACCAAGGATGTGCGGTTCGACACCAACGCCCGGCCGGCCTGATCCAGGATCAGGCCACGAGTGGCCGGCGTGACGATATCGCGATGGCCGTTCGAGGTGGACTTCTTCGCGTAGACGTCAGCAGACACAACCTGCAAGAAGAACAACCGGCTCACCAAGGTGAGCAGCAGCGACACGACCAGGATTGCCAGCACCACCAGGCGAAGAGTCGACCGCTCACTCACGGGTGGTGACTCCCCATCTGTCGGTGTCGGTAACTGTCGGTGTCGGTAACTGTCGGTGTCGGTAACTGTCGGTGTCGGT
>CAIXFH010000037.1 GCA_903918645.1 uncultured Actinomycetes bacterium | reverse complement strand
TGGTCGCCGATGAGGCACCTGTTGCTGAGGTTGCAGAAGCGGTCGAAGCACCTGCCGAGGAAGCCGTCGTTGCCGAAGCAGCCGCCGAGGAAGCACCTGCCGAGGAAGCACCTGCCGAGGAAGCAACAACCGAGGCCTGATAGCCGTTTGTGGCCTGCGGCCTAGGTCGGTCCTACCTGGATCAACCTGGGCCGCAGTCGCGAAGGCCAGACCTGCTGAAGCCACTGGCACGACCTGCACCACTGCAACAACCATGTGCACGACCTGCGAGCGCACTACCGCCCCTGACACTTCGAGCACCACACGAGAGAGAGCCACGCCATGGCTGACATAACCGCCGCCGACGTGAAGAAGCTTCGCGACATTACCGGCGCAGGCATGATGGAGTGCAAGAAGGCCCTCGTCGAGAACGACGGAGACCAAGAGAAGGCAATCGAGACGCTGCGCATCAGTGGCGCCGCCAAGGCCGCCAAGCGTGGCGCTGAGCGCGAAGCCACCAACGGACTGGTGGCAGCCAAGGACGGCGCAATGGTCGAACTGCTCTGTGAGACTGACTTTGTCGCCAAGAATGCCGACTTCCAGGTGCTCGCGGGCAAGATCGTTGATGCCGCCGCTGCTGGCCGCGTTGGCGACCGTGACGCCCTGCTTGCGACTGCGGTCGAGGGTGGCCGCACTGTGTCCGAAGAGGTAGAGGCCATGTCGGCGGTCATCGGCGAGAAGATCGAGCTTGGTCGAGTCGCCCTGCTCGACGGCGCAGTCGCCACCTACCTGCACAAGCGTGCCGCTGACCTGCCGGCCCAGGTGGGCGTCATCGTCGCCTACGAAGGTGCTGAAGATGCTGCACGCTCGGCCGCCATGCAGATTGCCGCGATGCGCGCGTCGTACGTCACTCGTGACGAGGTCCCAGCCGACACAGTCGAGAATGAGCGTCGGATCGCAGAGGCCACTGCGAAGGAAGAAGGAAAGCCCGAGGCAGCCTTGGTCAAGATCGTCGAGGGCCGGGTCAACTCGTTCTTCAAGGACAACGTCTTGCTCGAGCAGTCATCGGTGCTTGACTCCAAGAAGACGGTGAAGGCCGTGCTGGATGAGGCCTCGACCAAGGTCAGCGCTTTCGCGCGTTTCGAGATCGGTTCCTGATTGTCAGCAAGCGGGCCGCGCACCTGACAGACTCGCGTCCAAGGCGCAGTGCAGTGCAGTGCAGTGCGGTGCGGTGCGACAACCTGTAGTCGCAGCGACCCGCTATTCGCTCAACGTGTGAAGGAGGCCGTCATCGTGGTTGGAGAAAGTATCGGATCCCCGGTGGCGGCTTCCGTCGTCACCGATGCGGTCCCAGTGCAGCCAGCGTTGGACGGCACTCTTGAACTGTGGCCGGTCGTGCCAGAGGGCGGATTCGGACGCGTGCTCCTCAAGCTGTCGGGGGAGGCATTCGCCGGTACCGGATCGCTGGGTGTCGACCCCGATGTAGTCCAGGGGATCGCCCGGCAGATCGCGGCTGTTGTCGCAGGTGGTACCGAGGTCGCCGTGGTCATCGGTGGTGGCAACTACTTCCGTGGTGCCCAACTCTCCGAGCGCGGTATGGATCGCTCGCGGGCTGACTACATGGGCATGCTCGGTACCGTCATGAACTGCCTAGCCTTGCAGGATTTTTGCGAACGCCAGGGCGTTGAAACTCGGGTGCAGACCGCGATCACCATGGGGCAGGTCGCAGAACCTTATGTGCCTCGTCGCGCGATCCGGCACCTTGAGAAGGGCCGGGTCGTGATCTTCGGTGCTGGCCTTGGTGCGCCCTTCTTTTCCACGGACACCACCGCGGCCCAGCGCGCGCTCGAGGTGGCCGCGGAAATTGTGCTCATGGCCAAGGGCGTCGATGGGGTGTATGACTCTGACCCGCGCACGAATCCTGATGCTGCGAAGTTCGACATGCTCACGCATGCCGAGGTACTCAACCGCGGGCTCAAAGTGGCTGATGCCACTGCCATTAGCCTGTGCCAAGACAACAATCTGCCGATCCTGGTCTTCAATCTGCTCGTCGAGGGCAACATTGCCCGCGCCGTGCGGGGTGAGAGGATCGGAACGCTCGTCGCGTCCTAGCGTCAGCATTTAGTCAAGAACAGCACGGACCTGTCCACCTGATGATGAGGAGTTCCCGGTGATCGACGAGACCTTGTTCGAAGCCGAGGAGAAGATGGACAAGGCTGTCGTCGTCGCCAAGGAAGACTTCGCTGGTATCCGCACTGGTCGGGCCAACTCTGGCATGTTCAACAAGATCATGGCCGACTACTACGGTACGCCGACACCGGTGACCCAGATGGCCAGCTTCAACATTCCCGAGGCGCGCCTTGTAGTGATCACGCCGTTCGACAAGAGTTCGATGAACTTGATCGAGCGTGCGATTCGCGATTCTGATCTCGGTGTAAATCCCAGCAATGACGGCGTGGTTATTCGGGTCGGGTTCCCGCAACTCACCGAGGACCGTCGCAAAGAGTTCATCAAGGTCGCGCGCGCCAAAGCTGAGGATGCTCGGATCTCGGTGCGCAGCGTTCGTCGCCATGCCAAGGATGCGCTCGACAAGTTCCAAAAGGATGGCGATGTCGGCGAGGACGACGTCCGTCGAGCCGAGAAGGCACTTGACGAACTCACTGCCAAGCATGTGGGCGCCATCGACGAACTCCTCAAGCACAAGGAGACCGAACTGCTCGAGGTCTGACCGACCTCGCAGTTCGATTGCCGATGAGCGACACAACTGGATCGGAGCAGCCAGCCGCCACTGGGCGTGCCGGTCGAAATCTGTTTGCAGCCACCTCGGTTGGCCTTGCTCTCGGAGTGTTTCTCGTTCTGCTTCCTGCACTTTTTGCCCCTGCCCTGTTCGGGGTTATCGTCGCCGTCGCGATGCTCGTGGCAGTCTTTGAATTGCGTGGCGCCCTTGCCCAGCGATCGATCCATCTGGTGTTCCCGCCGGTTGCGGTGGGCGTCGTCGCGATGGTGCAGGTCGCATATTGGTGGGGCGTCCTCCCGCTGCTCGCGGTGCTCGCGGCAACTGTGCTGGCGATCTTTGGCTGGCGGTTGCGTCAGGGCATCGAGAACTACGTCACCGACGTTGCGGCGTCGGTCATGGCCGTGGCCTACATCGGGCTGATGGGCAGTTTGGTCGCGTTGATCACCACCTCCACCCACGGCGGGCAGCGAGTCATCACGTTCATCCTGCTGACGGTGTGCAGCGATGTGGGTGGTTACGCAGCCGGCGTGCTCGCCGGTCGGCACCCGATGGCTGCGAACATCTCGCCGAAGAAGTCCTGGGAGGGCTTCGCCGGGTCGATGATCCTGCAGTGCGCAGTCGGTATGGCCTTGTTCGTCTGGATGTGGGATGCCCCGTGGTGGCAAGGCCTGATCACGGGTGCCCTGATGACCGTCACCGCCACCTTCGGCGATGTTGTCGAGTCAGCTATAAAGCGTGATCTGGGCGTCAAGGACATGAGTCATCTACTCCCCGGGCACGGCGGGCTCATGGACCGCTTGGATTCGATTCTTCCCAACGCATTTAGTGGTTGGCTTCTGTTGCGCATCTTCCTAGGTCCATGAGCCACTCAACGAAAGGGGCTCGACATGACTGAAGATCTTGCAGCGCCGCGCCGAATGCAGCCGGGCGAGCTTGAGTTCACGGCGCCCAAGCGGCGCAAGCCGCCCAGACATCTGGCTGATCTCACCACTGCTGAGCGTCGCGAAGTTGTTCAGTCACTCGGGCTGCCCGCGTTTCGTGCTGATCAGGTCTCACGGCACTACTTCTCGCGATTGTCCGATGACACTGACTCGTGGACCGACATCGCGGCCGCGCAGCGCGAAGCCCTCGCGCAGGCGCTGACCCCGTCGATGATGACGCGTGTCCGCGAGGTCACCTGTGATCGAGGCGCGACTCGAAAGACCTTGTGGCGCTTGCACGATGGGGCTCTGGTTGAGAGCGTGCTGATGCGCTACCCAGATCGCGTCACGATGTGCGTATCGAGCCAAGTGGGTTGTGGGATGAACTGTCCCTTCTGCGCAACCGGTCAGGCTGGGCTCACTCGCAACATGAGCACGGGCGAGATCGTCGAGCAGGTGGTCGCCGGTGCGCGTGAGCTTGCTGCTGGCGAGGTCCCAGGCGGGCCAGGGCGAGTGTCCAACGTTGTTTTCATGGGAATGGGTGAGCCGTTGGCCAATTACGACGTCGTGCTCCGCGCCGTTCGCCGGCTTACCGAGAAGAGCCCGAGTGGGCTCGGGATGTCGGCACGTGGGATCACGGTGTCGACCGTCGGGCTTGTACCGCGTATCCGACAGTTGGCCACTGAAGGCATCCCGGTAACCCTCGCTGTGTCACTGCATGCACCCGATGACGAATTACGCGACACGTTAGTGCCGGTCAACACGCGATGGAAGGTGGCCGAAGTACTCGATGCGGCGTGGGAGTACGCGTCGGCCACACATCGTCGCGTGTCCATCGAATACGCATTGATCAAGGACATCAACGATCAAGCCTGGCGGGCTGATGTTTTGGCCAAGCGCCTTCGCGGGAAGTTGGTTCACGTTAACCTCATCCCGCTCAATCCAACGCCTGGTTCCAAGTGGACTGCGTCTCGTCCTGAGGATGAGCGCGAGTTTGTCCGCAGGCTGGAAGCTGGCGGGATTCCGGTCACGGTACGAGATACTCGGGGTCGCGAGATCGACGGTGCGTGCGGTCAACTGGCCGCAGCGCAATAGCGCCGGCCCGCTGTGCACGGGCGGGGCAATTGATGTAGGGAGTTGTCGTGGATTCGTCTGGTTCCTATCCCGAGGCCTTCGCGCGCAGTATTGAAGATCCCCTTGGGTTTTGGGGTGAGGCGGCGGCCCTGGTCGATTGGGCTCAGCAGCCCACAGCGGTGTTCGACGACTCGAACCCGCCGTTCTACCGTTGGTTCCCAGGCGGACGGTTGAACACCTGCTGGAATGCGCTGGACCGGCACGTCGAGGCCGGCAATGCCGAGGTCACCGCACTGATCTATGACAGTGCTGTCACCGATGGCTCGCGGTCATTCACCTTTCGCGAATTGCGCGACGAGGTCTCACTGTTTGCCGATGTGCTGCACAGCCTGGGTGTCGGGCGCGGGGATCGCGTCATCATCTACATGCCGATGGTTCCTGAAGCCGTGATCGCGATGCTGGCCACTGCTCGCTTGGGTGCGGTGCACTCGGTTGTCTTCGGCGGATTCGCACCGCACGAGTTGGCGATCCGAATCGACGATGCCACTCCACGGGTTGTGGTCTCGGCCTCCTGCGGCATCGAAGGTCAGAAGGTCATCGAGTACAAGCCCTTACTTGATCGTGCCCTCGAGCTGTCATCGCATCAACCTGACGCCTGCGTGATCCTGCAGCGTCCGCAGGCAGCCGCAGTGATGACCCCGAGCGATCATGACTGGGTATCGCTCATGTCCACGGCGTCGCCGCGCGCCTGCGTGATGGTCGAGGCCACCGATCCGCTCTACATTCTCTACACATCGGGTACCACGGGTAAGCCCAAGGGAATCGTGCGCGATAACGGTGGCCACGCCGTCGCGCTGACCTGGAGCCTGCACAACATCTACGGCGTCGGGCCAGGCGAAGTCTTCTGGGCCGCAAGCGATGTCGGCTGGGTAGTGGGTCACTCATACATCGTCTACGCGCCATTGCTTGCTGGCGCCACCACGGTGTTGTACGAAGGTAAGCCGGTCGGCACCCCCGATGCGGGCGCCTTCTGGCGCGTGATCTCCACTCATGGGGTCAACGCGCTTTTCACTGCTCCTACAGCGATACGGGCCATCAAGAAGGAGGATCCGGGCGCTTCGCTCACTGAGGGGTATGACCTCTCGTCGTTGCGTTCACTGTTCCTCGCTGGTGAGCGACTTGATCCAGACACATACCACTGGGCCAGTGAGCACCTCGGCGTGCCCGTGATCGACAACTGGTGGCAGACCGAGACTGGCTGGCCGATCGCTGCCAACCCGCGTGGATTCGATCCTGTCCCGATCAAGCCGGGTACGCCCGGTGTCGCGATGCCCGGGTACGACGTCCAGATACTCGACGGTTCCGGGCAACCGGTGCCTGCTGACACTGACGGAAACATTGCGATCAAGTTGCCCATGCCGCCGGGTACCTTGCCCACCTTGTGGAACGACGACCAGCGCTACGTCGATTCGTATCTGACCGTTTTCCCAGGCTTTTACGCCACCGGTGATGGCGGCAAGATCGACGCCATGGCTACATCTCAGTCATGGGCCGCACCGATGACGTCATCAACGTGGCTGGACACCGGTTGTCGACCGGTGAGATGGAAGCAGTGGTGGCCGCGCATCCACTCGTTGCCGAGTGCGCCGTGATTGGGGTGCATGACGAACTCAAAGGCCAGGTGCCGCGCGCCTTCGTCGTACTGAACAACGGAGCCGACATTTCGGCCGATCAACTGCGGGATGAGATCGTGGCTGCGGTGCGCAATGAGATCGGTCCGGTGGCCTCGCTCAAGTCAGTCATTGTGGTTCCAGCATTGCCAAAGACGAGGTCAGGGAAGATCCTGCGGCGGACGATGCGTGGAATCGCCGATGGTCGACCAGAAGATCCGCCGAGCACGATTGAGGACATCAGCGTGCTGGATCGAATCCGCCCGCTGCTTGAGGCGTCGAGCGAGTAAGCGCTTCACGTACGGCCGCGACCGAGTTGTCGCGGTGCGCCGCTTGAGCCGCGATGGCTCTCTCGACGTCGCGATCGTGGAGCGCCGCGATGAGCTCCATGTGCTCGTCGTGTACCCGAGCGCGGTTGCGTGCTTCGGCGAAATACACGGCGCGGTAGACGTCGGTGGCGTCCCACAGCTGTCGCAAGGTGCGCGAGAGCCTGGGCATGGCGGCTAGGTCGAATAGCGCGAAATGGAAGACCCGATTCGCGGTGCCGATGCCCGCGAGGTCACCGCGCCAGTCGGCGTCGTCGACCGCCCGTGCAGCATTGGTTATCGCGGTGAGATTGGTGTCATCGAGATGAGGGAAAGCGGCTCGAATCGCTTCCGCCTCAAGCAGGTCGCGCAGGCGGTACACCTCGACGAGATCATCGACGGAGAGCTCGGCCACCAGGTAGCCGCGGTGCGCGGTGTAGACAATATGACCTTCGCCCTCGAGCACCTTCAAGGCTTCACGGACGGGAACGCGAGACACCCCAAGCCGTTCGGCCAGTGCTTCCTGCCGAACGGGTGTGCCCGGGGCGAGGTCACCGGTGACGAGCAGGCGCCGTACCTCGGTGAGCACAGCCTCCTGCGCGGTTGGCGGGCGAGAGAAATGTGCGGCCGTCATAGCGGTTGCCTCAGCTCTGCGGTAGCGAAGGCGGTGCGAGGCGGTAGGTAGGTGGTGTGGCCGACATCCGGATCGGATTTGCGACTTGTGGCACCTGGCTACCTGGCACTGTCACGGTGGGATCGAGGCCTAGCGACTTAGCCAGGTCCATCGCTGATTCCAGATCGTTGATGGGTCCGCTGGGCACACCAACCGCGGTGAGCACCTCATACCAGTGATCGGCGCTGTGATTGGCGAGCGCCTCCTCGAGCAAAGCCCGAAGGGTGATCCGGTGTTTCACTCGATCAGGATTGGTGGAGTAGGACGCGTGGTCAGCAAGTTGCGGGACACCAAGCGCCGTTACCAGCGAGCGAAACTGCCGGTTGTTTCCGACGGCGAGAACGATCGGACGGTCGGCCGCGGCATAGACACCGTACGGAGTGATCGAGGGGTGATCGTTGCCCAAGATGCCCGGAGTTACTCCACCCGCGATCTGGGCTGCGCTCTGATTGACCATTGCCGACAGCAGTGAGGAGAGCAGATTTACCTCAATCCGCTGACCGAGACCAGTATTTGTGCGGTGGTGTATGGCGGCCAAAATCCCATACACCGCATGTAACCCGGTGATCACGTCGACCAGCGCGACCCCAACTTTCGAGGGGTGATCTGGATCTGGCCCGGTGACACTCATGAGGCCGCCCATCGCCTGCACGAGGAGGTCATAGCCAGGCAACTCGGCGCCTGCGCCTTGCCCGAAGCCGCTGATCGAGCAGTAGACCAAGCCGGGATTCTCGGCCGAGAGTGCTCGATACCCGAGGCCCAACTCCTCGAGTCCGCCAGGCTTGAAGTTCTCGATCATGATGTCGGCCGACACCGCAAGCGCGCGGGCTTCGGCAAGGCCGCCGGGGGAGCCTAGGTCGAGAAAGACTGAGCGTTTGTTGCGATTGACCGAGCCGAAGTACGTTGCGTTGCCTTCGACGTCGTAGGGCGGTCCCCAGGAGCGAGTGTCGTCACCAGCGCCCGGCCGCTCGACCTTGATGACTTCCGCGCCGAGATCTCCGAGCAGCATGGTCGCGTAGGGACCGGCCAGTACTCGGGAGAAGTCGGCGACGATGAGGCCGTCGAGGGCGCCGGTCATCCGCGGTATGCGGCGATGCCGGTGAGTGCCTCGCCGACCACGAGTGTGTGCATCTCGTTAGTGCCCTCGTAGGTAAAGACCGACTCGAGGTTGTTCATGTGGCGAATGATCGGGTACTCGAGGGTGATGCCGTTGCCACCTAGAATCGATCGGCATTCGCGGGCAATGGCAAGAGACTCGCGCGCGTTGTTCAACTTTCCTACGCTGACCTGTTCAGGCCTGATCGTGTGGGCATCCTTGAGTCGGCCCAAATGCATGGCGAGCAGGAAGCCCTTGTCGAGTTCGAGGGCCATGTCGGCCAATTTCTTCTGCGTCAGTTGAAATGCAGCGATTGGACGATCGAACTGCTCGCGACTGATCGAGTACGCGATGGCCGTTTCAAGACAGTCGCGCGCCGCACCGAGCGTGCCGAAGATTATTCCAAAGCGCGCCTCGTTCAAACACGAAAGAGGTCCTTTCAAGCCCTTGACCCCTGGAAGCATTGCAGTGGAAGGCAATCGAAGATTGTCAAAGGTCAATTCGCTGGTGACCGAAGCCCGAAGCGACATCTTCTTGTGGATCTCGCGGGCGTTGAACCCCGGTGTTGCGGTGGGTACTACGAAGCCGCGGATACCGTCGTCTGTTTGCGCCCAGACCACCGCGACGTCGGCCACGTTGCCGTTCGTGATCCACATCTTGGATCCGTGGATGACCCAGTCGTCGCCATCCCGCTTGGCGTTGGTGCGCATTCCACTGGGGTTGGATCCGAAGTCGGCCTCGGTGAGTCCGAAGCAACCAAGGACTTCGCCTTTGGCCATGCGTGGTAGCCAGTCTTCCTTGTGCTGATCGGAGCCGAAGGCGTGAATTGCATACATCGCCAGCGACCCAGTGACACTCACGAGTGAGCGGATACCAGAGTCACCGGCTTCAAGTTCGAGGCAGGCCAAGCCGTACGCAGTCGCGCTAGTACCAGCACACCCGTACCCCTCAAGGTGCATGCCCAACACTCCGAGGGCGCCCAATTCGAGGGCAAGTTCACGTGCGGGGATGATGCCCGACTCGAACCAGTCACCGATGTCGGGCTTGATGCGGCGTTCGACATAGTCGCGCACGACATCACGGATGGCTCGCTCCTCGTCGGAGAGCAGCTCGTCGAGGTCGAGTAGGGCGAAAGGTGACTGAATGGGGCGAGTCATGGTGGTCTCCATGGTGCGGCAGGGTGTGGAAAGCACGCTAACAGTATTGGATCCAATATTCAAAACCATGCATCATGGGGGCTTTTCAACTCACGGTAGTCGGCGAAAGCCCATCGGGCGTAGGTAATCGGAGAGGTTCTGATCGGTACAGCCGGTCGGGCAGGATGGGGCCCATGACAAGTGCCCTCTTCTCGCCGCTGACCCTTCGTGACATGACCTTTCCCAACAGAGTGTGGGTCAGCCCGATGTGCCAGTACTCAGCGGTGGATGGCATCCCTGAGCCATGGCATCTGGTGCACTTGGGCGCCCTTGCCACCGGCCGCCCCGGCCTGCTCATTACCGAGGCAACTGCCGTCACGCCTGAGGGCCGCATCTCGCCATTGGATTTGGGGTTATGGTCCGACTCGCATGCTGAGGCACTGATCCCGATCGTCTCCTTCGCGCATGGCCAGGATGTGCCAATCGCGATTCAACTCGCGCACGCGGGGCGCAAGGCATCGACCTCGCAGCCCTCGGCAGGTGGCGGCTCGCTGTCGGTCGAGGAAGGTGGGTGGATCACCCTTGCGCCGTCAGCGGAGGCGTTCGGTGAGTTCGCCGAGCCTGTAGCAATGACGTTGGCGGACTGTGAACGCACCCGTGACGCGTTTGTCGCAGCTGCTATCCGGGCAGATGCGATCGGAGTCGATGTTGTGGAAATCCATGCAGCACATGGGTACTTGCTCCACGAGTTCTTGTCGCCGCTGTCGAATTTGCGCGACGACCAGTACGGCGGCGATCTCGCGTCGCGCATGCGCTACCCACTTGAAATCGTGGCGGCCGTTCGCGAAGCGTGGCCGTCGAGTAAGCCGCTGTTCGTGCGCATCTCGGCCACTGATTGGGCACCAGGTGGTTGGGACATTGAGTCGTCGGTGATCTTCGCCCGGGAATCCCGCATTCGCGGAGTCGATCTCATCGACGTGTCGTCAGGTGGTTTGGCTGCGCATCAGCAGGTGGCGGTCTCCCCGGGTTACCAAGTGCCGTTCGCTGCGCAGATTAGGACGCAGGCCGATATGCCTACAGCCGCGGTTGGCCTGATAACAGAGGCGAAGCAGGCGGAGCAGATTGTGGAGTCTGGCTCGGCCGATGCTGTGCTTCTCGGGAGAGCTGTGCTGCGCGAGCCTCGCTGGCCGCTTCACGCGGCAGCGGAACTCGATGCAGACCATGCGTGGCCGCATCAACTTGCTCGCGCGCGGGTGCGCTGAAAAACAAGATCCACGGGGTGCTCCCGACCCCAGTGCGGGAGCACTCCGTGGACCCATGACCCTCACCATTCACGGGTCAGTCAACGGCAGGCTGGCCTACCGTCGATCGCGAGATTAGCGGTAGGACTGTCCGGCAGGCATCAGCCGATCGGTCATATTTCCTGCAATTCGTGGATTTTCTGATATTTCGTATTTCACTGCTGTTCTCGGGAGAATGGTGTGATGATGGGCAAATGACCACATTGGCGCACGATCCTGCTCTACGCCGTCGGGTGCCAGCGCAGGCGCGGTCGCGCGCAACGGTAGATCGGGTGTGTGCCGCAGCGACCGTGTTGCTCTCAGAGTCAGGCTGGAGTGGGCTCAACACGAATGCGGTTGCCGCCCGGGCAGGTGTCAGCGTCACTGCCGTCTATTCCTACTTTCCAGACAAGTACGCGATCGTGCACGAGTTGTCGCAGCGCTATACCGAACGGCGCTTGGTGTTACTCCGACCAAGTTTTGTTGCTATCGCAGGTGGTATTGATCTAGGAGCGTGGCTGACGCAAGCGATGACCGCGATGGCTCAGATGCGGGTTGATTACCCCGAGGGCGTGATCTTGAGGGCGACCATGCAGGCCTCGCATGAACTTCGAGATCTTCAGCAAGTTGGCACGATGCTGATTGCCGTTGAGATGGCGGGTGCTCTGCAGGAGCGAGATGCACAGATGGCGCCGGCCCATGCACTGCACATTGCACGCACACTGTTGACTTCGGCGGTGGCGATGATCGATGACTGCACCGTGTGGAATGGGTCGGTCATGGAAGTTGATGACCTGATGGTCGCGGAATCCATTTTGATGATCTCGCTATATCTCGCTGACGCGTTGACGCAGAAGAATTAGCCAGCGCGTTCGAGCGGATGCTACGACGAAAGTTCGTCGATGATTTTGGCGATGCGTCGGACTCGAGTTTCTTCGGTTTTCGCCGCTTCGACCGCCAGAGTGTGCCGACGTTGATTGCTGTATGACAGCGCAGTGAATGCAGCCAGGGCAGTCTTGTTCTCGGCCAGCGCCAGGGCAAGTGCTGGGGGCACCTCGACCTCGCGTTTCGCCGTGTCCAACTCAAGTTCGATGTCGATCACGTCGCCCGCGACAATGCCTGCGGCAGAGCGGTTTTCGGCGCTCACACCCAGAAGGTTTTGGCCACCCATAACGGCCACAGTGTTGCGCCACGTGTGACCGTTGACGGTCATCATGACGGCGGGCCGCTTACCCGAACTTAAGGCAGCGACTACCGCATCAGGCACCTCGACTCCTGTTGCTGTCTTGCCATGGAGTTGCAGTGTCGCGCGGAAGGAAACCACGATGCAGCCTTTACGACGAAGCGGGTTGATGTGAGCGGGGAGCCGGTGGTTACTCGGCGGTGACGTAGAACTTGCGCACTGTTTCCAGGACGTCCCAGCGACCTGACCAGCCCTTGGGTAGGACAAAAACGTCGCCCTCGTTGACTATGACCGCTTCGCCGTCGGCTGGTGTGATTCGCGCCTGGCCCATGAGCAGCATCATGGTCTCGGTGTTGTTGCGATTGACAATGGCCCAGCCTCCGGGCGTGCACTCCCAGACGCCGACGGCTACGCCGTGTCCCTCGAAGAAGGTGATGCCACTGGTCTGCGGGTCACCGCTGTCGAAGCCAACGCGGGGACCGAGTTCCTCGAGCTCGCCGTCGAGGGCGTCGCCGTAGACCAACACCATGGTCTGGAGGTGTTCAGCGGAAGTGGTCATTGCAAACTCCTTGGCTTGGTTATCGGGGATCTGTATCGAGAGTAGTTCAGTGACCGCCGAGTAGGGGGGCGAGAAGCGAGGCCAGTTTGGATGACCTTCCGGTGCGGGCTTCTTCGGCATCGGCGATGGTCATGGTGCGTAGACCTGCGTTGACGCCCAACCAGCGAAGCGGCTCAGGCTCCCACTCAGGCGACTTGTGGTTGACCCAGGGCAAGGCGGTACGAGAGGTCTTTGCGCCGACGAGGAGGTCGGCCAGGGTGTGCCCGGCCAGGTTTGCCGAAGCGACCCCATCGCCCACATATCCACCGCCCCAACCGATTCCGGTGACCGGATCAAATCCGACTGAGGGGTACCAGTCGCGTGGGATGCCCAGTGGGCCACCCCACTTGTGGGTGATTCGATAGGGAGCCAAAGATGGGAACAACTCGCGCAGCACGTCCCAGAGCCCGTCGAAAACTGGCTGGTGACGATCGAACTCGGGCTTGATCTCTGAGCCGTAGTGGTAGGGAGCACCCCGACCGCCGAAGGCAAGACGGTCGTCGAGCGTACGTTGCCCATAGATGATCAGATGCCGCTGGTCGCCGAAGGTCTCACCCTGGCGCAAGCCTGCTGAGTCCCAGAAGGATTGCGGCAGTGGCTCGGTGGCCACCATCAACGAGTACACCGGAATGATCGCGCGCTCATGGCCGGGAAGTTGCGACGACCACGCCTCGGTTGCTCGCACGATCTTGCGCGCGCGCACGACACCGTGATCAGTGCGAACCACACCTGGGTCAAGTGAGGTGACACGTGTGTGTTCGTAGATGGTGACGCCGGCACGTTCGACGGTCTGTGCCAGGCCCCGGGCTAGTCGCGCTGGGTGGATTGCGGCGCAATGTGGCGAGTAGGTGGCGCCCAGGATGTCGGTAGCTCCGAGGCGTTCGCGAGTTTCGTCGGCGGATAGCAACTGATAATGCTCCGGGCCGAATCCCCACGCGCGGTTGTCGTCGATGGAGGCTTGGGCGCGGGTGAGTTGCACGGGTGTGCGAGCCAGCGAGATCGTGCCGCCACGTCGATAGTGACAGTCGATACCCTCGGCCGCAGCGACCTGGCCGACTTCTTTGACGGTGTCAAAGAACATGTGCTGCAAGGCAATCGCGGAATCGCGGTTCGAAGACTTCGCGACGGTAGCTAATGACGTGGGGAAGTAGGCGGACACCCACCCGCCATTGCGACCACTGGCTCCAAAACCAGCTACCTCTGCTTCGAGCACGACGATTCTAAGCGACGGGTCAGCTTGCGAAAGGTAATAGGCGGTCCAGAGACCGGTGTAGCCACCACCAACTATCGCGATGTCGGCGTCGACAATGTCGGTGAGTGGGGCGCGAGGATTACCGACGAGGTTGTCGGGGAGGGTGTCCCACCACATCGAGACGTTTCGGTACTGCTCGTTCTGGTTCACCGGGTCAGCGGCTACCGAATCTTGGCTCACCTGGTCCAACTCGCAACGTAGTCGGGGACGGGGAATGCCGCACCGGCTTCGTCGGGGATCGGCTCACCGAACACCTCTCGGATCGGGACGTGTCCGGCCCAGATCGGCCTATCGACGTCTTCGTCCGCATCGCTTGGATCGCCAGCGCTGATCTTGACACTGGCCTCTTCGAGGGAGAGGGCAAGGACAAGTGTGGCCGCGTCTTCCTTCTTCGACGGTTGTCGAATATCAGCCCAACGCCCCGGAAGGAGAAAGTCCGAGATGACCCTGAGCGCAGTGGCCTTGTCGTCACCGTCGAGGACCGTGCACGAGCCCAGCACCATCACACTGCGGTAGTTCATCGAGCTCTCGAAGGCAGATCGCGCCAACACAAGGCCGTCTAGCAACGTGACGGTGAGGCACGTAGGTGCGCCAGCGGCGAGGCTGCGGAACAATCTTGAGCCCGTGGATCCGTGAAAGAGGATGCGATCACCGTCGCGGGCGTAACCAACGGGCAGGATGTAGGGCTGTCCTGCATCGTCGGTGACCGCGACGAACGCCATGAGCCCGGCGTCGAGGATCGCATTGAGTACATCGCGGTCATCACTTGCGTTCTCCGGGAACCGCCGGACCCTGGTGCGGTCGGTGGAACCTAGTGCGGGCAAACCGTTCTCGGTCATGTTGTCCTTGGCTTCGGGTCGGGAGAGAACGGGAATCGGAGAGTGGGAGCGATACCCGAAGGCACCGCTCCAACTCGCTCCTATTAAAGGATTGTCTGCGCCTCGGTGAGCACCGAGCGCAGGATCTGCTCGATCTCGTCGAAGTGCGACTGATCGATGTTCAGTGGCGGCGAGAGTTGGATGACGGGATCGCCACGATCATCGGCGCGGCAGTAGAGGCCCGCTTCGAACAACGCCCTGGACAGGAATCCGCGCAGCAACAGCTCGGACTCCTCATCGTTGAAGGTCTCCTTGGTCGCCTTGTCCTTAACCAGTTCGATGCCATAGAAGAAGCCATCGCCGCGCACATCGCCAACGATGTCTAGATCCTTGAGCTTTTCCAAGGTTGAGCGGAAGGCACCCTCGTTATCGCGAACGTGCTTGTTGAGGCCCTCGCGCTCGAAGATGTCGAGGTTAGCCAGAGCGACAGCGGCCGACACTGGGTGACCACCGAAGGTGTACCCGTGTGCGAAGTAGTTGTGCCCAGTCTTGAACGGTTCGAAGAGTCGCTCGCTAGCAATCATCGCGCCGATGGGGGAGTAGCCCGAGGTCATCCCCTTTGCGCAGGTGATGATGTCGGGGGTGACCCCATAGCGCGACATCGCGAACATCTCCCCGATGCGACCGAAAGCGCAGATGGTCTCGTCGGCCACAAGCAAGACGTCGTACTCATCGCAGATCTCTCGCACGCGCTCAAGGTATCCGGGCGGCGGCGGGAAGCAGCCTCCGGAGTTCTGAACGGGTTCAAGGAAGACTGCGGCCACGGTGTCTGGGCCCTCGAACTCGATGGCCTCGGCGATGCGGTCGGCCGCCCAGCGACCGAATGCTTCGATGTCGTCACCGTGCTGGGGTGCACGGTAGAAGTTGGTGTTGGGCACCTTGAAAGCGCCGGGTACCAGTGGCTCGAAGTACTTCTTAGCGTCGGGGATGCCGGTGATCGACAGGGCACCCTGCGGGGTGCCGTGATAGGCGACCGAGCGGCTAATCACCTTGTGCTTCATGGGCTTTCCGGTGAGCTTGAAGTACTGCTTGGCGAGCTTCCAGGCCGACTCAACCGCCTCGCCACCACCGGTGGTGAAGAACACCCGGTTCAAGTCGCCGGGGGTGTAGGTAGCAAGCCGCTCTGCGAGCTCGATCGCCGCGGGGTGCGCGTAGGACCATAGGGGGAAGAAGGCAAGTTCTTGCATCTGCTTGGCGGCTGCATTTGCGAGTTCGGCGCGACCATGCCCGACCTGCACGGTGAAAAGGCCGGCGAGCCCGTCGAGGTAGCGCTTGCCGTGGACGTCATAGATGTAGGCACCGTCACCTCGCGTGATGATCGGCACGCTGCCGCCGTGCTCATAAGTCGAGTGCCGGGTGAAGTGCATCCATAGCCGGTCTCGCGCAGTGTCGGAAAGAGCTTGGGCGTCCTGCTGATCGAAACTCATCGCGTTCCCCAGGTGTAGATCTGTTTGCGGAGCTTCAAGTACACGAAGGTCTCCGTCTGACGAACGCCCGGGATGGCCCGGACGTGGCGATTAACCACCTCAAGAAGGTGATCGTCGTCCTCGCAGACAACTTCGGCGAGGATGTCGTACCCACCAGCTGTGATGACCAGGTAATCGACCTCGGTCAACGTAGCCATGGCTTCTGCTACAGCTTCGATGTCACCGTCAACACGCACTCCGATCATCGCCGCGCGGGTGAAACCCACTTGGAGCGGATCGGTGACGGCAACGATCTGCATGACGCCAGATTCGATCAAGCGCTGAACACGCTGTCGAACCGCAGCCTCAGACAGACCTACTGCTTTCGCGATTGTCGCGTACGGACGGCGGCCGTCATCTTGCAATTGCTCGATGATCGCCTTGCTGACGTCGTCGAGCACTGCGTTCGGCAACCGCTCGCGAGTGACCACGAGAGCCATGCTCGTCGCTCACAAGCCGAATGGCAAGGGAATCCGTTGCAATTTATCAATTTGGCTACGGATTCCACGGCAAAGATGCCAAAACCTATCGGGAACCGAACTTGCGGGTCTAGGGTGTGGCCACGCCGATCGACGAGGTTTGGTGTCTTACTGAGCCGCTTCGCTGACGGTCACTGTCCACCAGTTCATCCTACACCTGGG
>CAIXFH010000036.1 GCA_903918645.1 uncultured Actinomycetes bacterium | reverse complement strand
ATCCTGTTTGGCGAATTGCGTCCAGGCACGATCGTTGTTGTCGACGTCGAGGGCGAAGGTGCCGAGGAGCACTTCATCTTCCGCAGCGAGGATAAGTCCGAGGTGCCCGCCATCGACGAGATCGTCGAAGCGGCTGGCTCTGGCGATGCAGGTGCGAGCACGTAGGCACCCCCGTCATAGAACGTCATTTGAGCGGCGCATCCACTGTGGGTGCGCCGCTCAAATACGTTCCAGCACAAGCTATTTCGGCAGGGCGTAGGTGCCATCAGGTAGTGGGTCGAGCAGGCCATCGGAGACGAGCGAGTCAAGGGCTCGTTCGCGCTGCACGGCGTCGGGCCAGACGATGTCGAGTGCCGACTTCGGCACCGCAGAGTCGGTACCGCGCACAACGTCAAGGAGTCGCCCGCGCACCTGGCGGTCAGTGCCGGCGAATCGCTGCACAGTTCGTGCCGGCCCGTCATAGCTGGGCTTACCAGCGGCTAGCCAGCGGCAGTTAGCGGCCACAGGGCACATGTCGCATGTTGGGCTCGAAGACGTGCAGACAAGGGCGCCGAGTTCCATCAGTGCAATCGACCACAGTGCGGCTGCTGTGTCGTTATCGGGTAGCACTGCCTCTGCTCGGTCACGCTCCGCTGTGGTGACCGAGGGCCGAGCGAACTCAGTGCCATCGAGCACGCGGGCGAGTACTCGGCGCACGTTGGTATCGAGGACCAACGCGCGCTTGCCGTAGGCGAAGGCCAACACTGCAGCTGCCGTGTAATCGCCGATGCCAGGCAGTGAACGAAGGTCGCCGTAGTTGTCAGGCACATGACCGGCGAATCGTGAATCACACTCCACGGCGGCAGCGTGCAGGCGTAGGGCTCGCCTGGGGTAGCCGAGCTTCCCCCACATTCGTACTGCCTCGCCCGGCGAATCAGCTGCGAGGGCCGTGGGCGATGGCCACCGCTCGAGCCACGATTGCCAGACCGGGACGACGCGTTGGACGGGGGTCTGCTGCAGCATGATCTCGCTGACTAGCACGGCCCAGGCATCGCAATCAGGGTTGCGCCAGGGCAGGGTGCGCGCGTTGTGGCGGTACCACGTCGTGAGCGGCGGGTGCAGTGGCGATAAGTCCGGCACGGTCGGCATCCTCGCACTCGGGACCTCCTTGTGCAGCGACAAGGTAGGTTCTGCAACGTGAGCTCGCTGCTGAACCCCGTTGGCCCTGCTGGCCGCACGGCCTATTGGATACGCCGACTCGTGCTGCTCGGGCTGGTGCTGGTGCTCGTTCTGGGTCTCAAGTGGCTCATCTTCGGCCGAGGCACGCAGAGCGCAGATACCAACTCACCCGGTGGCTCGTCCACCTCGGCTCCCTCAACCAACCCGAGCGTTAGCCCGACCAATACTGCAGATGCAGGTCAGACCCTTGCTTGTGCCGACTCCGATCTCAAGGTCACGGCCTCGACTGATGCGGCGCGGTATCCGGTTGGCTCGACCCCACGGCTGCGGATGAAGATTGAGAATGTTTCCGCAAAGCCGTGTACTCGTGACATCGGCGCGGCACAGAACGAGTTGGTGATCCGCTCAGGTTCGGTCCGAGTGTGGTCATCTGATGACTGCAGCCCCGGCGGGAGCCCGGATATCGCGACCTTGGCCCCTGGGCAATCCTTCTCGGTCACTGTCACCTGGCCGGGCCGGCTCTCAGCGCCCGGCTGTACCGGCAAGAAGGCGATCGCTAAGGCGGGCACCTACCGACTGGTGGGGCGCAACGGCACCCTGCGGTCGAGCGCGTCGCCGTTTAGCCTGACCTGATCGGACGGCTAGACGTATCGCTCGAGGATGCTCGACTCGGCAAGACGTGACAAGCCCTCGCGAACCGAACGCGCTCGAGTCTCGCCGACACCTTCGACGGCTTGGAGTTCGTCGATGCTTGCCGCGAGCAATTTCTGCAGACCGCCGAAGTGTCCGACAAGACGTTCGAGGACGATCTCAGGCAGCCGCGGGACTCTGGCCAGCAGACGGAATCCCCTGGGGCTCACGGGATGATCGAGCAGATCGGGCGACGACGTGAAGCCGATCGCGCGGGCGACGAGTCCGAGATCAAGCAGGTCGGTGGCCGACAACGAGTCCAGATCTGCAAGCGCGCTGGCGACCGTGCGCGGACGTTTCCCCGGGGGCATGTAGTCGCGGATGACGAGTTCGCGGTCGTTGCTCACGCCAGCGATCAGTTCGTCCAACTGCAAAGACATGATCCGGCCGTCGGTGCCCAGTTCGATGACGTAGTCGGTGATCTCAGCGGCGATGCGTCGGACCATCTCGAGGCGCTGCGCGACTGAGCCAACGTCGCGGATGGTGACCAGATCTTCGATTTCAAGCGCCGAGAGCGTGCCGCTGACCTCATCGAGGCGCATCTTGTAGCGCTCGAGAGTCTGCAGTGCCTGATTGGCGCGGGCTAAAATCGCCCCGGTGTCTTCGAGAACGTAGCGTCTGCCGTCGACATAGAGCGCGATGGTCTTCATTGACTTGCTGACGCTGACCACGGGGTAGCCGGTCTGCTTCGCGACGCGGTCGGCAGTGCGGTGACGTGTGCCCTGCTCGTCGGTGGGGATGCCTGGATCGGGCAGCAACTGGACAGCCGCACGCAGAATTTTGGTGGCGTCGCGATCGCAAATGACGGCGCCGTCCATCTTGGAAAGTTCGCGGAGTCGTTGGGCCGAGAAGTCGACGTCGAGGGCGAAACCGCCGGTGGCCATGACATCGACGATGCGGTCGTGCCCGAGTACGACCAGCCCGCCGGTGTTACCGCGAAGGATGCGTTCGAGGCCGTCACGTAGGACTGTGCCTGGCGCCACTTGGGCGATCGCTGCGCGAAGCGTGGCTTCGGTGTCGGTGGCCTTATCGCTTGCCACGGTGCTCCCTGGGTGATGACTCGAACCTTGAGTGCGAGCCGAATCTGCAGTTTGCTCGCAGGGTGACTCTAGCGAGAGTCTGAGTGTCTTCGCGCCGTCGAATAGGTGGCCGTTCTTAGAACGTTATTGACGGGGCACCACGCTGAGTCGGCGGAGCCGGCTCAATGCCTCGTCGAGGTGGCCGACTTCGGTGTATTCGATGCCCTCGGCTGGTTCTGGCAGGGCCTTTCGTGAGCCGCGTGGAATGAGCAGCCTGCGGTAGCCGAGCCGGGCTGCTTCGGCCGCCCGCTGAGCCAGGAATGGCACCGGTCGGATATCGCCCGAGAGCGCGACCTCACCGATGGCAAGGACGTCAGAGGCCATGGGTCGGTTTGCGGCGGATGAGGCAACCGCGATGCAGACAGCGAGGTCGGCGGCAGGATCGGAGAGTTTCGCGCCACCCACGGTGGCAACGTAGACGTCACCCGCTAGGCGTTCGTTGCTCGATCGCTCGGTAACGGCGACGAGCATTGCGACCCGAGTGGAGTCAAGGCCGGTGACCCCGCGTCGTGGCACCGGACTCGCTGACGTGACGAGGGCTTGGACTTCGGCCAGCATGGGCCGTCGTCCCTCCATCGTGACGGTGACGCACGTGCCTGCCACTGGGCGATCTCGTTGGGCCCGAAACAGATTGGACGGGTCCTGCACTTCGCGCAGGCCGTCATCAGCCTGCTCAAAGCAGACGATCTCATCGGCTGGCCCATATCGGTTCTTCGTCGCTCGCAGCAGACGCAGACTGGTGTGACGGTCGCCATCGAATGTGAGGACGGTGTCGACGAGGTGCTCGAGGGCGCGCGGCCCAGCGATACTGCTGTCTTTGGTTGACTGGCCGATCAAGAACAGGGGCATCCGACGGCTCTTCGCAACGCGGCTGAGCACTTGGGTGACTTCGACGACCTGCGCGACTCCGCCGGCTCGGCCCTCAACCTCGTTCGATGCGATGGTCTGGACCGAGTCGACGACCAGCATCGAGGGGTCGTGTTCCTCGATGTGGCCGAGCAATGTGCCAAGGTCGTTCTCGTCAGCGAGTAGTAACCGCTCAGAGTCGGCGCCGATACGTCGGGCGCGGACCCCGATCTGCTCGACTGATTCCTCACCCGAGATGTAGAGCACCGTGGGGTGACCCTGGCCCTCGGCCAGGTGGTGCGCAACGGCGAGTAGGAGTGTGGACTTGCCAACGCCAGGTTCGCCGGCGATGAGGACGACTTGGCCCGGTACTAGGCCACCACCGATCACTCGGTCGAACTCGTTAATGCCCGTGGCGATGCGGCTTACTCGCTCTTCGGCAATCTCAGAGACTGGCCGAGCACGACGGGTAGGGGCCACGCCGGTCGTGCGAGCCTTCAGGCCGGTCGAGGCGGTAACCGAAACTTCGGCGACAGTGCCCCACGCTTGGCATTCGCCACAACGGCCGACCCACTTTGGCGCCACGGCGCTGCATTCGGTGCAGCGGAAGGTTGCAGAACGGGCTTTGGCCATGTCCGCACCATACGGACACCCGCTGACGGTCAGCTGCGGGCGCGCCCAACCATGGGTCTTGGCGCGCGGCCTCAGGCGGGGTCGGCGGGGTGGGGTGCGAACGGTTCGAGGGTGAGTGCCGCCTCGGCGGGGGGCTGTCTGCGGGCGACCGCACGTGCAGCAGTCAAGGTGGCCATGCGTGCCTCGCAGTGGGTGGCCAGGACGTCGTAGGCCTGCTTGCCCATGAGCTCGATGAGGGTCCCGCGCTCGGTGACGAACACCGGTTCGATGGCGACGTGGGCTTCGGTTGACCCAGTGCAGTACCAGTCGAGTTCGTGGCCACCGGGCCCCCACGCTCGCCGGTCGTACTCACCGATCATGATCATCAAGATCTCCGAGCCATCGGGTCGCGTCACGTGCTCGAAGGTGCGACGCACGGGCAATTGCCAGCAGACGTCGGGCTTGACCTCGAGTGGCTGCTTACCCACAGCCAAGGCATAACTGTGTAGTGAGCATCCTTCGCCGCCCTCGAATCCCTTGCGGTTGAGGAAGATGCAGGCACCATCCACCACACGAGTCTTGCGTGCGCCTTCGTCATCCTTCTCGATGAGTCCATTGCGGTGGCCTTCATCGAAGTACTGCCAGTTGGTTGCGGTCAGCTTTGCGGCGTACTTCTTTGTTCGCTTCTCATCGTCCTTGTCCGAGAAGTGAGCACCTAGGACGCAGCAGCCGTCATCGGGCTTCGTGCGCTCGATGCCATGACACCCACTTCCATAGATGCAGGTCCACTGGCTGGTGAGCCAGGTCAGATCGCAGCGGAAGATTTGGTCCTTGTCGGCTGGATCCGTGAACTCAATCCAGGCACGAGGGAAGTCCAGCGACACCTCTGGACGTCGAGTCAGTGAGACGTCAACGGGATCCTGCTTGGACTTCTTCGCGGGGGGCACGGCGCAACCTTAGAGGGTGAACTGGCGCCTCGGGGTGAAGGTTGGGATCTGACCGCCTAACATCAAGGTGTGCGCCTAGGAGTTCTCGACGTCGGATCAAACACAGCCCATCTACTTGTCGTGGACGCTCACCATGGGGCAGCCCCCATCCCCGCTCACTCCCACAAGAGCCAGTTGCGTCTCGCCGAGCACATCGGAGTTGGCGAAATCATCGAACGCACTGGTATCGACGAGCTGGTCGAGTTCATCGCTTCGGCCCAGCAGGTGGCAGAGGATCTTGGTGTCACCGAGATGATGTCGTTTGCCACCTCGGCAATACGTGAAGCCACCAACGGTGACGACGTACTGCGCGAAGTGCGCGAACGCACGGGCGTCGACCTGCGAGTGCTCTCGGGCGATGACGAGGCTCGGCATACCTTCCTCGCGGTTCGTCGCTGGTATGGCTGGTCGGCTGGTCGGTTACTCGTGATCGACATCGGTGGGGGCTCTCTCGAGATCGCCGTTGGCGCCGACGAAGCTCCTGACGTCGCGGTGTCGCTGCCACTCGGCGCAGGCCGGCTCACTCGAGCATTCCTGCCAACCGAGCCGTGTGATCCCGAGCAGCTCAAGGCATTGCGCCGGCATACGCGTGCCACTATCGCTGAAGTGACCGGACGCATTGCACGTGCCGGACGACCTCGCGATGTTGTTGCTACTAGTAAGACTCTGCGGTCCTTGGCCCGCATCGCCGGTGCTGCACCCTCCAGCGATGGTCCGTTCGCCCGTCGCCATCTCGACCGCAGTGATCTACACGTGTGGGTTCCTAAACTTGCTGAGATGACCTCCATAGAGCGTGAGGCGCTACCGGGTGTCAGCCCTGGGCGCTCACATCAGCTCCTCGCTGGCGCGATCGTGGCTGAGTCTGTGATGGATCTTCTCGACCTGAGCCGTCTGCAGATCTGTCCGTGGGCGCTGCGTGAGGGTGTCATCCTCGAACGGATCGACCGGATCGACCCATGAGTTCGCCGGTGCAGATGATCGTTGATCCTGCACTGGGCCTGGACTCCGCCCAGGTCGCCGAACGGCTGGCGGATGGCCGCGTCAACACGGTTTACGACCGCAACGCACGCAGCCTTTCTGACATCGTCCGAGCAAACACGTTCACGTACTTCAATGCCTTGATCGGCGCGCTCTGGATCGCGATGCTGCTCAGTGCGCCGTTGATCGACTCGCTGTTCGGAGTCGTCATTGTGATCAACACGGGCATCGGTATTGTGCAGGAATACCGCGCGGCCAAGACCCTCGCCGCGCTATCACTGGTTGGCCAGGCGCAAGCCTTAGTGCGACGTGATGGGCTTGAGGTCGAGGTGCCTCCCGCGCAGATCGTTCTCGACGACATGTTGGTGATCCGGCTGGGCGATCAGATGCTCGTGGATTCGATTGTTCTGCATTCCCAGGGGCTCGAACTGGACGAGTCGCTGCTGACGGGCGAGGCCGATCCCACCGAGAAGGTATCCGGTGATGACGTACTGTCGGGATCGTTCGTGGTGGCGGGATCCGGTGTCGTACAAGCGATTCGAGTCGGTCATGACTCCTACGCGTCGACCATCGCCGACGAGGCAAGCAAGTTCTCTCTCACCAAGTCCGAACTCCGCGCATCGATCCAACGCTTCATCAAGCTGGTGTCGTGGTTCATCCTTCCCGTCGGCATCGCCCTGTTCGTGTCGCAGTACCGAGCCGACGGCGGACGGATTCGTGAGGCGATCGCCGGGACGGTTCCGGGCGTTATCACGATGGTTCCCGAGGGCCTTGTTCTGCTCACTAGCGTTGCGATGGCCGTTGCGGTGATTCGGCTGGCCGATAAGAACGTCCTAGTGCAGGACATGCCTGCGGTCGAGGTTCTAGCCAGAGTTGACGTCGTATGCGTCGACAAGACAGGCACGCTCACCGAGCCGGGCATGGCTGTCCAGCAGCTCGTGGTGCTCGATGACTCGATGCCGGTCCGTGAAGTCCTTGGTGCTCTTGGGGCAAGTGAGACGGAGCCGAATCCGACCTTGGCTGCTGTGGCGCGCGAGTACGCCAAGCCATCTGACTGGCTGGTCGTCGAGACGATTCCATTCTCGAGTGCGCGTAAGTGGTCGGCTGCAACGTTCCAGAGTCGAGGCGCATGGGTCATCGGGGCTCCCGAAGTACTACTACCCGTGAGTGATCCGGTGCGTGCCCAGGCAGACTCGTTGGCCGAAAGCGGCGCACGCATCTTGCTTCTAGCATCGTCGGCGGGTACCCCGAGTACTGATTTTGGCCCTGGCGCGCTGTCATCGGCGGCGCTGATCGTCATCAACCAAACGCTGAGATCCGATGCGGCAGAGACGATTGCGTATTTCCTCGAGCAGGGCGTGTCAATCAAGGTCATCAGCGGGGACAACGCGATCACCGTCGGCGCCATCGCTGCGCTCGCTGGTGTGCCCGGCGCTGACCAACCTGTGAATGCGCAAACCCTGCCCGACGATCAGGCGGCTTTAGCGGATGTTCTCGAGACGTCGTCGGTGTTCGGTCGCGTCACTCCTGCGCAGAAGCGTGCGATGGTTGGCGCGCTTCAGAGCCGTGGCCACGTGGTGGCGATGACCGGCGATGGGGTCAACGATGTGCTGGCGTTGAAGGATGCAGATCTCGGCATCGCGATGGGTTCCGGCGCGGGCGCCACTCGTGCTGTTGCGCAACTGGTGCTCCTCGATGACCGGTTCGCCGTGATGCCCTCGGTGGTCGCCGAAGGTCGCAGGGTTCTGGGCAATATCGAGCGAGTCTCAGATCTTTTCCTGACTAAGACGTTCTATGCGATGTGCATCTCGGCGGCGACGATCTTCCTGACCTTGCCGTTCCCATTCCTGAACCGTCACCTGACCGTGGTCACGGCTCTCACCATCGGAATCCCTGCCTTCTTCCTCGCCCTCATGCCCAACGCGGCCCTCTTCCACAAGGGTTTCTTCAGGCGTGTTCTTCGGTTCGCGATTCCAGCCGGTGCCACAACAGCCATCGCGGCCTACATCACGTACGCCTATGTGTTGACTCTCACCGGCGATGTAGGCGAGGCGCGCTCCGCCTCGGTGGTCACGTTGTTCGTTGTTACCTGGTGGGTGCTGGTGCAGGTGGCGAAGCCGTGGAACCTACTTCGCTGGGCGATCTGCATCCTGATGGGTGTTGGTTTTATCGGGGTGCTCTACATTCCGTGGCTCGCGACTCTGTTCGAGTTGTCATGGCACCCCAACCACCAGGGACTTGTTGCAGTCGCGGTCGGTGCTATAGCCGCCGTGGTCATCACGATCATCCGCTCGTACTCGAATGGGGCCCGTCGCCGCGACGCATCGATGGCGGTCGTAGCAGGATGAACCTGTGAGCCCCATCGTCACGCTGTCTACGTCGTCGACCTTCCCCGAGTCGACCGCGGCCTCTTTCGAGATGGCCGCCCGACTCGGCTATGACGGTGTTGAAGTCATGGTGGGTACCGACGCGGTGAGTCAGGACAGCTCCGCGTTGTTGCGACTGCGCGATCACTACGGCATCGCGATCACCTCGATTCACGCGCCATGTCTGCTTGTGAGCCAAGCGGTTTGGGGCACCGAGCCGTGGGGAAAGTTGCAGCGGGCCAAGGCAGCCGCGGAGCTGCTGGGCGCCTCGACCGTGGTCGTGCATCCGCCCTTTCGCTGGCAACGTGACTACGTCAAGGACTTTGTTTCTGGCATTGACTCAATGTCCAACGAGACCGACGTGAAGTTCGCCGTCGAAAACATGTTCCCGTGGCGCGCAGCGGGACGTGAGTTCGCGGCATATCTGCCCGGTTGGGATATTCGCGACGAGGACTACCGATACGCCACGCTGGACCTCTCGCACACGTCGGTGTCCGGGTCGGATGCACTCGAGATGAGCACGGATCTGGCTGAGCGTCTGGTCCATGTGCATTTGGCCGACGGCAGTGGGTCCAATCGCGATGAGCATCTCGTGCCAGGTAGGGGACAGCAGCCGTGCGCCGAAGTGCTGCAAGAACTGGCCGCACGTGGCTTCGCCGGTCACGTCGTGGTCGAGATCTCTACTCGCAAGGCCGCGGATCGCGCGGAACGCGAACGAGATCTCGTCGAAGCCCGCGTCTTCGCTGGCCGGCATCTCGCCGCCGCCGATTCGTCGGCCGCCAAACTAACCGCTGACGACCCCGTCACGGGCGCAGATCGGTGAGCGCGTCCGACGACATCGCCCGGTCGGTTCTCGACGCTGCGCGTGCCGCCTACGCCGCGCGGGGCTATCTCGGTACGACGCTCAAGGGTGTTGCCGCAGCAGCGGGAGTGGCACCGGACGTTCTCAGGCGTTACTACGACGACCGCGAGGCGCTGTTCGTCGCCGCGATGCGCCTGCCGATCGATCCATCGACCTCGATTGCGCAACTGCTTGCGCCGGGAATGGACGGCCTTGGGGATCGGCTCGTGCGCGTCACTTTGCGATTACTCGACGACGATCAGACCCGCGAACAGTTGACTCAGTTGATGACCGCGGGAGCTGGGGCTGTGAGCGCGACCTCGTCGCTCCGCGAATTTCTCGATTCGGCGGTGGTCGATCGCGTGGCGGGCGCGCTCGGCGTTCCAGATGCGCGGCTGCGAGTGTCACTAGCTATGTCGTATCTGATCGGGGTGGCTGCCAGCCGGTATGTCCTCCGGATGGAACCACTTGCATCGGCTACTGAAGACCAAGTGGTGGCTATGGTCGGCCCTGCTGTGCAGGCTGCACTCACCACGCCCATCCCGATGGTGGCGCCTGAGTCCGAGTAGCCTGACCTCACGATTCGTGGGTGCTGAGGTCGGGAGGACCAGGTGTTGCGTTCGACGCTACTGGCCCTGTCCCGCAATGAGCAGTTGCGGCAACTGGTCACCGATGCTCCGATGTCGAAGACACTGGTTGAACGTTTCGTAGCCGGCGATCGTGTTGACGAAGCGGTGCGCGTGAGCCGCGAGCTTTCCGACAGTGGTCGACTCATCACGATCGGTCGACTTGGTGAAGACATTGACGACGTCGAAGGAGCGCGTGCCACTCGGGATGCCTACCTCACGCTGCTCGACTCCCTGGACGATGCGGGCCTAGGCGGTCGCGCTGAAGTCTCGGTGAAACTTTCGGCCTTGGGCCGGGCACTTCGTGTTGATGGCGAGGGCATAGCGCGCGATTTCGCTGCTGAAATCTGTGCCAAGGCGACCTCGGTGGGAACCACCGTCACCCTCGACATGGAAGACCACACCACCGCTGATTCGACTCTGACCATTCTGCGCGACCTTCGCGTGTCCTATCCGGCCACTGGGGCGGTACTGCAGGCCGCGCTGCGTCGCACGGAGTCCGATTGCCGCGATCTTGCTGACACGCGAGTCCGCTTGTGCAAGGGCGCCTACTCAGAGCCTGCCTCTGTAGCGTTTCAGGACAAGCGCGGTATCGATCTCGCTTACGTTCGCTGCATGAAGATCCTGTTCGCCGGATCCGGATATCCGATGCTGGCCACGCATGATCCGCGACTCGTCGATATTGCCGGTGCGCTTGCGGTGTCCAACCGCCGCGCTCTCGGCACATACGAGTTCCAGATGCTCTACGGAATCCGTCCCGAGGAGCAACTGCGACTCGCCTCTCAGGGGGAACGTCTGCGGGTGTACCTCCCTTACGGCGATGAGTGGTTCGGGTATCTCATGCGACGTTTGCTCGAACGACCTGCCAATCTGTTACTGCTCGCTCGCTTACTCACGTCGAAGGGATGACCCATGGGTCTCGTTGCGATTTTCGGTGCCGGTGTCATGGGGGAGACCCTGCTTGCTGGTTTGTTGCGAGCGGGTCGACCAATCGACCAGATCGTTGTGACCGAGCGTCGTCCGGAGAAGGTTGAAGAACTCCGTGAGAAGTACGGCGTTCGAGTGCTCGAAAACGCTGAGGCCGCTGCCATAGCCGACACGCTTGTCTTCGTGGTGAAGCCGCAGGACATGGGCGCTCTATGCGATGAGATCGCAGCAACCCTGCGCCCTGGTGCGATGGTGGCCTCACTCGCTGCGGGCATCACCACGGAGTTCATCGAATCCCGTTTGCCTGCGGGCGTTCCAGTGGTGCGCATTATGCCGAACACGCCCGCCCTCGTCGACGAGGGTATGGCTGGCATCTCGGCTGGTGCGCACTGTCGTGAAGAGCATCTCGAGGAAGGCGAGAACCTGCTGCGCGCAGTCGGGAAGACCGTTCGTGTACCCGAGAAGTACCAGGACGCAGTGACGGCACTGAGCGGTTCCGGACCCGCGTACATCTTCTACATCGTCGAAGCGATGATCGAAGCAGGCGTGGTTCTTGGGCTGCCGCGCGCTACCGCGAGCGAACTCGTTGTGCAGACTGTGTATGGCGCGGCCACGATGCTGCGCGAAACGGGCGAGCATCCCAGCGTTCTCCGCGAGAACGTCTCATCGCCGGCTGGCACCACAGTGGCCGCGCTGCGAGCACTCGATGACCACAAAGTACGTGCGGCTTTTGTCACTGCGGTGGTTGCGGCACGTGATCGCAGCCGCGAACTGTCGTCTGGTCAGTAGCACGTAATCCCTTGGGGTTGAAGGAGATTGTGACGGGCAACGCGTATGACAGGTAACTCCGTAGTGGTGTGGAGCGATGATCTCGCTGCTTATGACTTCGGGCCCGGACACCCGCTCGCGCCAATTCGGGTGCAGTTGGCGATGCGTCTTGTTCGCGACCTCGGTCTGCTCGAAGCTCCGGGGGTCACGGTCATCGAGCCTGATGCGATCACCGACGATGTGCTCCTGACCGTCCACGAGCCGGGGCTGATAGCCGCGGTTCGTGCGGCCTCGATCGATCCTCGCGTCGATGACATTGCGCGAGGTATTGGCACCGCTGATGTTCCGGCCTTCGCCGGAATGCATCAGGCGGCTCGCGCAGTGTGTGGCGCCACCCTGGCCGCGACGCGAGCGGTCCATGACGGTCGTGCCATGCACGCAGTGAATCTGGCGGGTGGACTGCACCACGCGTCTCCTGGATCTGCCAGCGGCTTTTGTGTCTACAACGACATCGCGGTGTCGATCCAGTACCTGCTCGATCGGGGCGTTCAGCGAGTGGCGTACGTCGATGTCGATGTCCACCATGGCGATGGCGTCCAAGAGGCTTTCTGGAATGACCCACGGGTACTGACAATCTCCATTCACGAGAGTGGTCGAACCCTCTTCCCCGGCACGGGCTTCGCGCGCGATATCGGTGGGCCGGACGCGCAGGGGTACTCGGTCAATCTGGCGTTGCCTGCCGGTACCCGTGACGAGCCGTGGCTGCGCGCCTTCGATGCCGTAGTGCCGCCACTGCTCGAGCAGTTCAAGCCGGAGTTCCTCGTTACTCAGCAGGGTTGTGATAGCCATGCTGAGGATCCCCTGGCCAATCTGGAGTTGTCGATTGACGGTCAGCGGATGACCTATGCGGCACTGCACGATCTGGCGCATAGGTTCGCGGATGGCCGCTGGATCGCTACGGGGGGTGGGGGTTACTCCTGGGTCGACGTCGTACCCCGGGCCTGGGCGCACCTAGTCGGCGAGGTTGTGGGCGCGCCCATCAAGCCGACTACCGCAGTGCCCGAATCCTGGCGGATCTTCGTCAACGAGAACGTGGGCGTGACCGCGCCTCGAGTCATGACCGATGGTCTTTCACCTGCGGTCAGACACTGGGACACCGGGTATGACCCGGACAGTCCAGTGGACTCTGCCGTGCTTCGCACACGTGCCGCAGTTTTCCCGTGGCACGGTCTGGCAGCCGATCAGCCACCGGATTTCTGACCTCGCACTGTCACCTCCGGCCTGGCAATACCAACCGTTCGGCGGTCGAATTGAGCACGAGGTGAGCCGGATGGGTCACTTGACTACCCAGAACGGGCCATTCACATCTTCCCCAAGGGCCCCTATCGCCACTACCCTCACCGTGAGTAACAAGACGATGTGTGTTGTCGCGAGTGCGGTGGGGAAGCCGATCTCGCCACGCGTCGTCTAGAAGGCGTGTGCAATGGCGATCAATGAACGACCCTTGTCCGAGGTCCGCTTCTTGACCGTGGCTGAAGTAGCCACGCTGATGCGGGTCTCCAAAATGACTGTGTACCGACTCGTGCATGGTGGTGAGTTGCCGGCGATTCGCGTGGGCCGTTCATTCCGGGTGCCCGAGCAGGCGGTGCACGACTATCTACGCGACTCTTACGTCGAAACAGCCTGACAGAAGCAGCCAGCGAGCTGCGCCTGACAACTGCGTGCGCCCAAGCCGACCCGCTTAGGGTCGGCTTTGTCGTCGCGGTTCGTCGCGGCGTCCAGATCCGCGGATTGATGCCCCAATTCCGTCTACATCCAAGTGCGGGTAGGGTTGCCCCAGTCACGTGCGACGACGAGT
>CAIXFH010000035.1 GCA_903918645.1 uncultured Actinomycetes bacterium | reverse complement strand
GCTTAGCCGACCTGCCAGTCTGTGTCGGCTTAGCCGACCTGCCAGTCTGTGTCGGCTTAGCCGACCATGCCAGGCTGTGTCGGCTTAGCCGACCATGCCAGTCTGTGTCGGCTTAGCCGACCATGCCAGTCTGTGTCGGCTTAGCCGACCATGACCAGTCTCTGTCGGCGCAGTGACATCACCAGGGCGACGATCCAGCCGATGAACGTCCAGCCCAGCAACAGGTTGACCCAAAAGACCGACCAGTGCGCGACATCGCGAACAACGGCAATAGCCCACGGAAGCAGGTAGCCGGCGGTGAGGAAGGCAAGAACCACGGCCACGATCTTGGTTGTGGTCCACGACTTATTGGCAGGTTGAACGGTTAGCTGGCTCATGCTGATGATGCTATGGCTTGAACCGCTAAATGTGCACGCCACTAAGCGGTTAGGACGCTGGCTGTCTTCGACGCTGGCTGTCTTGGACTACTTGGGTGGTTCGGCGCCACGCCGACGAAGGTAACGTTCAAATTCGCGGGCGATCGCGTCACCGGTTGCCTCGGGCAACTCGGCGGTGTCGACCAACTCTTCAAGTTGCCGCACATACGCCGCGATCTCGTCGTCCTCTGATGCCAGCTCGTCGACACCGATCTGCCACGCCCGAGATTCGTCGGGTAGATCTTCAAGGGGCACCGGCAGATCGAGCAGGTCCTCGACTCGGGCCAGCAGAGCAAGTGTCGCTTTCGGGCAGGGCGGGGCGCCAACGTAGTGCGGCACCGCAGCCCACAGCGACACCGATGCCATACCAGCTGAAGCACAGGCGTCTTGGATCACTCCGACAATGCCAGTGGGGCCCTCGTACAGCGACGGTTCGTAGCCGAACCGGTCAGAAATCGTTGAACTCGTTGATGTTCCGCTGACTGGCACAGCACGGGTATGCGGCGTGTCGGCAAGCAGCGAGCCCAAGGTGATCACCATCTCAACACCGAGCTCACGCGCAACATTGATTAGCTCGGCGGTAAAACTTCGCCAGCGCATCGACGGTTCGATCCCGTGCACGAGAATGACGTCCCGATTTGCTTGCGCCAAGTGTGCAATCGAGAGCCGGGTAGTGGGCCAGGTGATCGAGCGGACGTTGTCGTCGATCGACACCTCAGGCCGGCTCACCTGGAAGTCGTAGTAGTCCTCTGGGTCGAACTCACCAACCTGGCGGGCTGCCCAGACTTCCTCGAGGTGGAGCACGGCGCCGCTAGCCGCGTCGCCAGCATCGTTCCAACCCTCGAAGGCACAGATCATCACTGGGTTGACAAGTTCGGGCAACGAGTCGCGCTGGCCTTCGAACTCGATCATCGATTCACCCCCAGGTTGTCGTCGCCCCGGTGGGGTGATCGTGTCCAACCTACGCCCGAGGCCGTCGATGTGCGGTCGCGACCTGCCAACAAATGTCGCGGATCACCCGATGAGGGGTCGTGGCTGGCTGGCAATCCAGGGCTGATGAGCCGCCCGGCCACGTCGCAGGCTCGACGCTAGGCTGGCCCAATCATGACGCCCGAAGAGATCACCCCAGCATTTGCCGCAATGGGCGGCGTTGAGCCAAAGCTGCCGGCCGCGGTGCTCTTCGACATGGACGGTCTGTTGGTCGAGACCGAAGACCTCTGGTACGCCGCGGAGACCTTGCTCATGGCCGAATTGGGCACGGTGTGGGGCCCTGAGCATCAAGGCACGTTAGTGGGCGGGCCACTCGAATTCGCCGTTCAGTACATGATCGAGGTGACCGGCGCAGATCATGACCATGCAGTGGTGCTGCAACGGTTGATCGTCCTGATGGAAGCGCAGTTGCGGTCAAACCCCGTGCACTGGCGCCCAGGAGCGCGCGAGTTGGTCGAGGCGCTGAACGCTGCAAGTGTGCCGTGTGCGCTCGTATCGGCTTCCTGGCGAGTTCTCATCGACGCAGTGCACGATGCCGTCTTGCATGAATTGGGCCATGAGGTCTTTGCGACGACAGTGGCGGGTGATGAACTCGAACGGACCAAGCCGCACCCGGATCCATACCTACTTGCAGCACTGCGTATGGGAGTCGACCCCGCGCATTGCATCGTGCTCGAGGACTCACACACGGGCGCAAGAAGTGGTGTGGCTGCTGGGGCTTTCGTAGTTGCCGTGCCCTCGGTAGTCGATATCGAGTTGGCGCACGGCCTGCACGTGGTTCGTTCCCTTGAAGGCCTGACTCCAGCGATCCTCGGGGATTGGTCACACGACTGGAGCCCCCGCTAACTTGCTCGACTACTCCGAGGCGATGGCTTTGAGGACATCGAGGCGGCTGGCGGTGAATGCTGGCCAGAGTGCTGCGACTAGACCACCCACAACCGCGAGAACGACAAACCAGCCGATCTGACCAAACGGAATCGCGAGTTGAGTAATGCCTTGTGGCTCAAGGACTTTCTGAAGGAGCGCGCCATAGGCAACGCCTAGACAGATCCCAAGCACAGCCCCGAAGATTGAGATGAGTACCGCTTCGAGGACCACCATGCGACGTATCTGACTTCGGCTGGTGCCCACCGCGCGCAGTAGCCCCACCTCACGGCGACGCTCGAACACGGAGAGCGCGAGTGTGTTCACGATGCCAAGGAAGGCCACGATCACGGCTAGCGCGAGTAGCGCGTAGATGAACCCAAAGACCTGATCGAAAGAGGCATTGATCTGATCCTTGAGACTGGCTTGGTCCTGGAGGACCACCGCGGGGTAGGGAGCCAGTTCTGAGGTGAGCGATGCCTTGACTGCGTCTGGACTTGAGTCCTTGGCCACGCGCACGTAGACGGCGCTGTCGAGTTCACGGGCGCCGACCGAAGACAGCGTGTCGATACTCGTGAAGTACCCGATGGTGGGCCCTGCCCCCTTGTAGATGCCACGAACCACCAATGTCGTGGATCCGTTCACCAACGTCGCCTGGATCGGCTTCCCCACTCGCAGGCCAAGGTCCGTGGCGGTGCGATCGTCGACGATCACCTCACCAAGACCCAGTGCGGCGCTGCCCTCCTGCATCTGGAGATTGACGACCAGGGGAAACAGGTCAGGCTGCACCCCACTGAGCACCGATGTCTTGTCCTTAACGCTGATCGGCACCTGGCGAACATAGGCGACCGCGGATGCGCCGGGCGTGTCCTTGACCGCGTTGTAGACCTCAGGCCGAAACGGTTGAAACTTGGCCCCGATCACGAGGTAGTCGGCGCCAATGGTGTCGTCGACAACGGCGGCGACTGAGGCCTTGGTTGATGCCGCGATTACACCTATGGCGCTCATGAGAGCTAGCCCAATGGCTAGTGCGCTTGCGGTAGCAGCCGTTCGACGGGGATTGCGTCGACCGTTTTCAATTGCCAGCCGGCCCACAGCCGTGCGTCTGAAAGGAAATCCCAGGACTCCGACCACGAACTTGCCCAGAATCGGTGACAGTGCGATCACCGCGATAAGCGCGCTGAGAGCAGAGAATCCGATGAGCCGAGACGCGTTGGTGCCATTGTCGAGCGTGTGCAGCCCAAGGTAGGCAGCCAAGGCTGAGAGGGCGAGCAGAGCGATCCCGATCAAGGTGCGCACCCGGAGATCACGAGCAGGCAAACCGACCTCGTCACGCATGGCCGCGACCGGTGGCACTCTGGCGGCGCGACGTGAGGGTAGATAGGCCGAGATGACCGTGACGAGAACACCGATTACCAGCGATACGACGATGGTTCGGGGTTGGATCACAAGCGGTGCCGCTGGTAGGTCGGCGCCAAACATCTTGAGAAGTTGACGGAGTCCGAACGAAACCATGATGCCACCTAGAACGCCCAGGACGGCTGCGATGAGGCCAAGCACGGCGGCCTCAGCGAGCACTGACCGACGGATCTGGCCGCGACTGGCACCGACCGCGCGCAGCAGTGCAATCTCGCGAGTGCGTTGTGCCACCAGCATCGAAAACGTGTTGAAGATCAGGAAGATCGCGACGAAGAGCGCGATGAACGCGAAAGTGAGGAGGAATGTGTTGATGAAACCAAAGGCGGTCTGCAATCTGTCAGCGATGTCAGCACTGCGTTGGGCCCCTGTCTGCACTCGGGAGCCGGGCGGAACCACTTTCTCAATTCGCTTGGCGAGGTCTTGCTGGCTTACTCCGGGTTGTGCCCGCACCGCGATGGACGTGACACCTGGCTTGCCCAGGAGGTACTTCTCAGCTGTCGGGAGGTCGAAGACCGCCAGGGTTCCGCCGTCGCTACCGGAGATGCCACGCGTGACCAGTCCAACAACCTCGGGTGTGATCCGACCGCCGGGGGTCTCGATTGTGACGGTGTCGCCGACACTCACATTTGCAGCGCGCGCAGTGGCCTCAAGCAATGCCACTTGCCCAGGCCCAACTGGCGGCGCCCCGCTCGTCACGCGCAGCGAACTGATGACTTGGTCGGGAATCCACGAGGTTCCACGAGAGGGTGGCCCGGTGCGTCCTATCGGCTTGCCGTCTTGCCCAATCACCAACGCGCCGTCGGCGGCCGCGACGCCGAAGGCAGCGGCCACTCCGGGAACTCCCGCGACCGATTGCACGGTAGAGGCTGGCAGGGTCGTGGCCTGGTCGCCGCCCGAACTCGAGTTCCCGCCACCGGCTGAGGAGCCGAACCCAGAATCGACGGACACCGTGACATCAGGCTGTGGCGCATTGAAGAGCGCGTCGAAAGATTGTTTGAGGGAGTCAGTGAAGATGTAGGTGCCAGCGACGAAGGCGACGCCGACCACCACTGCGAGAAGGGTGAGGACTAGCCGGAGTTTGTGCTGTCGAAGCGAACGTAGCGCGGCGCGGAACATGGCTAGCCTCGCGCCGATTCGAACGCCTTCATGCGCTCGAGGACTGCGGCGGCGGTCGGCTTGTGCATCTCATCGACGATGCGGCCGTCGGCTAGGAACACGACTCGATCTGCGTAGGAGGCGGCGTTGGGATCATGCGTGACCATCACGATGGTCTGGCCGAACTCATCGACGCTGCGCCGCAGGAAGCCCAAAACCTCGGCGCCAGAGCGTGAATCGAGGTTACCCGTGGGTTCGTCAGCGAAGACGATCGTGGGTCGACTGGCGAGGGCACGAGCGCACGCAACTCGCTGCTGCTGGCCGCCCGAGAGCTCACTTGGCCGGTGGGTCAGTCGATCGCGAAGCCCCACGGTGTCGATGACCAGATCAACCCACTGCTGATCGGGTTTGCGTCCCGCGATGTCGATGGGCAGGGTGATGTTCTCAAGTGCTGACAGCGTCGGCACGAGGTTGAAGGCTTGGAATACGAACCCCACACTGTCGCGGCGGAGTTTGGTGAGGGCCTTGTCAGTGAGTTGCGACAACTCAGTGTCGCCGATCCAGACTTGCCCCGAGGTGAGGGAGTCAAGACCCGCGAGGCAATGCATCAGGGTGCTCTTGCCAGATCCTGACGGACCCATGATGGCCGTGAATTGTCCGGCTTCGATCTCTACGTCTACGGAGTCAAGGGCCGTGACCCGGGTGTCCCCGGATCCGTACACCTTGCTCAGTGCGATGGCATGTGCGGCGTTGTTCACCTGCGAACGCTAACCCGCCGAGGTGTGATCTCGCTGAGTGGGCTTGCTGGTTGGGGATAGCGAGATGAGCGGCAAGGGCGGCGGGGTGCCACCAAATTCGGGACACCGTGTCTGGTGATCACACCAGCCGCACAGTTTGGACGGGTTCGGCCGCCAGTCTCCGGTCTCGTACGCGCGCTCGATTGCCGCCCACAGCGCGATGATCTTTCGCTCGGTGGCAATCAGGTCTGCCTCATCGGGTTCGTAGCGCAGCACATGTCCGCTGCCGAGATAGAGCAACTGCAGAAGTCGAGGCAACTGCCCGGTAGAACGCCACAGGACCAATGCGTAGAAGCGCATCTGGAACAGTGCCTTCTGCTCATAGCCGGCTCCCGGCGCCTTACCTGTTTTGTAGTCGACAACTCGCATGTCGCCAGCCTCATTGCGGTCGAGGCGATCGACGAATCCGCGCACGATGAGACCGCCTTCGAGTGTGGCCTCAACGTGGAGTTCGCGGTCTGCAGGATCGAGCCTGGTGGGGTCCTCGAGGGTGAAGTACATCTCGACCAGCGGGATAGCAGAGTTGAGCCACTGCGTCGCATCCTCTGCGGAGGTGAAAAGCGCCGAGGCAAGGTCAGCCTCCGACGCGCTCACAACGGCCCATGCGCCAGGCAACATGGCGGTGGCTCGCTCGACGGTGCGGTCGGCGGCCGGTAAGTCGAAGAGATCCTCAAGCACTTGGTGAACCACCGTGCCGCGCACAGCGTCACGACTTGGCTTCTCGGGAATCCGATCGATCACCCGGAAGCGGTACAGCAGCGGACAGTTCATGAAGTCGCCCGCACGAGAGGGCGAGAGCGAGGGAATCGGGAGCTGGGTTTTACCGGTGATCTGGCCAGTGCCGACGGCCACAACGGGGTCCGGATCCGCGGCGGTATCGACATGTGTCATGACTGGACCCTATGTGGGGGTACAGACACTGGACGACTCTTGAGGCGGGCGCCGCGCCGTGCGATCTTGCGCCGCATAGTGTTGGTAGCGATGACATCTACAGATCCGAATCCAGCGACCCCGTCGCCCGCGCGCCGTCCCGGATTGTCCTTCCGCGTCGGCACGGTTCCCGTGAGCATGCCGTGGAGTGGGCTCATCGGCGTCGGTGCCATCGCATTCCTGTGGTCAGACCGTTTCGCGATCGACCCAGGCCAGCCGCTGCTGACCATGCTGTTGGCGGGCGTATTCGCGCTGCTGTTCTACGCATCGGTGCTCGGTCACGAGATGGGACATGCCTGGGTTGCCCGCGCGGTGGGTTTTCCCGTGCACGAGATCACGCTGTGGGTTCTCGGCGGATATACGTCGTATGAGCGCCGAGATGAGTCCGCCCTGCGCGAAGGATTCGTCGCTGCTGCGGGGCCAGGGATGTCGTTGGTCATCGGCTTGGCTTGTCTCGAACTGTCGTCGTCGCCCGTGTCGTCTGACGTTCGGGTCTATGTCGTCCTGCACGCGCTGGCCGTCTCGAATATCGCTCTGGGTATCTACAACCTGCTCCCGGGGCTTCCGCTCGACGGCGGCGCGGTGCTCAAGTCATTCATCTGGGGAGTGCTGCGCGACGAGCGGCGGGCCACTGTTATCGCGGCCTGGTCGGGTCGGGTAGTCGCTGTCGCAGTATTCGTGATCCCGGTCTACCTGACCTGGAAGTCCTACGGCAGCCTCGATATGGGTTCGGTGGTCTTCAGCGGTTTGATCTCGGCGTACATCTACGCGGGCGCCAGTGACGCGCTGCATCGGGCTGGATTCAACGCCCGAGTGCCCGGGCTGTCAGCTCGCTCATTGCTCAGGCCAGCCGTCTTGGTCCTGCGCGAGACGCCCCTCTCTGAGGCGATTCGGCTCCGCGACCTCGGTGGCGCGTCAGCAATCGTGGTTGTCGACGGAGCTGGCCGGCCAGCCGCGATCTGCCAGGAAGCGGCCGTTGATGCCGTGCCGGTCGAGCGACGGCCCTGGGTACCCGTCTCATCTGTGGCAGCCGCGACCGAACCTCGGTCGGTATTGGCCGCCGAACTCACCGGCGCAGAACTGCTTCGAGCGATTGCCTCGATCGACTCATCCGAGTTCTTGGTGGTCGAGACCGACGGTGGCGTCGCTGGCGTGCTGACCGTGCGTGATGTCGAGAGGGCTTTGGCTCACGACTAGCTGCAGGCAAGCGACGAAGCGGGCAGATGCAGACGCGGTGGTGGGCGGTAGCCGTGGGTGCACCTATCCTCGTGCGTTATGACCCCCGCATCCGAGCCCACAGGCGCCGCGATCAGACGTGGCCCATTCCGAGTTGGTGATCGGGTGCAGTTGACTGACCCCAAGAAGCGGTTGCACACCATCACCTTGGAGCCTGGGAAGGCGTTTCACACCAATAAGGGCGCGATCGAGCACGACGCTCTGATCGGACGCCCCGAAGGCGTGATCGTCACCTCGACTCAGGGCATCCACTACTTGGCGCAGCGCCCCTTGCTATCGGACTTCGTGTTGTCGATGCCTCGTGGCGCAACCATCGTCTACCCCAAGGACGCGGCGACGATTGTTGGTCTGGCCGACCTGTACCCGGGCGCTCGGGTGATTGAAGCCGGCGTCGGTTCCGGTGCGCTCAGTTGCTCACTGCTTCGGGCCGTAGGCGACAGTGGTCGAGTGTCGTCCTACGAGCGACGTCAGGACTTCGCGGACGTCGCACGCGGAAACGTCGACACCTTTTTCGGTGAGCCGCACCCAGCGTGGGATCTGACCGTCGGCGACCTCGTGCCCGCTCTTCGGGCGCGACGTGAAGCCGGTATCGATGTCGAAGCCGATCGCGTGATTCTGGACATGCTCGCCCCATGGGACTGCGTTGAAGTATCTGCTGAGGTGTTGATTCCTGGGGGAGTCTTCCTGGCCTATGTCGCAACCACCACGCAGTTGTCACGTACGGTCGAGACGCTGCGACTCGACGGCAGGTTCACCGAACCTCAGGCACAAGAGTCTCTGGTGCGTACCTGGCACCTTGAGGGTCTCGCGGTCCGTCCTGATCACCGGATGATCGGCCACACCGGCTTCCTCGTCACGAGTCGACGGCTTGCTGATGGCACAGTCTTGCCCCCGCGACGGTTGCGCCCAGCCAAGGGTGCCTACGGCGAGGACTATGAACTGCCGACCACCTGATTTGCGCACGCCACCTTTGGACAATGCGCTCTAGCGCATGCGCAGATCCCCATGACGTGGGTAGGGTCGCAAGAGATAACCCGCTACGGAGGTGACGTCGTGACCTATTCCGACGATCGTGGAGTCGAGGCGCGGATGAACGCGCTCTCATCTGAACTGTCCGCTGCCACAGCGCAGAACCAGCGGCTGGTAGCGACTCTTCGCGAGGCACGCGACCAGATCGTGTCGCTGAAGTCAGAAGTGGATCGGCTCGCTGAGCCGCCTAGTGGCTATGGCGTCTTCCTGGAGCGTTTTGATGACGGCTCGCTGGACATCTTCACCGCGGGCCGCAAGATGCGAGTAGTCGCAAGCCCCGATGTTGACGCCACTGAACTTCGGCCCGGCCAAGAAGTCGTTTTGAACGAGGCCATGAACGTGGTGGCTGCACGCGAGTTTGAACGACACGGCGAAGTTGTGATGCTCAAGGAGATTCTCGAAGATGGAGTGCGCGCTTTGGTTATCGCGCACTCAGACGAAGAGAAGGTCGTGCGGCTGGCTCAACCACTGCTCGGCACTGCGCTTCGTTCAGGTGATTCGCTACTACTTGAGTCACGGTCGCAGTATGTGTTTGAGCGGATTCCGAAGGCCGACGTCGAAGAGCTGGTCCTCGAAGAGGTGCCTGATATCGACTACTCCGATATCGGTGGTCTGGGCCCACAGATCGAAGCGATCCGTGATGCGGTCGAACTGCCTTACCTACACGCGGAATTGTTTCGCGAGCATAAGTTGAAGCCACCCAAGGGAATTCTGCTTTACGGCCCGCCAGGATGTGGCAAGACCCTGATCGCGAAGGCCGTCGCGAACTCATTGGCCAAGAAGGTCGCCGAGGTGGAAGGACGTCCTGAGGGTAGATCGTTCTTCCTCAACATCAAAGGCCCAGAACTGCTCAACAAGTACGTTGGCGAGACCGAACGGCACATTCGCTTGGTCTTTCAGCGGGCTCGCGAGAAGGCGTCGGAAGGCATGCCCGTCATCGTGTTCTTCGACGAGATGGATTCGCTGTTCCGCACTCGAGGGTCGGGGGTGTCGAGCGATGTTGAGAACACGATCGTGCCGCAGTTGCTCAGCGAGATCGATGGGGTCGAGAGTCTCGAGAATGTGATCGTCATCGGTGCCTCGAATCGTGAAGACATGATTGACCCAGCGATCCTTCGTCCCGGCCGCCTCGATGTGAAGATCAAGATCGAGCGCCCCGATGCGCAGGGTGCAGGCGACATCTTCTCGAAGTATCTCACCCCCGATTTGCCCTTGCACCCAGAGGATCTCTACGAGTACGGCGGTTCCCGAGAGGACACGTGCGCGGCGATGATCCAGCGTGCGGTCGAGCGCATGTACACCGAGTCCGAGGACAACAGGTTCCTTGAGGTCACCTACGCCAACGGCGACAAGGAAGTTTTGTACTTCAAGGACTTCAACTCAGGCGCCATGATCGAGAACATCGTGGCCCGCGCGAAGAAGAGTGCGATCAAGGAGTTCCTTGACACCGGGCAGCGCGGTATCCGGGTGCAGCACATGCTCTCGGCTTGCATCGATGAATTCCGTGAGAACGAGGACCTGCCAAACACGACAAATCCCGACGACTGGGCCAGGATCTCGGGCAAGAAGGGTGAACGAATCGTTTTCATCCGAACCTTGATCCAAGGCAAGCAAGGCACCCAGGCCGGACGTTCGATCGACACCGTCGCCAACACCGGGCAGTACCTCTAGCTGTCGTTGCTTTGTTCGATCAATCTGACGTGTTGCGAGCCCCCCGCAATCGCGCGCTGCGACATAGGCTCGTCCTGTGACAGTGCATCGGGTGATGGGGATCGAGACCGAATACGGCATTTCGGTCCCTGGGCATCCGCACGTCAATTCGATGCTGACTAGTTCACAGATCGTCAATGCATACGCGAACTCGATGTATGGGTCGCGTCGCGGCAAGACCCGCTGGGATTACGACGAAGAGACCCCGCTGAGGGACGCGCGTGGCTTTGATCTGACCCGTGCCGAGGCAGATCCCGCACAGCTGACCGATGAGGACACTGGTCTTGCGAACGTCATCCTCACCAACGGTGCCCGCCTGTATGTCGATCACGCTCACCCTGAGTACTCGAGCCCGGAGATTACTAATCCACGCGATGCGGTGATCTGGGACAAGGCCGGTGAGCGCATCATGGCTCGTGCTGTCGAATTCGTTCGCCAGATTCCGGGGCTTCAACCGGTGAATCTCTACAAGAACAACACCGACAACAAGGGTGCCTCGTACGGTACGCACGAGAACTACCTCATGAGTCGTTCGACTCCGTTTAGCGAGATCGTGAGACACCTCACGCCGTTCTTCGTCTCGCGGGCCGTAGTCACAGGTTCTGGTCGCGTTGGCTTGGGTCAGAACGGGCGCAAACATGGTTTTCAACTCACCCAGCGGGCCGACTTCTTCGAAACCGAGGTGGGCCTCGAGACCACACTCAAGCGTCCGATCATCAACACTCGCGATGAACCGCATGCCGATGCCGAGAAGTATCGCCGGCTGCACGTGATCGTCGGGGATGCCAATCTTGCTGAGGTCTCAACGTATTTGAAGATGGGCACGACTTCGTTGGTCCTCGCGATGCTTGAAGCCGGAGCGCTCAATCTCGACTTAGTGCTCGAGAATCCCGTGAAGGAGATGCACCAGGTATCGCACGACTACACGTTGAAACATCTGATCGAGCTGGGGTCCGGCAGGCGGTTGACTGCCGTGCAGATGCAACTTGAGTTCGCCGAGCAGGCTCGCAAGTTCGTCGAAGACCGCTGGGGTGCCGATGTCGATGCGCAGACTCTCGATGTGTTGACACGCTGGGAATCGGTTCTTGGCCGGCTCGAATCAGAACCGATGTCCCTTGCGCGCGAACTCGATTGGGTGGCCAAGTTATCGATCCTGCAGGGGTATCGCGAGCGCGACACCCTCGACTGGGATGACCCGCGGTTGCACTTGGTCGACCTTCAGTACAGCGATGTACGTCCAGACAAGGGCATTGCGCAACGGCTCCAGGCCCGTGGATCGCTCGAACGCATCACCACAGACGAGGAAGTCATACAGGCCATGACTTCGCCGCCCACAGACACTCGGGCGTGGTTTCGCGGCGAATGTTTGCGTCGCTATCCCGATCACGTCGCCGCTGCTTCCTGGGATTCGGTGATCTTCGACATTCCGGGCAACGACACTTTGCAGCGAGTGCCCACCATGGAACCGCTGAAGGGATCGCGTGATCATGTCGGTGCTCTGCTCGATCGCAGCGCTACAGCCGCCGAGCTACTTGCCGCGCTCAACTCCTCACCCAGATGAGCGCTTGGGCGGCTTTGAGCCGAGTCGGTGGGTAAGGTCGCTGTAGACCTCGGCGAATGACCGAGGTGAGTGGAGGTCAGCATGCCCACCCGTGACACCAGCGAACAGCACTCGCGCTCGCGGAGCTCTGAAGCTCCGCATGTCGAGGAAACCGCTGCGGCATCTTCTGATCTGGCCGAACGCAAGGAGGCGTTGGATGCTGATATCGACGCAATCCTCGGTGACATCGATGAGGTGCTCGAAATCAATGCTGAAGAGTTCGTCCGCGGATTCGTGCAAAAGGGTGGCCAGTGATCCACTCGAAGGTGGACTATTGCGAGGTCCCGCAATCCATGACGACGAGACAGGAGCGCATCCTCGATGAGCGGTCATGATCAGCGTGGATTCGGTTTCCTTCCTCGACAGTTTCTCGCTGCGGGCACCGCGTCATTCGCCGAGTTCCTTGCCGCACACGACCCCACGATGTTGCCCTCGGGCCGGGTGATGCCAGTGGGCGAAAGTGTTGATGCGCCTCATGGCACCACGATCGTCGCCCTCACCTATCCAGGTGGTGTAGTGATGGCGGGAGATCGTCGAGCCACGATGGGCAACGTCATCGCGCAAAAGGACGTTGAAAAGGTGTACCCAGCCGACTCCTCATCAGTTGTGGGGATAGCGGGAGCCGCCGGGGTCGCGATTGAAATGGTCAAACTTTTTCAAGTCGAGCTCGAGCACTACGAGAAGATCGAGGGCACCGAACTTTCCCTTGATGGCAAGGCCAACCGGCTGGCGGCGCTGCTTCGCGGCAATCTTGGTATGGCGATGCAGGGGCTTGCGGTCGTGCCGTTATTTGCCGGATTCGATGACGAGACCGCTGGCGGACGAATATTTAGCTATGACATCACCGGTGGCAGGTATGAAGAGCATCGCCATCACGGAGTCGGTTCGGGCTCAATGTTCGCGAGGGGCGCGCTGAAGAAGTTGTGGCGCGAGGACCTTGGACGCGATGACGCAGTGCGCGTGTCGATCGAAGCGCTCTATGACGCAGCCGACGACGATTCAGCCACCGGTGGTCCGGATCTCGCTCGCGGGATCTTGCCGATCGTCGCAGTAGTGGACGTTCATGGGTATCGACGTATTCCAGACGATGAACTCGAACCAGTTGTCCGTCTGGTCGTCGCCGGACGCCAGAGTCGTCCAGACGGCCCAACCGCAAGCCTGACGGCGTAGGGGAGACACCAGTGAGCATTCCCTATTACGTATCGCCAGAACAGGTCACCAAGGACAAGGCTGATTTTGCCCGTAAGGGCATCGCGCGCGGGCGAAGTGTGGTGGTGCTGCAGTACGACGCAGGGCTGATGTTCGTGGCCGAGAATCCCTCGCGCGCACTGCACAAGATCTCAGAGATTTACGACCGCATCGCCTTTGCGGCAGTCGGAAAGTACAACGAGTTCGAGAATCTGCGCGTTGCAGGAGTCCGGCTAGCGGATCTGCGCGGGTACTCCTACGACCGGCGTGATGTCACCGGTCGTAGCCTGGCCAACGCTTACGCGCAAACATTGGGGACCATCTTCACCGAGGCGCAGAAACCGTACGAAGTCGAACTCGTGGTTGCCGAGGTTGGCGAGACTCCCAATGACGACCAGATCTATCGACTCACTTTCGATGGTTCGGTCGCCGACGAGTACGGCTTTGTAGCGATGGGTGGCTCGGGTGAGGCGATTACAGCCGGGCTGAAGGAGAACTGGCGCGAGGGGCTGACTTTCGATCAGGCTCTGCGCCTGGCTGTGGATCAGTTAGCTGCCGCGCCGGTCGGCGGCCCCGCGCCGGGAGCCGAACCGCGGGTGCTCACGCCCGGTCAGCTCGAGGTCGCAGTTCTCGAACGTGATCGAGCCGGACGCAAGTTTCGGCGCATCAGTGGGCATCGCTTGGCTGATCTGTTCGGTGTTGTCGATGACAGCGCAAACGCTGCCGGAGACCCGCTCTAGAGAAATGCAGGGCCATTCGCACCGCACTTCATGCGCGGTGGGGTCAAGGGTGCCTACATTGGCTACATGGACCGGCGGATCTTCGGAATCGAGACCGAGTACGGGGTCACGTGCACATTTCGGGGCCAACGTCGACTCTCACCGGATGAAGTAGCGCGCTACCTGTTTCGGCGGGTCGTGTCGTGGGGTCGCTCCAGCAATGTCTTCTTGCGCAACGGATCGCGGCTCTATCTCGATGTGGGCTCACATCCTGAGTACGCAACCCCCGAATGCGACCAAATCACGGAGCTTGTTGTTCATGACAAGGCGGGCGAGCGGATCCTCGAAGGTCTAGTGGCTGACGCCGAGCGTCGGCTTGAAGAAGAGGGCATCGCCGGCGATGTCTATCTGTTCAAGAACAACACCGATTCGGCCGGTAACTCTTATGGCTGCCATGAGAACTACCTGATCGGGCGCCAAGGTGAGTTCAGCCAACTCGCTGAAACGTTGATCCCCTTCCTCGTCTCGCGCCAAATCATCGCGGGGGCCGGTAAGGTCCTGAACACTCCGCGCGGTGCTGTGTATTGCGTGAGTCAACGGGCCGAGCACATTTGGGAGGGCGTCTCGAGCGCCACCACACGGTCGCGCCCGATCATCAACACACGCGACGAGCCGCATGCTGACGCCGAAAAGTATCGACGGCTGCACGTCATTGTCGGCGACTCGAACATGAGTGAGACCACCACGATGCTCAAGGTTGGCAGCGCAGACCTTGTTCTGCGCATGTTGGAGCACGGCAGTGTCTTGCGCGATATGAGTCTTGAGAACCCGATTCGGGCAATCCGTGAGATTAGCCACGATCCCACTGGTCGCAAGACCGTTCGGCTCAACAATGGCCGAGAACTTTCGGCTCTGCAGATTCAAACCGAGTTTCTCGAACGCGCCCAAACTTTCGCAGAACGTCGTGGCCTGCTGGAGGACCCCGCTGGTATCCACGCTCGAGTGCTGGACCTGTGGACCAGGACGATAACGGCAGTGGAAACCGGGAACCTCTCGCCAGTTGAGCGGGAGATTGACTGGGTCATCAAACTGCGTCTACTTGAGCGATACATGGCTAAGCACGACCTCACGCTGTCGAGCCCGCGAACCGCCCAACTGGATTTGGCGTATCACGACATCTCGCGAACGCGGGGTCTTTACTACCTGCTCGAGGCTCGAGGAGCGGTTGCCCGCGTAGCCCGAGACATCGAGATCTTCGAGGCCAAGACCTTGCCCCCTCAGACCACGAGAGCGAAGCTCCGAGGCGACTTCGTCAAGCGAGCGCAGGAGAAGCGCCGCGATTTCACCGTCGACTGGGTGCACCTCAAACTTAACGACCAGGCTCAGCGCACCGTGTTGTGCAAAGACCCGTTCACATCCGTCGATGACCGAGTCGAAAAGTTGATCGCAAGCATGTGATCCACCATTAGTTCACCTGACGTGAACCTGAAAGTCGCTCAACCGTTGATCAGTGCGGCATGAATGGGGGAGTGCGCCGCTCGACCTTGGCGGCCCGTTGACGAAAGGTCCCACCGTGCGCTTGGCGCTAAGCCAGTCAACTCTTGTGCTAGCCAGTGTTCTGACGCTGGCAGGGTGCGCCACGCTGGCAGGGTGCGCCACGCCGGCACCGTCCAGCAGCCCAGCAACCAGTTCGAGCGCGACCACCTATCGGTTCGATGCCGTGACCGTTTCGGGTCCGCTGGGCGCCAAACCTGCCGTCTTGATCGGTGATGAGACCCAAGGGTCGACCGCATTCACCACCAGTGATGTGATCACGGGCACAGGACCCGAAGCCAAGGCTGGCTCCAAGGTCAGTGTCGAGTACGTGGCACGCAGTGCCATCACCAAGCGGCAGTTTGACTCGTCGTGGGACCGAGGCAAGCCGTTCGAGTTCGTACCCGACACGCAGGCTTTCGCGGCCTTCAAGGACGGCGTAGCTGGCATGCGTGTCGGTGGACGGCGGCTGGTGATAGTTCCTGGCGCGCAGGCCTTTGGAGCCAGCCCGCCGCCCGGAAGCGGCATAAGGCCCGGCGAGACACTTGTCTTCGTCATTGATCTGCTGGCCGTCAAATAGGTTGACGCGGGTTAGGGTCTGCATTGTGAACATTCGTATCGCGCGCACAGCCGCGCCCATCGTCGTACTCGTTGCTGCGCTCGCTCTAGCGGGTTGCGGATCGTCCGGCGGCAGCCCCTCTGGGGGTGGCTCCGCTTCCAGCGCAAGCAACGACACTGGGGGTGTGACTGTGTCGGGCGATGCGGGCGCCAAGCCCACGGTCACCGTTTCGGCGGCCACGGCAGCGGTGACCAAGTTGGTCACCTCAGACGTCACGGTTGGCACCGGTGCGGAGGCCACGCCGGGTTCGACGGTCACGGCGCAGTACGTCGGTATCGGAGCCATTTCGGGCAAGCAGTTCGACTCGTCTTGGGATCGCGGCCAGCCAGCGCAGTTCCCGCTCGCGAACGTCATCAAAGGGTGGCAGGACGGCATACCCGGGATGAAGGTGGGCGGCCGACGTATTCTGGTCATCCCCGGCGATCAGGCTTATGGCGCCAACCCTCCGCCCGGCAGTGGCATTGCCGCGAACGAACCGCTCGTCTTCGTCGTCGATCTAGTGTCGGTTCCGTAACGCAGCCCATAATCCGCGCATTGCCTGCATTGCCTGCATTGCCTGCATTGCCAGCATTGCCAGCATCGCCTGCATAAACCGCTTGGCCCGGCTGGCCACAGTTCTACGCGCACTCCTGCGCCCTCACCTGACTGGAGATATGACATGGACAAGCCCGAGATTGACTTCCCCGGTGGCGACGCACCCGACGAACTGGTGATCCGCGACATCGTCGTTGGTGATGGCGCCGAGGCAATTCCCGGCGCGACCGTGAAGGTGCACTACCTCGGCGTCGAGTTCAGTTCCGGTGACGAGTTCGACTCCAGTTGGAATCGTGGCGAGTCGATCGAGTTTCCGCTTCGTGGACTCATCCAGGGGTGGCAAGACGGTATTCCAGGCATGAGGGTCGGCGGCCGACGCGAACTGGTCATCCCGCCGCATCTCGCGTACGGAGCAGCTGGTGGCGGTCACCGACTCTCGGGCCAGACCCTGATTTTCGTGATCGACCTGCTTGACGTCCGCTAGGGAAGTTCATGAGCCAGCGGGAACGCACCGAGCGGCTGCTCAACCTATTGTTCGCGCTCATGGCGTCCAACCGCCCAGTCCCCAAGAGTTCGTTGCGGGATGCGATCGATGCGTACCGGGAAAGTCCGTCCGAAGAGGCGTTTGAGCGCATGTTTGAGCGCGACAAGGACGAACTTCGCAGCATGGGTGTCCCTGTGGAAACCATCGAAGGCTCTGATGGTTCCGGTGGGATCGAGGGCTACCGAGTGGCAGCCGAGTCATACGCTCTGCCAGCAGTTGCCTTTTCCGCAGACGAGCTGGCCGTGCTCGGGCTTGCGGCCCGGGTTTGGGAGCAAGCAAGCCTTGGTCCAGCAGCCCAGCGTGCGGTTCGTAAGCTTGAGACTCTCGGCCCCGGGTCCATCATCGAGGGCCCTGTTGGCATTGAGACGCGGATCGCTACAGGCGACCCCGCCTTCCCCGTCTTGCTGGACGTCGTGCGAACCAGACGCGTCGTTGCCTTCGACTACCGCAAGGTGGGCACGGCTGCACCAGAGCGACGTAGTGTCGAGAGCTGGGGGGTCGTGTCACGTCGCGGCCACTGGTATCTCGTAGGTCGTGATGTAGATCGGGGCGAGCCTCGAGTTTTTAGGCTGTCCAGGATCGTCGGCAACCCCCAGCCGCGGGGAGTGATCGGCGCGTACGACATCCCGTCCGACGTTGACGTGGTGTCGATGATCGCAGCGAGCGCGCCAGATGACTTGGTCGCTCGACTCCGCGTTGCCCCAGGCCGCGCCAACAGCCTGCGGCGCAGAGCCAACGGCGTCGAGTCCGGCGCGCCCAACGGAGTGGCCGATGTGCTCACGCTGTCGTACGGCGATGATGAGGTTCTCGCCAGTGACATCGTGGGATTCGGTGATGCAGTCGTCGTACTCGAGCCGCAATCGCTTCGTACCGCGGTGATTCGTCGACTCACCAGCGCTGCAGGAATCTCGGGGGAGGCGCCAGTATGAGCGAGAATCGCCAACCTGTTACTGCTGGCGGACGGTTATCCCGCCTGCTTGCGCTTGTGCCGTGGTTGAGCGCACATCCTGGGGTCACGATCGACGAGGCTGCCCGACATTTCGAGATATCAGCCGACCAGTTGCAGTCAGATCTCTGGCTCCTGATCTGCACCGGCCGCCCCGGACACATGCACGGCGATCTGGTCGATATCCAATTTTGGGACGAGGACGGCCGTATAGACGTCATTGACCCCCAAACCTTGGCAAGACCACTGCGCCTGTCTCCAGACGAGGCTGCGGCCCTCCTGATTGCGCTACGGGTGCTTGCCCAGATCCCAGGGACTCACGATCGTCTCGCACTTGCCAGTGCCACGACGAAACTCGAAGCAGCCGCAGGGGAGGCCCTCACCGGCTCTAGCAGCGTCGCTGTCGCTCTTGAGTCGGCGGCCGACGGCGAGGCCACCAGCGCTGTCGAGACCGCCTTATCCAGTGGTCGCCGCTTGCACCTCACCTACGTGGGCGCAGCAGACGTTCGCACCGAGCGCGATGTAGACCCAATGCGACTGCTAACTCTGGAGGGGCGCACCTACCTCGAGGGTTGGTGTCGACGCGCTGAGGCCGTACGCACGTTTCGACTCGATCGGATCGATTCGGCGATTGTTCTTGACCAGCCTGCTGAGATTCCGCAGGACGCCGTCCCCGTCGATCTTGGCTCGGGTGCGCTAAGACCTGAAGGTCCGGCCGTCACCTTGCTGATCGCGCCCGATATGTCCTGGATTGCCGACGAACACCCGGTCGACTCAGTCGAGGAGCTGTCCGACGGTCGCCTGCAGGTCAGTTTGCCTGTCGCTGACGAGTCGTGGCTGGTGCGGCTGCTGCTGCGTTCGGGTGAATCAGTGGAAGTTGTTGATCGCCCTGATATTTCGCAGCGAGTCCAGGCCCAAGCCCGAGAGGCGCTTGTCCAGTACGGCAAGTGACGCAGCCAGCGCTTGATGAGCACGTGATCGGGCCACAGATGCGCGCTGAATCGGCCACAGATGCGCGCTGAATCGGCCACAGCGGCCGCACCCGCACACATGGCTGTCAAATAGTTGCCCCGAATGGCTTAAGACTTTTGCTGAACCCGCCGATCACGGTTTTGTTGGAAAGTCCAGAAGTCCTGGACAAACGAACCGTAGGGAGGCCCATCATGGCCACGATTAAGGCAACCTGCCCCATGTGTGGCGACGTGGACCTTGGCCCGCGTCAAGTTCAAGTCCTAGTCGTTGAAGCGATCGAGGACAGCGAATCACGACGCACCTATTCGTTCACCTGCACGACCTGCGGCGACCATGTCGTCAAGGTCGCCGACGAGGACACCGTGCAGCTGCTCGGCACCGCGGGCGTCAAGATCGAGCGAGTGCCCGTGCCCGACGAGGCGCGTGAGCAGCACCGTGGACGCCCCCTCGGCTACGACGACCTACTCGATTTTGTACTTTGGCTAGACACTCACGAGGCGATTGCCGACGAGTTGGCCGCCGCAAACTGGCGTTGATCCACTTGCTTAGGGTTATCGTTGTACTTACGACGCCCGGAGTCCGTCCGGTGCGCACGTCGTTGATGTGAGGACTGCACGATGGCCCTGTTTGAAAAGCCGGCATTTCTAATCTTGATTCTGCTCGTTTTGCTGTTGTTCGGAGCCAAGCGACTCCCTGACCTTGCGCGCGGCGTAGGCCGTTCACTGCGCATCTTCAAGGCAGAGACTGACGGCCTCAAAAGTGATAGCAACTCAGCCACCGCGACCGTCATCGATCCCCCAGCAGTTGCAGCTCCGCCTGCTCCAGCGCAGCCTGCTACTCCGAGGTATCTCGTCGACCCGATCACCGGGGAGCAGGTACTGGCTCAGCCCTTGGCTACGCCCGTGGCGCCCCCCACTGACGGCGTCCCGCGCGTCTAATACATGGCCGTCGGCGACGTGAGCGCTGGACGGCGCTCACGCCGTTCTGCCTCGGGCGACGGCGCGATGCCGCTGTTCGAGCATCTACGCGAGTTCCAGACTCGATTGTTTCGTGCTGTTCTGGGGATCTTGATCGGCGCCGCAATAGCGTGGGCGTTCTACGATCCGATCTTTAATTTCGTCTATGCCCCGTTCAATGACGTGGTTGGCGCTGCGCGTTCTCAGGGCAAAGAGATCACCCTTGCGGTGAACGGTGTAACAGATGCCTTCACCCTCAAGCTCAAGATCGTGATGGTCGCCGGATTGGTGATGTCACTCCCGATCTGGCTCTTTCAGCTGTGGCGCTTCCTCGCCCCTGGTCTTAAGGGCGGCGAGAAGAAGTGGGCGTATGGCTTCGTCATTGCCGCAACCCCGCTCTTCCTCTTCGGCGCAGCCGTGGCATATCGGACCATGCCCTCGCTGCTCGATCTCATGCTCGGATTTACGCCCGAACACGTCGCGAACATCATCAACGTCAATGACTATCTGACGTTCATCATCCAGATCATGCTGTTCTTCGGCGTCGGCGCGTTGATCCCGCTGATCTTCGTGATGCTTAACTTCGCCGGTCTACTGCGCGGTCGCACGTTGGTCCGGCATTGGCGTTGGCTGATTATCGGTTGTCTCACTTTCGCTGCGGTGGCAACTCCGACCCCTGACCCGTTCACGATGCTGCTGGTGGCGACCCCGTTCATGGTGATCGTGTTGGTCGCCGTGTTGATCATGTTGATCAACGACAAGCGTCGTTCTCGGCGTGAAAGGCGCGAGGGTGCAGGCCAGTGGGCCGACGAAGAAGCATCCAGTCTTCCTGCGCTGATCGTCGATCCGACCGACACGGCGCCCAGCGTGATTGAGGACGAGATTCTCTAGATCGGCTGCGCGTAGAGTCCGGCTGTGAGCACTTCGCGCCGGGTCGCATTAGTGGTGAATCCTGCTTCGGGTCGCGGACGATCCGCTGAGTCTGGGGCGATCGTTCAACAGCGACTTACCGAACGTGGTTTCGAAGTCGTGACGATAGTCGGGGCGGACGCTGCCACCACCCAAGCGCTGCTCCGAGAGTCGATCGCCGAGACGCCCACCGCTGCTGTCGTCGCTTGTGGAGGAGATGGCACCGTGCATCTCTGTGTGCAGGTGATCGCCGAAACCGATGTGGCGCTTGGGATTGTCCCGGTGGGTACTGGCAACGACTCGGCTTTGGCACTGGGAATTCCTACGGACCTTCTTGCTGCTGCCGATGTCATCGCGGATGGGTTGTCTGGTGGCCAGATTCGGGTGCTCGACCTAGGTTTCGCCCGAGCGGGCGATGGTGAGCAGCGATGGTTTCTTGGCGTGTTGTCCAGCGGTTTCGATTCACTAGTGAATGAGCGTGCCAATCGGATGTCGTGGCCTACCGGTCAGGCTCGATACATCGCTGCGATCCTGGGCGAACTTCGAGTGTTCCGTGCAGTGCCCTACGTGATGGATCTCGATGCCGGCTTGTCCACGGCCAGTCAGGAAAGCAAACCCGGCATGCTGGTTGCTGTAGGGAATGGTCCGCGCTACGGCGGCGGAATGAGGGTCTGCCCACAAGCATGTTTCGATGACGGGCTGCTGTCGGTCACGTTCCTTGATGAACTCAGTACCCCGACTTTTCTGCGGGTGTTTCCCACGGTCTACAAGGGCACGCACATCAAGCGCCCCGAGGTGCATCAGTACCTCGCGACGACAGTTCGGCTCGAGGCAGCCGACCAAGTGGCGTACGCCGATGGCGAACGGATCGGGCCGCTCCCAGTGGAGGTGCGCGTAGTGGCGGGAGCGGCGCGCGTTCTGATGCCGCGCACGAGGTGATCGGGCCATAACCTTGTGCCATGACCTCGCCTGCCGAACGTTATGCGGCCTCTCAGCGCCGCACCGCAGGCAAGAAGACCGCCTTGCACGAATTCCAGGAGTTGTACGAGTTCGAACTCGATGACTTCCAGCTTGAGGCGTGCCGAGCGGTAGAGGCAGGTGCGGGGGTCCTGGTGGCTGCACCGACCGGCGCCGGCAAGACTGTCGTTGGGGAATTCGCAGTGCACCTAGCTCTACGCGAGGGCCGCAAGTGCTTCTACACGGCGCCGATCAAGGCTCTGTCGAACCAGAAGTACCACGATCTCGTGGCACGGTATGGCGCCGACAATGTGGGCTTACTCACCGGCGACAACTCGGTCAATGGGGAAGCGCCCGTAGTCATCATGACAACCGAAGTTTTGCGCAACATGCTCTACGCGCGCTCGCACACTCTTGAGGGTCTGTCCTACGTCGTCATGGACGAGGTGCACTACCTCGCTGATCGCTTCCGCGGTGCTGTCTGGGAAGAGGTGATCATCCACCTGCCTGAACACGTTGCCGTTGTTGCGCTTTCAGCCACTGTCAGTAACGCCGAGGAGTTCGGTGAGTGGCTCACCGAGGTTCGCGGCGAAACCCGCATCGTCGTTGAGGAGCACAGACCGGTTCCGTTGTGGCAGCAGGTGATGGCCGGCGACCGCCTGTTTGATCTGTTCGTCGATGATGAGCAGAGCAAGGTCAACCCCGAACTCGTCCGGCTCGCGAGGGAGGACGAGCGCCTCACCAAGATGATGCGTGACAGCGGCTCGCGACCTGGTCGAGGTGGCCGTCGGCCCCGGGGCGCCAATATCCCGATGCGCTATGAAGTGGTCGAGCGGCTGAACCGCGAGCGGCTCTTGCCTGCCATCACTTTCTTGTTCAGCCGCGTTGGCTGCGATGCAGCGGTAGACCAGTGCCTGGCCGCCGGTTTACGCCTCACATCCAATGACGAGCGGCAGACCATCCGCGACATAGTCGAGGCCCGCTGCGCCGATCTACCCCAAGAGGATCTTGCGGTCCTGGGCTATCTGGATTGGCTCGATGGACTCGAGCGCGGGTTTGCTGCCCATCACGCCGGAATGCTGCCCACCTTCAAGGAGGCAGTCGAGTACCTGTTCCAACTCGGGCTGGTGAAGATGGTTTTCGCCACTGAGACTTTGGCACTTGGCATAAATATGCCGGCTCGAAGTGTGGTGCTTGAGAAGTTGGTGAAGTGGAACGGTGAGACACATGCCGACATCACCCCGGGGGAGTACACCCAACTCACTGGTCGCGCTGGACGCCGGGGCATAGACATTGAAGGAAACGCAATTGTGGTGTGGCACCACGGCTTTGATCCCGAAGCCCTTGCTGGCCTTGCCTCGACCCGCACGTACCCCTTGCGTTCATCGTTCAAACCCTCGTACAACATGGCGGTCAATCTGGTCGGGTCAGTAGGCCACCATGCGGCCCGCGAACTCCTTGAGACCTCGTTCGCACAGTTCCAGTCCGACCGAGCGGTGGTTGGAATGGCACGGCAGGTGCGAAAGCAAGAGGGCGCGCTTGATGGGTATCGCGATGCGATGAACTGTCATCTGGGGGATTTTGCGGAGTACTCCGAACTGCGTCGTCGGCTCACTGACCGCGAGAAGGAGCTGGCACGCGATGGCGCAGTGCGACGTCGAGCAGCATCGTCGGACTCGCTGGCCAAGCTGAAAGCCGGGGATGTGATTGTGATCCCGGCAGGACGCCGCTCCGGAGTTGCGGTCGTCCTCGACCCAGGGCTCAGCGAGAAGGATGAGCCGCGTCCCTCAGTGCTCACCATCGACAGACAAGTCAAGCGCCTTTCGGTGATCGACTTTCCCACGCCGGTCGAGCCGCTGGAGCACATTCGGATTCCGAAGCTCTTCAACCCACGCTCAGCTAATTCACGTCGTGACTTGGCGTCCAGGCTCAAAGAGTCAGTGGGTGACCTTCGAGTAGACCGTCCGCGCAAGGGTGGTGGTGGGAACGCCGAGGACGAATTGATCCTCGAACTGCGCCGTCTCATCCGCCAACATCCCTGCCATGGATGCGATGAGCGCGAGGATCACGCGCGATGGGCCGAGCGCTTCCATCGACTCCAGCGTGAAACACAGGGGCTCGAACGTCGAGTCGAGACACGGACCAACTCGATTGCTCGTCAGTTCGACCGAGTGTGCGCGATCTTGGCTCAACTTGGCTACCTCACTACCGACGACGACACGTCGGCGGTCACTGACGCCGGTCGGATGTTGCAGCGGCTCTACTCCGAACTCGATCTCGTTGCTGCCGAATGCTTGCGGCAAGGTCTGTGGAAGGGCCTGACTGCGCCCGAACTCGCTGCGTGCGCGTCGATTTTGGTGTTCGAGTCCAGGCAATCGGACGACAGTGGTCCGCCGAAGTTGCCTCCTGGTCGGGTACCTGAGGTCCTGGCCGACACAGTGCGCATCTGGGGTGAACTCGCCAACCTCGAAGCTGAGGAACGAGTGCAGTTCCTGCGCGAGCCCGATCTAGGCTTTGCGTGGGCTGCGTTTCGCTGGGCATCGGGGCACCGCCTCGAGTCTGTACTTCGCGACGTTGATCTCGCGGCTGGTGACTTTGTTCGATGGTGCAAGCAATTGGCTGACCTACTGGGGCAGATCGCCGATGCGGCTGGCTCGCACACGGACCCAGAGAGTGCGGTATTGGCAAGAACTGCGCGCGACGCGGTGGACGCGGTCAAGCGTGGAGTGGTGTCTTTCTCGTCGGTGTGAGCGAGGTCAGCGCTGCGCTAGCGCAGCCACGACGCGATTGACCGACGATCGCAGATTCCAACGATCGGCCAACTCGAACAATGTCTCGAGGTCGGCAGGCTGGGTTGGTAGGACATGCGAGGTGCTGGCGAGCGGAACATCGAGCGCGACCTGCACCACGCGTGGCGCCACAGCGAGGTAATCCTGCGCGGCAAGAACCTTGTCGTGCACGCTCGATCGAGTTGCCGCATCACGCGCCTGCGCCGCAGCGATCACGCCCTCGAGCGTGCCGTACAACGAGATGAGCGCGGCGGCGGTCTTATCGCCGACTCCAGGCACTCCGGGCAGACCATCCGATGGGTCGCCTCTGAGCGCGGCGAAGTCGGCGTACGAACGACCAGGGATCCCATATGTGGCAAGCACATAGGCCTCATTGACCACAGTCGCGTTAGCGACACCTCCCTTCGCTGTGTACAGCACGCGTACCTGACGGGCATCGTCGATCACTTGGAACAGATCTCGGTCGCCGGTGACTACGTCAACTGGTATCAGGCTTCGATTCGCCAAAGTGCCGATGACGTCGTCGGCCTCGTAGCCTGGTGAGCCAAGGCGTGTGATGCCCAGCGCTGCAAGGACATCGACGATGATGGGCACCTGAATTTCGAGTTGATCAGGTACTTCCTCGCCGCTCTCGGGTGTGGCTGCAACTCGATGCGCCTTGTACGACGGGATCGCAGCGACTCTGAACTCAGGACGCCAGTCGTCATCCCAACAGCAGACCAATTCGGTTGGCGAGTGATCTGTAACTAGCCGGGTGATGAAGTCGAGGAAGCCTCGGACGGCATTCACGGGTGTGCCGTCCGAGGCGGTTACGGAGTCCTTCATGCCGTAAAAGGCGCGGAAGTAAAGCCCTGCGGAGTCGATCAGCATCAGTTTCGGCGGCATGTCGCAACCCTAGCCCGATCGTTCGACGCCGGAACTTGCCTGGTGCGACACAACGGCCAGTTCCATAGCCAGCCGGACCACCCGAGGTTCTTGGTCATAGGGTCGCCCTGTGACTGACACAGCGCCGCACCACCCGCCTGTTACTGACCTTGCTGCACGGTTAAGTCGTGCGCAGGATGCGACGAGGGCGGCAGGTGTCGACGCACTGTTGATCAGCCCTGGGCCCGATCTGCGCTACTTGACTGGCTACGACGCCATCCCGCTGGAACGACTGACCTGCCTAGTGCTTCGGCCAGACGGCGACCCACAGATCATCGTTCCGCATCTCGAGCGACCGGCCGCCCTAGCGAGTCCGATTGGCGAACTCGGTATTGAGGTGTTGTCGTGGACTGAACTCGAGAACCCGTATGCCCACGTAGCCGCCTTGCTGCCAGAAACCGGGCAGGTGGGTCTCGACAATCACATGTGGGCGGAGAAGGTCCTTCGGTTGCGCGCCGCAATGCCTGGCGTGGAGCAGATCTTGGCCGGGTCCGTCCTGCGCGAACTTCGCATGCGCAAGAGCGCCGACGAGATCGACGCCCTTCGCCGCGCAGGCGCAGCGATTGATCGCGTGCACGCGCAGATGGGTCGCTGGCTTCGGCCCGGACGCACTGAGCGCGAGGTCGGTCGCGATATCGCGGAGTCCATCATCAGCGAAGGCCACGTACGAGTTGATTTCACGATCGTGGCGAGTGGGCCGAACGGGGCCAGCCCGCACCACGAGCTATCCGATCGAGTGATCGCAGCCGGTGAGCCAGTAGTGGTCGACATCGGAGGGACGATGCCTGATGGCTACTGCTCTGACTCCACGCGCATGTACGTGGTGGGCGCCCCGCCAGCTGAGTTCGCCGAGTACTACGCGGTACTTCAAGCTGCTCAGTTCGCCGCTTGTGAGCATGCTCGTCCCGGAGTAACGGCGGAGAGCGTTGATGCTGCTGCTCGCCAAATCATCATCGATGCAGGGTACGGCGAGTTCTTCATACATCGCACCGGACACGGGATCGGGCTCGAGACACACGAAGAGCCCTACATCGTCAGCGGTAACACTGAGGTGCTTGCAGCCGGCATGGCCTTCTCGGTCGAGCCGGGCATCTACCTGCCCGGCCAACATGGCGCGCGCATCGAGGACATTCTCGTGTGCGGAGACTTAAGGGCGGAGCGCGTCAACCTTCAACCCCGCGAACTTGCCATCCTGTAGATCTTGGAGTCTCGAGCACAGGTAGGTTTGTCCTAAGGGACGACGATGGTGGGAGCCGTGATGCTAGAAGAGATGGATCGGACGATAGTTCGCCTGTTGGCCGGTGATGGCAGGCTCTCATTTACCGATCTGGGCAAAGCAACGGGCCTGTCGACATCGGCTGTGCACCAACGGGTTCGGCGCCTAGAGCAGCGGGGTGTAATCAAGGGCTACACGATCGATGTCGACCACGACGCTCTGGGACTGCCGTTGACGGCCCTAGTGTCGATCAAGCCCATCGACCCCGCGGCGCCTGATGATGCACCGCAGCGACTGGAAGGCGTACCGCAGATTGTGGCGTGCTGGTCAGTTGCGGGGGATGAGTCTTATGTCCTGAAGGTGCGGGTTGCTAGCCCGGCCGCACTGGAAATCCTGCTGGCCGAGATCCGCGCCAAAGCAGGAGTGTCGACACGAACCAGTGTGGTGCTGTCGACTCCGTACGAGAATCGCCCGCCGCAGATCTAGCGCGGTGAAGGCGGCCCTATTCACAGTGCAGCAGCCTCAATGCTGCGCGTGAGTTGCCTCGGCGCCAGCGATCGACTCGTGAGCATGCTCGCGCCACCACTGCTGGCCCACGGGGCTAAGGGTATGGATCGGGTCGTAGTACTCGTAGGAGCGCGAGAGAGCATCTGTGTCGGTGGTCTCAATGCCCGTTCGGTAGTTCTTGGTCCAGTAACTGATGCCACGTTCGCGGTCGTACTCGTGGAGTTGGTGCACCCAGCGCTTACCGACGTAAGGCACGTCGCAGACGATACGAGGGGTTGCAAAGCCAGGCAGATACCCCATGAGTCCGTGCTGGAGGGCCTGGGCTTCCCAGACGGCAACTCGCCAGTGCTCAGCCGAGGGGATCATGTCGCACATGTAGAAGTAGTACGGCATGATTCCTGCACCATCGAGCAGGGCGAAGGACAGGTCAAGTAGGTCATTCACGGTGGCATTGACCCCGCGCATGAGTACGCCCTGGTTGCGCACATCGCGGACTCCGACTTCGAGCATCGCGCGAGTGGCCTCGGCGACAAGCGGGGTCACCGATTGCGCGGCGTTGACGTGGGTGTGAATCGCCAGCCCAACCCCGCGGTTACGCGCGGTGGTAGCCACTCGCTCCATGCCAGCGCGAACCTCGTCCTGAAGCCAATGCTGGGGTAGAGCCATGAATGCCTTTGAGGCGAGACGGATATCGCGGATGTTGTCGATCGTCAGCAGCTCGGTGATGAACGACTCCAGCCTTGGCCACGGCATGTTGGCGACGTCACCGCCTGATACGACGACGTCGCGCACACCAGGTGTGCGTCGAAGGTAATCGAGCATGTCGGTGAGCCGAGTGTCGGGCTTGCCGATGAACTTCAACTTCTCGACGCTGGGTGTTGAGTTGCCGACGAGATCCATTCGCGTGCAGTGTCCGCAGTACTGCGGACAGGTGGGTAGCAACTCGGCGAGGACCTTGGTCGGGTAGCGATGGGTCAAGCCTTCAACCGCCCACATCTCATGCTCGTGTAGCGAGTCACGCGATGAATGCGGGTGGCTGGTCCAGTCGGTGCGACGGTCGGAGAACACCGGCAGCATGTATCGACGTACTGGGTCTGCGTAGAACGCGTCAGTGAGCGAGCCAGCGCCCGCAGGGGCGGTGGCCCAAGCCATGGTGTTGAGCATCTGGGGCGGCACGAGCATGGACATCGTGGCAGCTCTAGCGATGTCGGCTTCAAGGTCGGCGTAGAAGCGATCGTCGACAAGATCGCCTAGGACGCCGCGCAACTGTGCGGTGTTCTTCACGCAGTGCGACCGTTGCCATTGAGCGGATCGCCAGTCACTGTCCGTGACGTCGACCCAACCGGGAAAACGTCGCCAGTCGGGTTCGACCAACTCGTGGTTGGAATAGGCGTATGGCTGGGCACCAGGGATGACCCGGTCGAGGATCTCGGTCACGATGCTGCCTCTCGAGAGCGGGGTGCGTCGCACCGGGATGTACCTACCTAGTAGACGATACGGGATATCCTGCTGTTGAAGCATGTCTAGGCCGGATATATTTCCTATCTCGCTCCCCAAACCAATAGTTGTCCGGTAACCGCACGACCCGATCGCGCTGATCTGGCGCGGCTGAACCGTGTTCCACCCGCGCGCCGCCTGCGCCAGGTGGTGATGTGCCTGCCTCGGTCCGGAAGGATGCGACCTGTGACCCATCCCGTCAGCCCAGTGGGGCTACACCGCGTACTGACTCCCTCGGGAGTACTCCCGCAGGCAGCGTGGCAGCTCGACCCCAGCCCCGACCTGACCACCGGCGAGATCCGAGTGCGCGTGCAGCGGCTCAATCTCGACGCCGCCAGTTTTCGCCAGCTGTCGGACAAGCACGGTGGTGACGGCGCGGCCGTACGGGCTGAGGTGCTCGAGATCATTGGCACCCGAGGCAAAATGCACAACCCCGTGACCGGATCCGGCGGAATGCTGGTGGGCACTGTCGAAGCGATGGGCCCTGATAGCCATCACCACGAGCTGTCGGTCGGTGATCACATCACGAGCCTTGT
>CAIXFH010000034.1 GCA_903918645.1 uncultured Actinomycetes bacterium | reverse complement strand
GGCATGACGGATGGCGTTGGCGTCTATCTGTTTAGCAACTACTCGCTCGAGGTGAGCCCCTCCCAGCTCGTCGCCGACGAGCAGGCGACCATCAAGGGCCGGGTGGTGGACAGCGCGGGCCAGGCGGTGGATCTCTCAGGCCTGTCTTCGGCGAAACTGAGCGTTTCACAGGTGGTCGACGGTAAGCAGGTTGACCCGGTGCCGTTCGTTCTTGAGCCTCAAACGGGCTCGTTCACGGGCACTTTCATTCCGCAAACGACCTCCACGGAGGTGCGCTTCGACCTCACCCTCGACATGGTGACCAGAAGTGGTTTCGCGTTGGCGCCACTCACTACCTCGTTCGTGCAGCAGGTAAAATTGCCTGGTGCGTATCCGGGATTGTCGCCCGCGTCATTAAGTCTTGGATCGGTGCAGAACCGGGGTGACAAGGCTTCGGCCAAGCTGCTGATTGCAGGGAGCCCCGACGGCCCAACTCAGGTGTGCGTGCGCTCCGTTGGAATCGACACCACCGTGCCCGAAGCCGGGATTACTGTGGGGTCCAGCCCTGCGAGCGGGTGCGTGTTAGTCGACGCGAGCGGTGCCGCCTCGATCGATGTCGCCGTCGAGCTCGGGAAAGCCGTGTTGGAGGGTGGCCAGGTCAGTGGCCATGTTGAGTTGTCGGTTACAAACGCGCCAACTTCCCAGCTGCCGCAGACTCGCGAGCGAACGGTCATTGTGCCGTTCAATGCCCAAGTGGTTCCAGTGAAGCCACTGCTGTGGGTGCCGATCGTGCTGCTGTTTGCGGGTCTAGTCATTCCGCTACTCATTCTCGGATTCCTCAATTGGTGGGCAGCCCGGTTAAGTCTTGGCGGACTCATGATGGCCCGCGTCCCAGTCAGGGTGCCTCTTGAAATTGGGGGCATCCTCACCCGCGTTGATGGCAAGGCTCGTCTGCTCACTCACGACGATCTGGCGTTCACGCCGGCACCCGAGCGGGCCCGTTCGTGGCAGCCAGGAACTGAGCGGGTACGAGCTCGTGCGCCGCTGAGCCCGTTCGGAAGCTTAAAGGCCTGTGTTGTCGCACCCGAAGGTTCATTGGTAATCAGCGATAGGCAGCCCAACCTCACTGCCAGCGGTCGGCTCGCTGGCATCGACCTGTGTCCATCGATGTCGGCATACCTGCTCATCGACCGGCAGGCGTTGGCTGAGGCGGTGCCGGGGGATTTCGTCGCGGGCGAGCTAGTGGCTTACCTCGTTCCGGAGGTACTCGAGCGCGATGCACAGCATCTTGCCGAGGAAATCATGATCTTCGGTGCTTGGAGTGCCCTTGCGCTGCAGCTCAAGGGCAAGGGTGTGGTTGTTGCCGCAGCCCCCGTTGGGGGGGGGCGGCAATGATGCATTGCCACCGCCCGAATCCGACAAACGTTTATCACTCTAAGCAGGTTCTACAAAGGAGCTCTTCATGCCACTGCAACCAGCGATCCTCATCGGAGTTGGAGGTTCTGGCGACAAATCGCTGCGAACACTTCGCCAGACACTGCTACGCAGACTTCGAGCGGTTGGCTGGGAGTCGCACGAGTTGCCAGCCGCCTGGCAAATGGTGGCCATTGACACGATCACGGTCAACACCGCCGATGGCTACCCCGAGCAGCTGCTGCCTGGATCGAACTACTTGGGGCTCGTGCCACCGGATGTTGCCTACGGGGCGATCCGCGAGTCCCTCACGCAGAAAGTCCCGGCGGCTGAGCGCCAGGATGCGTTCGCAGGTTGGCTGACGAAAGAAATCGCGACACCTGTTTACAGGGGAGCGGGCCAGAACCGTGCCATTGGGCGAGCAGTGTCGGCCTATGGATTCAAGAGGATTCATGACCGACTCAAGGTCGCCTATGACGAGTGCCGGTCTCCTGCCGCGCTCGCCGAGCTCGTTGCAGTGCAGCGGCTTCTCGGAGCCGACGAGGGCTCGATACCACGCGTGCTGCCTTTCGTCATCAGTTCGTTGGCTGGAGGCACGGGCTCGGGGATGTTCGTGGACGTTGTAGAGGCCTTGGCCATGGTCCACCCGAATCTCGGCGAGGACGTTCAGACCGTGCTCTTCGGGCCCGACGTCTTCGGACCGTTGCTCGCCGGTGACGCCGGCACAGGTATCGCCGCCAACACTCTGGCCGCAGTGGGCTCGGTGACCGCGGGGGTCTGGGCGCGTAATCCCAGCTCAGCCACCCAGTCGCTATACACCATTCACGGTCTTAAGGGCTTCAAGGAGGGGGGAGGGGTACTCACCACGGGTTGGGGTGCGCGATACAACTACGTGATCGGGGCGATCAACGCGAATGGAGCATCGGTTGGCGTTATGGACGAGGCTTATCGGGCTGCAGGCGAGAGCATCGCCGCGGTCCTCAGCGACCAGTCAGTTCTAGACGACTTCCAGAACTTCTTCAAAGTAAACGTTTTCTCGGGTTCCTGGAGTTACGCCAGCGTCGGGGACAGGTCAAAGCTCCACCACGACTTGGAGCGGTACACCCAACCATTCGCGTCGTTCGGGTCCGCAAAACTATCCCTGGGGCTTGGCCGATTCGTCGAGTACGCGTCCCAGGCGATCACCCGAACCACCGTGGAGCGGCTGCTGTGGCCTGCGCTAGAGCAAGCAGATCCCAATGATCCGCGCACCGACGACGCCAAAATCAACGACGAGG
>CAIXFH010000033.1 GCA_903918645.1 uncultured Actinomycetes bacterium | reverse complement strand
TGCGCATGTCAACCCCTGACCCGTCCACAACCCCGGACAACCTCGCGGTGGCGTAGCTGGGTCGCTCCCGGGGTCAGGGGTCGAACAGCACGGGGATCCGCACCCTGACGGGGCCACCGGGCCAACGCCCGACCCACGTGGGGCGATCGTCCGGAGTCTTTTCGACCTCGATGAACTTCGACCGCGTGGACGCGCCTGGGTTGGCGCGCGGATCACGCGACCTGGAGAGCGTGCTCCGCAAGAAACCGGACCGCAGCCTGCCGGTCGAGCCGGTCCACGCGGAATGTGGCCTCGATCCGGCGTGTCGCTGCCATGTACAGGGCGTGCTGATCGGCTTTTGGTGCGGCCTGCAGCACGTCGGCCGCCGCGGCGAGCCAGAAGCTCCGGACCAGCGGGCCGTCGTCGGCGAGGGCGTGGTCGATGCAGCTGCGGAGCTGCTCGCCGGCAGTTCCGACCTGGGTGCGTCGGGCGTCGTCCAGGCGGGCCAGGGCGGCGTCCCGGGCTGATAGGCGCAGGCGCCAGAGGTGCTCGGCGATCGCGAGCCCCTCGTCGCGCTCGTTGATGTGTCGGACGATGCCGAGGAGGTAGCGTGGACCGACGCCCGGGGGCAAAGTTCCGGCGTCGCGCTTGCCTTCGAAGGTGGCGATGCCGGCAATGACTGCGTTGTAGGGGTATCGGGCGATGGCGTCCTTGACGTTGCCGGTCGGGTCGTCGAATCCGAGGCGGTCGAAAACCTCGTCAAGCAGGGCACGGACGACCGGATCGAGGCGGGCCTGTCGGGTGCGGAAGGCCAGGTCTTGAAGTCGTCGTCGTTCTTCCAGCGCAGCCTTTGCGGCAACGATCTGCTCGTCCGTAGGCTGCTCGTCGGCGTACAGTTGGACGCGGCTGCGGCCACGCCGGTCGTTTCGCGGACGGTGGTTGGTGGCCCGGCACCAGATGGTCAGGAACATCGTGAGAATGGCTTGGGCAAGCTGCTTTTGGTCAGGGGCACTGATCACAAGTGGAGGTGCTGTCTGCCGAAACAACCCGAAGGCCCCCTCGACGGGTGCGTCCGTCTGCGGCCGACCGAGTGTGGTGCGGATTTGGAGGGTTTCACGGAGTGCGGTGGCGACCTCGGGCGCGTGGTTCGCCACGTAGTTGTCCGTGTTGAGCGCGATCGGCGCAGCACCCGCGGTGACGACCGCGTCCTCGAACGCCTCAACCACGGCGGCAGCGTCCTCCTCTGGCCGAACCGAGCAGCCAACCACCGCTCCGGAAAAACCGTCCACGACCAACTCCCAGTTGAACGTGAACCTCTCGCCGTTGACGGTGATGTCGATCGGAGAGCCATCTTCGAACCACTGCGCACCAGGAAAGAAGGAAAGCATCGCTTTTCGCATGGCTTTTTCGTCCGGCGACCGCCCTGGCCGCCGCTTGCATCGTCGCCCGGTCTCGACGCTGAGGATGTGCCCGATGAGGGTGGGACCGAAGTCGATCGCGAGGTCGGTGCGGACGAACGCGCAGAACGCCGAGAACGGGCCGTCCCAGCGCCGCCACGCCGCTGCGACCGAGGCGATCTGGGCCTGGGTGAGGCTGTCGGCCGCGGCCGGGATGCGAGGCGCGGGGATCGGCGCCAC
>CAIXFH010000032.1 GCA_903918645.1 uncultured Actinomycetes bacterium | reverse complement strand
GCCGACACGGTTGTCCTTGAGGTCAGCGCGCCCGGTGGAAGGGCTTCGCCCATTATCGCGGTGGAATCTACCTTCAGCATCGTCCAACTATTGGCGTCGGCCCAGGTGCGCAAGGCAACCGTCGTCGCGAATGCGGTACGGCCCGTCGATTCATCGATTCGCACGGCAGGGATGTCGCACCACACGCCGACAGGGGTCTGGAACGCGCCCGCCAAGGGGCCAGTGAACAATGCGAAGACACGTGTTTTCCCTTGTGCGAGAGCATCAATCGCGGCACACGTCTGCGTGAGTATCGGGCTCATGCCGCCGTATTGGATGGCCGTAGCCAGCGGCGAGGTGGCACGCACAGTGGGGATCACGAACGATCCCACTAGGGCCAGTGCAACCGCCCCGCGCAGAGCAGAATCATGCGATCCAAAACGAACGCTGTCGGTGATTCGATATGCGGCATAACTCGCGAGAAGCACGAGCACCGGGTAGCCCATCATCACCAAGTGACGCGATGCCCATAGTTGATCCTGGGTGATGTGCCATGCCCAGAAGTACAACGGGATCAGTACCAACAAGGTCGCGATGACCACAGCCCAAGGTTCGCGAAAGCGCGAATGAACGCCCGGGCCTTTGGTAAGCGCGAAGACGAGTAGCGCAAGACCAGCGAGCACAAGCACTACCCAACCGAAATACCAGGATGTCGACACTGTGGTGAGTTCGTCATAAGTGCGTGATGGATCCACGACCTGATCGTTCATTCGTTGAACGCCCGCGACCTCTTGCTGGTACCCATTCTTAAGATCTAGTTCGACATGCACCTTGGTCCACAACGGACGCATGGTGAGAAAGACCAGCGCTGCAAGGGAAAAGAGCGCGGTACCGCGGGCGACTAGACCACGGTTGTGGTCGACGAGATCGCTCCATCTCCCCCGTACCCATGACAACCTATGGCCCAACAGGACTACGACAAACGCAGCGGCGAGCAGGACAAGAACCTCCGACCCGACCTCCCACTTCAAGTGCAGCAGATAGCCAGGTGTGACAACCGCGTAGATCACGAGGCTCACCAACGGCATCAGCACTGCTGGCGCCACAGCGGCCATGGTGACGCGTCGGGCCAAGCCAGCATCCCGGTCGGTTGTCAGTAACCAGATCCCGGTGGCGGCCACGACAACGAGGCCGCCCACCGCGACGCCATCCGGGCGATCCAAAGTGGCAGTGGCGGCCGTGAGCGAACCCAAGGCGATCAGGCGAGGACTCGCACGGACGAAGCCGTCGGTGAGAAGTGCGAAGCCGCCCACACACAGCAAGAGGGCAACGCTTTCGCTGAACGTGCTGCGGGCCATGTACAAGACGGGCAGCGCGAGCGCGCAGGTGGCTGGGGCGAGAAGAGCCCACCAGCCGGGAACGATCCGGCGCGCCCAAGCAAAGAACGCCACAAGCCCAAGACCCGCGAAGATCACGTTGCCCCAAGGCAATCCGGATGGGCCGAGGATTCGCTGCAGATGCCCAAGCATTACCGGCAACAGCGGCCCACCTTGTGAGAACTCCTGCCCAGGGCCAGCGTCGTAATAGCCGTATCCGGTACTCGTGAGGCCACGAATCGCGTTGGTGATGTCGGCAGTGCCGTTCTGGATCGGGAATTCGTTATGGGTTGCGAACCACTTCGCGGTGGTGGCGTAGAAGCCCGGATCACGTTCGACGAGGAACCACTCCCCTGCCGTACGGCAACAGAAGACGATCCAGACCACGACACCGAGCCACACTGCACCAACCAGCACACGGTCTGAGACCGACACATTGCTCGGCGTGGGCAAACGGCCAGCGAGAAACACGGTGGTCGCCACCATGGCTACCACCGACACAACCAGTGCCACAACGCCCGGGAGTCGGACGAGTGCACCTAGCACCGCGACGCTGCCGAACACCATCACAGCCGGTGCCACCAGGTCGGGTGACAAGAGCCAAAGCCGGGCCCAGCGCGGGATGGGCGCGGGCGCGGGTATCACTGGGCTATCGACAACGACATCTGACACGGACGACACCCTACGGGGGCCATCAATCGCAGCGCGCATCCGTGATCGGATCGCGACGTAGTTGAGCCCGTTGCCAGATGAAATACCCGGCAACGGGCTCAACAGTGCGCTTGCAGAAGATCAGGCGGAGGCGATGCCTACCGCGTCAATCTTGACCTGCTTACCGGATGACGTGACGACGATCTTCACGACGCCGACCTTGTTTGCGGTGTAGCGGGTGAACGTGAACAGCTTGCGCTCCGCCGCTCCAGTCGTAACCAGCGACAGGTGCTTAACCACCACGTTGTTTACGTACACATCCACTGACCCACAGGTTGCGCAACTCAACGCGATCACACCGAGTTGCCGCACCGTCATCGACGACGTAGTCGATAGAGTCGCGCCGCGGATTGTGGTGGCAGATGCAGTTGACCCGATCCAACCTGAGGCCACTGTGCGGCTCCAGTCAGTCGACCTGCTACGTAGCAAGCTGCGCTCGTCGAACGGCAGGTTCGTGCAACGCGGTGTGGCCGATGTCTGATTTCCCGAGTTATCCGCAGCTACTGCCTGGAAGCAAACACGGTCCCCTAGCACTGGGACCAGGTTGCTCGAGCAACCAAGAGCGGCTGCTCCGTGAAGCACGCAGTACGCAGCCGTACGTGGAGCCGTCAGCGGCGTGTAGGTGGTTGCTGACGCCGTTGTACATGGGCCGCTAGCGTTGTGTGAGCTACCAGCCTGTGCAGCCTTCTTGAACGCATACTTCACACAGGTCGCAGCCAGACCCGAACCGCCCGCGTCACTTGCCGTCCAAGCGATCGGCACGCTCGGGGTTGAGGCAAACACGCCGGTTGGCTGGGTCATCGTGATAACCGGTGCAACTGTGTCCGAGTAATACAACCGGACCAGATAGGGAGTCGGCTGGCCGTCAACGTGGTCGAAATAGCCACCGATCAGGCTGCCACCATCTGCTTGCACTGCAACGCCGTAGACCTCAGCAGGGGGGAACGGCGCAGAGGGCCCCGTGCCCATGTTGGTTGAGAACACGCGGTCAGGTACACCGTTGGTCGATACGTGTGCAATCTGGGCCGCAGCCACGCCATCAAGCGTGTTGAACGTGCCGCCGACAATCAGGCTGTGGTCAGACGTACGCTCGGCGATGGCACGAACATCAGTGTCGAAGCCGGTACCTAGATTCGCGGTGAAGGAGGGATCGGCAACGCCGGTTGCCTCAAGCCGCGCCAGATGCCCCGCTGGGCTGCCGTCGAGGGTGGCGAAGAATCCACCGATCACGATTCGGCCGCTTTGCTGCACCACGATCCCGTTAACCGATCCAGGGTTGAGCCCGTCAACGAGGCCGCTGCCAAGATTGGCCGCGAAGGTTGCATTCGGGTCGCCCTCCGGCGAGAAGCGTGCGATGCCGGCGTCAACGATGCCATTCATATGCGTGAACTGGCCGCCGACGAGCAAGTCGCCAGTGCTCGGGTCTGCCACCACGGTGTCGACAAAACCGTCAAGACCAGTACCAATGGTCTGGCTGAACAGCGTGTCCGGAACGCCGTTGTCATCAACTCGAGCCAGACCAGCGCTGGCGAATCCGTTGATATCAACGAAGTAACCAGCGAGGACAATGTGTCCGACTAGCGGAGCCTCAGCTGGTTGCACGACGATCCCGCGGACGGAGCCGCCGTTGAATCCGGTACCCAAGTTACTCATGAATGCCGTATCGAGGGTTCCGTCGGAGTTCAGGCGCACCAGGTGATTGACCACCGTGCCGTTGAAGTCCAGGAAGAGTCCGCCAACGAGGATCGCCCCAGACGATTCCACCGCAATCGCCCGCACTGAACCAGCGGAGAAGCCAGTACCCAGGTTGGAGTTGAAGGCGGCGTCGGGAGTGCCATCAGCGTTGAGCCGTGCAAACTCGGCCGGTGCTCCACCGTTGAGGTTGAAGAAGCCGCCAACGAGGATCTTCCCGTCGGGCTGAGTCGCGATGACATTGACGGTATCGCTTAGCGCGGTGCCCAGATTAGCGGCGAACGCGGTATCAACCCGGCCGTCAATCGATACAGGAGTGGCAGAAGCCATCCCGGTGATGGATCCAGCAACCATCGCGCCAACCGTGAGGGCAGACGCGACGAGAACACGAATATAAGAAGAGGGGGACATAAGCGAATGCTCTCACAGATAGTGAGTTTGGGGGCCTATCCAGGCACCGAGAGTAACTAGCTTCCGGGCGGGCGGGTGTCTGCTGACCCGCCGTTGATCTCTGCGCTCATTCATCAAGTCTGCTCGCACGAGATACATACCGGAGGCACTGGTGAATCGATCGGCACCTTCGGGTACGAGCGGGCGGCTAGACCTGCGCCTTGTGGCGGCCAACGAACGCGCAACTCAATGCGGCGGAAAGGAAACCGAAGCTCCAGCATGCCCAGTAGTACGAATTCCAAGACGGCGCAACGTAGTTGGCGGGATCAATCACGAAGGGCACCGGCGCCATCGCGATCAGCACCACTGCAATGATCCCCAGCACTACAGCGGCACGACCGATGCGCGCGGTCAAGTGGTCTATGTGACTAATGAGCCCGACTGCAATAAGCAGCGGTCCGACTAAGAGCATCGCCCATGAGAACTGTGACCCGCCGAACTGGAAGTAGGCAGCGCCTTGAATCAAGCAACCGACCGCAGCGCTGATCAAGGAAAGGTAGGAAGCGTGAACCGTGACGTCCCGTGTGGCTGAGCCGGACGAATCAACTGATTCGGTGGCATCTGCTGGGCCTGATGCTGAACTGAGTTGAGTTCGCTTGTGAACCGCCACCATGAGCAAGCCCAGGCCAAAGAGCACGAAGGAGAGAGACAGCGCGGTGTAGTAGAAGGTGACCCAGCCAGATGATGAAAACGCCGACGGCAAGAAGATGAAGGGCACACATCGCAGTGCCTGCACAGTGACGCCAGCGATCATCAAATACACGGCAGGACGGCCGATTCGATATGAGAGATGATCGACGTGCAACAACACGGCGACCGACAGGCAGATAAGCCCAACGATTCGAAGTCCCCAGTTCAACGTTGTGCCTTGGGGTTCCAACGCGAGGGTCAGGGTGCCTAGACCAAACAATGCGAAGCCGACGCACCCTAATGACAACGACCTTGTCGACACGTGGACAGGTTCCGCAGTCTGATCCGGGGGTAGGTTCGCTCTTTGCAAGGAACTCATTAGTTCACCACTTCTGCTCAATACCAACATGGCCGAAGTGGCCGAAGTGCAGTCTATCCAGCGGTTTCGTCGGGTCAAGAAGTCACTGTCAACGATTTCGCGACTTGCTACACAGCATTGCGCGACCCCTTCGGGGACACCGCAATGCATAGCCGATCGCGTTCGCGAAACAGCGCTGTAGGCGCGTCCACATAGTCGCGGAGTCACGGAGTTACCGAGTCACGGAGTTACCGAGTTACCGAGTTACCGACATCGGCGAGAGGGGTATCGGTCGTCGATGTCGGTAACTCAAGCGATCAGCAGGGAACCCTGCCGCGCGTCCTATCGAAGGAGCGCTCCAACTGGGCTATGAGACGG
>CAIXFH010000031.1 GCA_903918645.1 uncultured Actinomycetes bacterium | reverse complement strand
GACCGTCGAGGAGATCGCGAACATGGTGCTGTTTCTCTGCTCCGATCTCGCCGGAAACACCACGGGCGGACAGTTCGTGGTCGATGGCGGCAGGACGGCCACGGGCGGGGCCGTCACAAACCTCGGGTCGCGCTAGCGAGGGCTCTGCAAGGGGCCGTCCGTCGTCTGCTCCGATCACACCTCTCGGGTGTGGTCGTGCTACTCGTCCTCGCAAGCGGGTTTGCCGGGACGATTTTGGATGTGCGAGACTGCGCCATGTCATTCCCGCACCATGATGGCTTGTGGACGGATGTGGCGGAGTTCATCGGCGCACGGCGGCGGCCGGGCGAAAGCGTGCTCGCACCCGACCTGTTTGCCTATCGCTTGCCGGGCATTCGTCGGTATTGCGACACCTTCCTGCGACCGGATGACGTCTACGACTGGGCTGTAGTGCACAAGGGCGAGCTCGGCTCCCTGTCCCGGCCGGTGCTGGAGCGGATCGCAAAAGGCCGCGCGGTGCTCGCCAATGCGGTGTTCGTGGTCTGGCATACGGGCGAGCGCTGCTCCGCCATCCCGGGCGACAGTGCCCATCTCCGATCTTTCGAGGCGCTGCTGCTCCAGCAAGGGAAGAGCGGGGCGCCACAAGATCTGCCGCCCTGGGGACGCCTGTCGCTTCCTCCCGGTGTCTCCGCTGCGACCACGTTCACCGACATGCTCTTCGAAGTCGCGCTTGCCCGGGGACGTTACACCGATCCGCTATCGCTGATCCCGAGCCAGGCGCAGGTTTACAGCCAAAACGGCGAGGACGGCGTCATCGCCGAGATCTTCGCGCGGATCGGATCGGGCGACCGATCTTTCGTCGAAATAGGAATCGAAAGCGGCCAGCAGAACAATACGCGCCTCCTGCTCGAGCAGGGCTGGCGCGGTATCTGGATCGACGGTGCGAGCGAGGGGGTAGCCTTCGCACGCAGGACGTTTGAGGAATGGATCCGCAGCGGCGCGCTCACCGTCGTGGAGGCGTTGGTCACGAAGGACAATATCGAGGCGGTTCTCGACCAGGTGGGCGCGCCGCCCCGGGTCGACCTGCTGTCGCTGGATGTCGACCAGAACACCGGGCATCTGTGGAAGGCGCTACGGCGAAGATCGCGCGTGGCCTGTCTCGAGTATAATGCCAATCTTCCGCCCAGCCTTGGGCTCCAAGTCGAATATCGTCCGGAATTGGCCTGGGATGGGACGAGTTGGTACGGGGCCAGCCTCAAGGCATTGGAAGAGGTGGCGGCCGACAAGGACATGAACCTGGTCGGATGCGAGTTGATGGGGGTGAACGCCTTCGTCGTCGACAGGGACGAGGCACAGGGAAATTTTCGCGCGCCTTTCACTGCCGAGGAACACTACGAGCCTCCCCGCTACGAAAGGGGGCCGGCAGCGGGCCTGGGCCTTGGACATCCGCCCTCGACGCGAGCGCGAAGATGGTCGTGAACTCCAACCGCCGGCACGGGTCGGCCCCCCAAGAGACGGGCCATGTCATTTCCCTACCATGATGGACTGTGGACGGACGTGGCGGACTTTATCGCGGCCCGGACCCGTCCCGGCGACAGTGTGCTGGCGCCCGACATATTCTGGTATCGCCTGCCCCGGATATATCGCTACCAAAACACGTTCTTGCATCCCGATACCGACTACGACTGGGCAATCGTGCACAAAGGCGAACTCGGTTTCTTGTCACGGAGGGTGCTGGAGAGGCTCACGGGCGGGCACGCCGTCTTCGCCAACGATGTCTTCGTGATCTGGCAAAGGGAGGGAGACTGCGCCGCTCTCGACGACGACAATCCGCACCTCCTCACTTTTCGCGAACGATTTGCGGCCTGCATCGGTGACGGCGTTCCGCAGCCGGCCCCACCGACCGGGGCTCCCCTTTTGCCGGCCCTCGGCGCGATCACCAGCTTTCGAACCTTATCGGAGCGCGAGATCGAGCTCGCGATGGACGTACTTTGGCGCAAACGCGGTTATGCCTACGAGACGGTTCGCGACCGGGTTCATTCCGCCGAGCTCGACCGTTATGTCGCCGAGTTCCTGGGCGACG
>CAIXFH010000030.1 GCA_903918645.1 uncultured Actinomycetes bacterium | reverse complement strand
TTTGTGCGCTAGGCGAACACAAGTTCGCAGGGTGAACCTCATTCCATACCTACTCGGAGGGGCCGTCAAGCGGAACCGGAACTGTGTCGTGATCCGTTGCAACATTGCGCGGTTCCTATAGCGCTGTTGATGTTCGGCATGAGCCCATGTGTGCGCTAGGCGAACAGACTGTGATAGACCGTGCGGCATGTCAGCGACTGAAATATCCGTGCGCTCGGCCGACTTCGTGCAGTCCCTTGATCGCGGCCTCGCGGTGATCCGAGCCTTCTCGCGCGAGCGGCCGCGCCTGACTTTGTCGGATGTCGCGCGCGAAACCGGGATGACCCGTGCCGCCGCACGTCGCTTCCTTCTCACGCTTGAGGAACTCGGCTATGTCGGTAGCGACGGCCGTTTGTTCTACCTGCGCCCGCGAGTGCTTGAGCTCGGCTTCGCGTATCTCTCGTCGGCTACCGTGACCGAAGTTACCCAAGGACATCTTGAAGTTCTGGCCGACGGCCTGCATGAATCCTGTAGCGCATCGGTACTTGATTCACCTGACATCGTCTACGTGGCGCGCGCCGCCACCAACCGCATCATGACCATCAGCCTTGCGGTGGGTGCTCGCTTGCCTGCCTACTGCACCTCGATGGGCCGGGTATTACTTGCGGCACTTGACGATACGGCGCTTGAGGAATATCTCAGTACCGGTGCTTTTGTCGCGCTTTCTGAGCGCACCCTGGTGGAACCGGATGCGATTCGCGCTGAGATAGAGGTCGTTCGTGCGCGTGGTTGGGCGCTGCAGGATCAAGAACTTGAAGCTGGAGTTCGCTCGGTTGCCGTACCGGTGCATGCAGCCGATGGTCAGGTGATTGCGGCGATCAATGTCAGTGCGCATGCATCGCGGGTGTCTCTCGACACGTTGCTTGAGGACTTCCTGCCGCGGCTGACTTCGACCGCTCAGTTGATCGATCAAGACTTGGCACATGGATCGATCCACTAGGCGAGCTGGATCGATCCACTAGGCGAACTCAGTCCGCGCGACTCGCTTGCTCGTGGAGCACCACGGTTGGTCCTACCATGAGCGCTTTCACTTGAGCCAGTAAGTCGGCAATGTCAAAATCGTCGGCAAGTGTGACTCGAAGAGTTGTAGCCCCAGCCTGAGCAAGCTCGATCATCTGCGCCTGCGCCTGCTCGAAAGTTCCGTAGATTCCAGTCATTTCCGGATGCGCATCACCCACAAAGCGTGGATCCCGAGAGGCTCGCGCTTGCGCTTCATTCATCGTTCTCCCGATTGAGATCGGGGCCGCCACAGTCAGTGTGCGCGAGTCTGGACCAGAGCCGAGTTCGATTCGACGCGCGCGGATCTCGGCGAGGTTAGTCGTGCGCACCACGGATCGATCAGCCGGATCGTCGACGATCACGCGCACGCCCGAATCGATGACCCCCTCGATATCAGCGATGAGTTCTGCCCGGTCTGGGCCGGACGCGATCTCGTTCGGCAATACGACAGCGCTGTATCCGAGGCGACTTGCGAGCACCGCCATCAGCTTTTGCTGCTCACGCTGGTGGCCGGCGTGGAGGGTGATCTCCAAGTCGAGCAGCATGCTGCGCTCTTGCATCGTCACCTTGCGACCTCCACGATGGGACTTCCGGCGGGCCTCGCCGAGTGGACCCTAGATCGAAGGTGGCCGTGACGTCCAACGACACCCGCGATGTCATCGGCGTGGTTGCCGAGGCCACGGTCGCATCGATCATCGCGCTGGTTAGCCGACTGCGGGCATCCGGATTGCCCGTCTCGACGGGCGAAGTGCTCGACGCCATGAACGCGATCGCCACAGTTGATGTGACTTCACGACCCCTTGTGCGGATTGCGTTGAGGTCGACTTTGGTGAAAGACAGCGCGAAGTTCGCTGAGTTCGATCGAGCCTTCGATGCGGTGTTCCCACGTGTACGGGTGGCTCGGCCCGAAGCCCAGATCGTCGGTAAATCGTCGGACGAGCCGGAATCTTCAGGCGCGCTTGAGACCGAGGACTTGGTGCGGGCGATGCAAGAAGGGGACCTCGAGCGCGTGCGTCACCTACTTGAGTCAGCAGTAGATGCCTACTCGGGAGTGGTAGCAGAGCGATCTGTCGAGCATCACACCCAGCGAGTGCTTCGTCGGATGGATCTCGCCGAGATTCACCGGCGCTACCTAGACACTGATCAGGACCGCTCAGAATTGGATCGCTCGATTGCTGCTGCGGAGGCCCAACGCGCTCTTGACGAGATCAGAAAGCTCATCGAACAGATGGTCACTGATCGGCTGCCACCTGCCGGACCTACCAGGGCCGATGGCGATATTGCGGATCTCGACCTGCTGCACGCCAGTGCGGATGAGTTGCTTCGCTTGCGGCAGGCGCTCAGACCCCTTGCGCGTCGTTTGGCATCTCGACTGGGTCAGCGGCGTCGCCGCGGGCGTGGAACTCTCGACATGCGTCGCACTATCCGAGCATCGATAGGGACAGGTGGCGTCCCAGTGGCGCCAGTGCTGCGCCGCCGTCGACCCACGCGGCCGGGTCTTGTTGTGCTGTGCGACGTTTCGGGCTCCACCGCAGAGTTCGCCCCGTTCATCCTCGCGCTGCTGCATGCCGTGCATCAGGAGTTCTCGCGTGTTCGTTCTTTCGTCTTTGTCGATGGTGTTGTTGAGATAAGCGAACTCCTAGACTCGAGCCCGGGTGTCATTGACCCCAGACACCTACTCGATCGACGCGGTCTCGTAGTGGGTGATGGGCGCAGTGACTACCGCCGGGCATTACGTGGCTTTCTCGACGTCTACTCCGACTCCGTGACCGCGCGCACGACCGTGTTGATTGTCGGCGACACTCGCTCGCACGAACGCGCACCGGCGCTCGCCGAGGTGGCTGAGATTGCGAAGGTGGCGCGTCGGCTCTATCTGTTCAACCCCGAGCCCATGGCCGAATGGGATACCGGGGATTCCCGCTGCGGTGAGTATGCATTGCTGAGTAACGCAGTGTTTGAAGTCTCGACGTTGCGCCAACTTGTGGAGAGCGTTGCGGCGATCGCCTAGCCCACACGCTCGATGAGCATTGCGGCCCCTTGCCCCACACCGATGCAGAGCGAGGCAATGCCGTAGCGACCGCCACTTCGCTCGAGTCGGCTCAACAACGTGATGAGCAGACGAGATCCACTCGACCCCAGTGGATGCCCGAGAGCAATGGCTCCACCATCGGTGTTGAGCTTGTCGCGGTCGATACCCAGTCGTCTTTCGCAGGCGATCACTTGGGGTGCGAAGGCTTCGTTGATCTCGATGGCATCGATGTCGGCGAGGGCTAATTCCGTGCGCGCCAGCAACTTTTCGATGGCGGGCACGGGGCCTAGCCCAAACAGGCTAGGTGCTACACCGGCCACGGCGGTCGCGACGATACGTGCACGCGGCGTCAGCCGATAGTCCGCGACGGCCTGGGCCGAAGCGACGATGAGTGCTGATGCGCCGTCGCTCAGTGGTGATGCGTTGCCCGCGGTGACGATGCCGTCGGCTGCAAATACCGGTCGCAGGCTCGCCAACTTCTCGATGGTTGTTGCTCTAACGGTTTCGTCGCGTGTGACCGGCTCACCTTTGGCAGGGGTGACTGCGACGATGTCAGCATCGAACACACCGTTGCCCCACGCCTCGGCCGCGCGGGCCTGTGACAGAGCAGCGAATTCGTCGGCGTCTTCTCGACTGATGCCGTCGAGGCGAGCGAGCTTCTCTGTGCAGTCGCCCAGGCTCATGGTCGCGTCTCCGCCATCAAGTGCAGTGAATCTTGGGTTAACCAGGCGCCAGCCGAGTGCGGTATCCACGGTGGTTTCAGGCTTCGCCCATGCCGTGGCTGGCTTGGGCGTGACCCATGGTGCGCGAGTCATCGACTCGGCACCACCTGCTACGAGGAGTTGGGCGTCGCCAGCGTGAATCGCTTGTGCAGCTGACGCCACCGCCTGCAATCCGCTGGCGCACAGGCGATTCACGGTATAGCCCGAAACTGAGTCGGGTAGCCCGGCAAGAAGCGCGGCCATCCGAGCGACGTTTCGGTTGTCATCGCCGGCCTGATTGGCGGCACCGAGAATGACGTCGTCGATCTGGGCCGGATCAATGCCGGTGCGACGCACGACTTCGGCGACGACAAGGGCCGCGAGATCATCGGCGCGCACTGTGGCCAGCGCCCCTCCGTACCGACCGACCGGTGTGCGTACACCACCGACGAGGAACGCATCAGTCATCATGCGCCGCCACGGTCAAGCTGCAACTGGGTACGCACTCGATCGAGGTCGGATTGGTGCTTCACCACGACGCCGATGGTCCGATCGAGAGCTGCAGCGTCGACCGATGGAATCCCCAGTGCCAGTAGGGCTCGGGTCCAGTCGATGGTCTCAGAGACACTCGGTGGCTTGCGGAGGTTGAGATCGCGGATTGCTCGGATCGTGCGAACGACGGACTCAGCCAGTGTGGCCGAGGCTTCCGGCACGCGAGTCAATACGATCGCACGTTCGCGTTCCGCTGTCGGGTAGTCGACGTGGTGATACAGGCAGCGTCGACGCAATGCTTCCGACAGCTCGCGCGTTGCATTGCTCGTGAGCACTACGAATGGACGACGGGTCGCTGTGATGGTCCCCAACTCGGGGATGGTGACCTGGAAGTCGCTGAGCACCTCTAGTAGCAGGCCCTCGATTTCAACGTCTGCCTTGTCGGTCTCGTCGATCAGTAGCACGGTCGGAGTTTCTCGCCTGATCGCTGTTAGTAGCGGACGCGCAAGGAGGAACTCCTCGCTGAAGATGTTGTTGCGCTGCTGATCCCAGTCAGGGGTGTCGCCTTCGCCGCGTTCGGCAGATTGGATGCGCAGCAACTGCTTTCGGTAGTTCCACTCATACAGCGCGCGCGCCTCGTCGATGCCCTCGTAGCACTGAAGCCGAACTAGTTCAGCGCCCGTTGCGGCCGCCACGGCCTTAGCCAACTCGGTTTTGCCGGTGCCAGCAGGGCCTTCCAGCAGCAGCGGCTTCCCGAGCGAGTCGGCGAGGAAGGTGACGGTGGCCAGATCTGGGTCGCTGAGGTAGCCGGTTGCGGCCAAACGAGTGGCGGCATCCTCGGCGGAAGCGAATAGACCGGGCATCGTGCGATCCCTTCCGAGCGGCTGCATGCGTGAGTTCTACGTTCCTGCGGCAGCGTACACGCCAGCGATGGTCGTGGCCCTGGCCCGAGTTCGACTTCAAGGAACGGTGAGAGGCGTTGGTGTGGCGCGTCGCGGTCCATTGACCTTCAGCGCAATCGTGCTTGGCCACTGCTTCGATGCTGTCGAATCGATCGGCTGTTGTGATCGCCTGATTAGCAATTGATCAGCACCTGATCGAGGTGATCTTGTCTTGTCTAGGTATTGGCGCCGGCGATTGCAGTGCCAATGGCAGCAGTTAGGTGATCGCGTGCATCGACTAGCGAGGGTCCGTACCACGTGAGTTCGCGGCCGCTGATCAGTGCGGTTCGAATGTGCGGAAACGCTTCTGGGCCATCGTCAGCGGCGAACACGTAGGGCTCGTCCGGCAGCAGTACGAGGTCGATTCGCTCTTCTACGAAGTTTTCAAGGGCCACCTTGGGATAGCGATCGACATGCTCGCTGAAGGTGTGAGTGAGGCCCAGCCTGATCAGCAGATCGCCGGCAAAAGTCGAGCGCCCGATCACCATCCACGGATCTCGCCAGATCGGAACTGCTACTCGCACGTTCAATGGCCGAGACGGATAGGACCAGACGCGGTTGGCGTCCATCAGCCATTGGGGGACCTGCTGACCAAGGCAATCGACGAACAGGCGTCGCAACGACGCGATCGCTTCTGGAACCGTCTCGATCTTGGTCACCCAGACATTTATCCCAGCCTCCCGCAACCGCTGCACATCGAGTTCCCGGTTCTCCTCCCTATTGGCAACGACAACGTCAGGTGCGAGTTCCATGATTGCCGCTAAGTCTGGGTTCTTGGTGCCGCGCACTCGCGGTACCTCGAGGTCAGCAGGATGCGTGCACCATTGCGTAGCACCAACGAGGATCTCGGGACACGAGACCGCAATCGATTCGGTGATCGACGGCACGAGTGAGACGACCCGAGTGACTGATCGAGCGAGTGCGACGTCCGCTCCTAGGTCGTCATGCACGATCTCGTTCTCCTCAAGCCTCGGGGACGTGGTGTCAACCTCGTTTCCCAACCTTAGATCCGTCTGCGCCGTTCTTTGTGCGCGTGCTTCGTTGTGAGACTTCGGTGACGCGCGGCCAGCCTTGTGGCAGCAAGGCGAGGCGCAGATTTGGTGATTGTCAACGCTCGATTTTGACGACGGTGCAACTATGTGTGAAGCCGCGAAAATAGTTGTCCCCGTTGGGGTTTCGGGGTTTACAACTGTCAGTGGCGTGTGCCATAATAAGACACATGTACGATGGTCGAGTTACCCTGCGAACCCAGCTAGCCGACGCTGTTGCCACAGCAGCCGCTACTGCTGCGTTGATCGCTGAGCTCACTGCAGCAGGTGGCTTCGATGAGTGCGCTGATGTCGCTG
>CAIXFH010000029.1 GCA_903918645.1 uncultured Actinomycetes bacterium | reverse complement strand
GTGCGGAACGACTGGAGGTCGCTGAGCTCGAGGCCGTAACCAGACAGGAAGAGTTGGATGTACAGGGTGAGTGACGAGTGACCACACGAGAGGATGAACCGATCACGGCCGAGCCATTTCGGGTCGCGAGGGTCGTGGCGTAGGAACCGCTGGAATATCAAATAGGCGGCTGGTGCAAGGCTCATGGCCGTCCCCGGATGCCCGGTGCCCGCCTTCTGCACAGAGTCGGCGGCTAGCACGCGGGCCGTGGCTACCGCGCGATCGTCAAGATCGTTCCAAGAAGCGGATGGCGGACTGGAATCAAATGAGAGGCTCGTCACAAACGCGGAGCCTACTCACTTAGTTGTTCGTTCGATACTTGGCTATCATCGGGCACGTTGAGGGCGTATATTCATGGCTCGATGCAGACCGTATGTTGGCCCAGCCAGACAGACCAAGCTGAGGAGTTGACCGTTCGTGACAGCGATCGACCCTAGTGACGAACTCGTCGGCGCGGAGGTAAGCGTCGCAGCCGGTTCACTGCGGATCACCCCCGACGACCTGCGCGTGATCAATTCCGTCGACCGCAAGCGCACCCGCGGTGTGATCGCCGCCTATGTGGCACTCACCAAGCCGCGGATCATCGAACTTCTACTTGTTACGACAGTTCCGACCATGATTCTCGCGTCCAACGGCGTGCCGTCAGTTGCTCTGGTAGCCATCACTTTGGTTGGTGGCTTCTTGGCGGCGGGCGGGGCCAACGCGCTGAACATGTACCTCGATCGCGACATCGACGCATTGATGGTGCGCACTGGCCACCGACCCCTGGTGACCGGCGAGGTCTCGCCACGTGGCGCGTTGGGCTTCGGGCTCGTGCTGGCGATGTCTTCGGTGGGCTGGTTTGCCCTCACCACCAATGGACTCACCGCGGCGCTGACCGCCGCCGCAATCTTGATGTACGTGGTCGGGTACACCCTGATCCTCAAGCGCCGCACACCCCAGAACATCGTCTGGGGCGGCGCGGCCGGCTGCATGCAGATTCTGATCGGGTGGTCCGCAGTCACTGGCAGCCTCACCTGGGCGCCTGCGGTTCTCTTCGGCGTCGTCTTCTTCTGGACCCCGCCTCACTACTGGCCGCTGTCACTTCGGTTCCGCGATGATTACGCCGCGGCTGGTGTGCCGATGCTGCCTGTGGTCGCGCCACTTTCTCGGGTAGCGAAGGAAATCATCGGTTACTCATGGGCGATGGTCATCACATCGCTGCTCTTGGTCCCAGCCGGGCACATGTCACCGTTCTTTACAGTTGCCACAGTGGTTCTCGGCGGAATGTTCCTCCGCGAGGCGCACGGGCTGCTCCGTAGGGTCCGGCGCGGCGATGCCGATGTTCGGCCCATGCGGCTGTTCCACTTCTCGATCAGCTACCTGTCGTTATTGTTCCTCGCAGTAGCCATCGATCCGTTCCTGCCGTTCTAGCCACAACGCGCACTGGCGCGGCTAGTCGCTGACCATTCCGCGCGCTCGCGTACTCAGCAGGAAGCGGACCGTCGCCCACCAGACCACCGTGGAACCGAGCACGTGCAGTGCCACGACTAGCCAGGGCAGCCCAGTGAAGTACTGCACGAAGCCTATAAACCCTTGTGACGCATAGACAATGAACGCCAGCATCGCCGCGTGGATTGCCTTGGATGCACCATCGGTGGCGCGCAACGCAACTATCAAGCCGATCATCAGGCCGATCGAGAGCAACACCAGATCTGCGTGGGCCGAACTGATTTCCTGCGGATCGAACCCCAGACGTGCCACTCGCTCATCGCCGGCATGCGGGCCGCTAGCGGTCACCAGGGTGCCGAGGGTGAGCACCGCGGCCATGAGCCCAGTTAGTAGCCATGCACCGATCCGGATCTCGCATCGCACCGTCCAGGTGATGGGAATGTCATCTGGCTCGCTAGCGCGCTTTACGAGGTTGGTCATTAGCGCGATGATCCCAAGTGAGACAAGTAGATGCGCGGCCACTACCAGCGGGCTGAGTCCGGTGAGCACCGTCACCCCGCCCAAGAGGGCCTGGGCGAACGTTCCGATGAAGGGCACAGCGGCGAAGGCCATCAGTTGTGGACGGGCTGCCCGTCCCTCGCGCGAACGTCGACGCAGGTCTAGGTAGCCAACCGCGAGAGCAGCGATCGCCAGGATGACCAACACGAAGGTGAGGCTGCGATTGCCGAACTCGACGTACTTGTGCCAAGTCTCGGTCTGACCCGCGACAGGCACATATGAATCGGCAGTGCACCGTGGCCAGGTTGGACATCCCAGGCCCGAACTTGTCAGCCGCACCACCGCACCTGTGACAACGATGCCCATCTGGGCTACGAGGTTGGCGGTGTAAACACCTCGGGCGAGGCGAGGAGCCGGTCCGGAAGGATCAGAACTCATGGAGCCGTCGTTGTCATAGTTGGCGTCAGAGGTCACAGCGCGAGCCTAATGGAGTGCGTGGCTCAATTCTGCTGGCCGTGTTTGCCATGGCCTAGGACCAGCGGAACGTTCGAGCAGTGAGCGCGCCGGCCAGAAGGGTCCAGGCAGTGAGAATCGCGAGCGAGTGCAACGGCAATCCCTGGCCGTGTAAGAGCACATCGCGCAAACCATCGCCGAGTGCTGAGGATGGGAGCAGCGACACCACTGGGGCAAGGAAGCCAGGCAGTCTGCTGGCAGGCACGACGACGCCGCCCAATGCAAGCAGCAGCAGGTAGACGCCGTTTGCGACCGCCAGTGTGCCCTCCGCGCGCAATGTGCCCGCGAGGAGTAGGCCGAGAGATGAGAACGCAGCCGTACCAAACACAACGACGACCAGCGCGGCAAGCCATGATCCGGCGCTCTGCCAGCCGAGCACCAGAGCCACGACCGATAGAAGCGCGATTTGCACGGCCTCGATCAGCAGGACCCCGAAGGTCTTTGCTACCAGCAGTCCAGAGCGGCCCAGTGGTGTAGAGCCAAGCAACCGAAGTACGCCGTAACGGCGCTCGAACCCGGTCGAGATCGCTTGGCCCGTAAAGGCGGTGGAGATGATCGCAAGGGCGATGACTCCGGGTGCAGCTGCGTCGATGACGGGGGAGTGGCCAACAACATCGTTCGGCAAATGGGTCATGCCGATAAGTACGACAACCGGAATCACCAATGTAAGGAGTAATTGCTCGCCATTGCGCAATGCCATGCCGACTTCGTTCAGGGCCTGTGTCGCAATAACCCGCCAGCGTGACGCGGCTCCTGGCCTCGGTGCCAGCCCTCCTGCTGCGTGAATACCCTGGCGTCTCGTGTCCTGGGCGCTCATGTCCTGGGCGCTCATGTGCGCAGGTCCCGTCCGGTGAGGTCGAGGAAGACATCCTCGAGGCTGCGCCGTCCATTATCGAGGTTGAGCGGCAGCACACCATGCTCAGAGCACCAACGGCCAACCGCGCCGATGACGTCAGCCTCGGGGCCGCCTTCAATTCGGTATTGCCCCGGGGTGGTCTCTATAGCGCGCGCCAACTCAGGCAGCATGACGATCAACGGCAAGAGGTCAAGACCCGGATCGGCTCGAAAGGTCACCACCTCGTGGCCTTCGGTGAGCTCAAAGACTGTTCCGCTGGCGACCACTCGTCCGTGATCCATGATGACGACGTGGTCGGCCAGCCGCTCGGCTTCATCCATCAGATGCGTGGTGAGCACGACTGTTACGCCGTCAACTCGTAGTTGTTCGATGAGATCCCATGCAGCTAAACGGGTTTGCGGATCCATCCCGGCACTGGGCTCGTCGAGAAAGACCAAATCCGGGCGGCCAATGACCGCGCAAGCAAGCGCCAATCTCTGCTTCTCGCCACCGGACATCCGCCGGTACGTCGCACGAACCGAGGTGAGGCCGAGCCGCTCGGCCAATTCGTCGACCGGCAGCGGATGTGCGTAGAACCTGGCGAGGTGACGAAGCATGGGGAGTGCTCGGGCGCTTGAGTAGATGCCGCCGTCCTGGAGCATGACCCCAACTCGGGGCCGCAGTGCCTTGGCATCTGCCACGGGGTTCAGGTCCCACACGCGAACTGCGCCCGAATCGGGACGCCGGTATCCCTCGCAGATCTCGATCATGGTGGTCTTGCCCGCCCCATTGGGGCCGAGCAGAGCTGTAACGGCTCCGGCTCTCACACTGAAACTGAGGTGATCGATAGCTCGTTGGGTGCCGTAATCGACCACGACGTCATCAACGGTGACCGCCGCGGTGGATGTTTGGCTTGGGGTCACGCCCTGAGTCTAGGGATCGGTTTGCGCCCCGGCTCATCGGCTATCGCAACCCCGCGTTCGCGCTCAGGACTGAATTAGGTAACAATGACGTTGTGAAATCAACAACCCCGCTTTCTGGAGCTTCGGCTCGGGTGGCGCGCGTGTTGTTGGAGGGTGGCCCGCAGACCGCGGTGGTCGTGGCCGAGCATCTTGGTCTGACTCCAACTGCTGTTCGACGACATCTCGATCACCTGGTCGATTCTGGCCACGCGATGACCAGCGAGCGAGCCCCGTACGGCCCAGGGGCTGGGCGAGCTGTTACCCGCGGACGCGGTCGACCAGCCAAGGTTTACACCCTCAGCGCACAAGGTCGAGATGCATTCGAGGCGGCCTATGACGACCTAGCCGTAGGTGCTCTTCGTTTCCTGCGCGACACCGGTGGTCCGGAATCGGTCATGGCGTTCGCCAACCACAGGGTCGCCGAACTCGAGCGTCGTTATGCGGCAGTCAGCCAGACCGAGACTCTGCCTGAGCGAGTGACCGAGCTTGTCGCGGCACTCTCTCGTGATGGCTACGCAGCATCGGTAATCGACAATCCGATCGGGTCGAGCGTTCAGATCTGCCAACATCACTGCCCGGTAGGCCATGTGGCAGCTGAATTCCCGGCGCTGTGCGATGCCGAGGCCGATGCCTTCAGCAGATTGTTGGGTACCCACGTCACGCGTCTGGCAACCCTGGCCGCCGGAGACGGTGTCTGCACCACCTTGGTACCGGTTGTACCTACCTCTACTCGCTCTTCCGAACGATCCGCACCCACCACCGCAAGAGTTACCACGGAGGTCCTCGCATGACGACCGAAATGCACGCTGAGCTCGACGGTATCGGCCGGTACGACTTCGGCTGGTCTGACCCAGACGTCGCCGGCGCCAACGCGCGCCGCGGAATCAACGAGGACGTCGTTCGCGACATCAGCGCGCGCAAGAACGAGCCCGAGTGGATGCTCGACATGCGGCTCAAGGGTCTTCGACTGTTCCAGAAAAAGCCCATGCCCACCTGGGGATCTGACCTATCGGGTATCGACTTCGACAACATCAAGTATTTCGTCAAGTCGACCGAGAAGCAGGCAGCGTCCTGGGAAGACCTCCCCGATGACATCAAGAACACCTATGACCGGCTCGGCATCCCAGAAGCCGAGAAGCAGCGGCTCGTCTCGGGTGTGGCGGCGCAATATGAATCAGAGGTCGTCTACCACAAGATCCGTGAGGACCTCGAGGAGCAGGGCGTCCTGTTCCTCGACACCGACACCGGTCTTCGTGAGCACGAGGATGTCTTCCGCCAGTACTTCGGCTCCATCATTCCCACCGGCGACAACAAGTTCTCCGCGCTCAACACCGCCGTATGGTCGGGTGGCTCGTTCATCTACGTGCCCAAGGGCGTCAAGGTCGACATCCCGCTTCAGGCCTATTTTCGCATCAACACCGAGAACATGGGCCAGTTCGAACGCACTCTGATCATCGTTGATGAAGGCGCATACGTGCACTACGTCGAAGGGTGTACCGCGCCGATTTACTCGAGCGACTCGCTGCACTCAGCGGTCGTCGAGATCATCGTCAAGAAGGACGCCCGCTGCAGGTACACGACCATCCAGAACTGGTCGAACAACGTCTACAACTTGGTCACCAAGCGTGCCGTAGCCCAGGCCGGAGCCACTATGGAGTGGATCGACGGCAACATCGGCTCGAAGGTCACGATGAAGTACCCGGCGGTATGGATGGTGGGGGAGCACGCCAAGGGCGAGACCCTGTCGATCGCATTCGCTGGCGAGGGTCAGCATCAGGACGCTGGCTCGAAGATGGTGCACGCTGCTCCTAACACGTCCTCAACCATCATCTCCAAGTCGGTAGCACGTGGCGGCGGTCGCACGTCATACCGCGGCTTGGTTCAGATCAACGAAGACGCGCACGGCTCACGTAGCACCGTCAAGTGCGACGCACTGCTGGTCGACGACATCAGCCGATCGGACACCTACCCCTATGTCGACGTGCGCACCGACGATGCTTCGATGGGGCACGAGGCCACGGTCTCGAAGATCAGCGAAGACCAGCTCTTCTATCTCATGTCCCGCGGTATGACCGAGGACGAGGCCATGGCCATGATCGTGCGCGGGTTCGTCGAGCCCATTGCGCGAGAATTGCCCATGGAGTACGCCCTCGAACTCAACCGTCTCATCGAGATGCAGATGGAAGGGGCTGTCGGCTGACATGACAGTGACCGACACCCACACTGATTTTGTTGCACCTACCGGACGTGAAGAAGCTTGGCGGTTCACTCCGCTGAAGAGTCTGCGCGGCATCTACAGCGAGATCAATTCGCCCGTACCGCCACAACTCACGATTGACGCCGCCGCCGGTGTAGTAGTCACATCCGTTGATACCACTGCACTTCCGGCTGCTAGCGGACCGGTTGACTGGTCCAGCGCCATCGCCCGGGCGGCCACGACACAGAGCACCGTCATCACCTTGCCGCGTGATTTCGTTGACAGCACTCCCACCGTGGTGCGCATCGAGGGCTCTGGGGTCGATACCCCGAGCGTCGCGCACATCGTCATCAACGCCGAACTCTTTTCGCGCGGCGTCGTCGTGCTCGAACACAGCGGATCGGCAACCTATTCGGCCAACGTCGAGATCAACGTTGCCGATGGCGCCCACCTCACAGTGGTCTCGATTCAGTCCTGGAGCGCTGACACAGTGCATCTGGGTCGCCAGCATGCTGTCGTTGGCCGCGACGCCACCTTCCGCTCGTTCATCGCAACATTCGGCGGCAAGGTTGTTCGTCTTGTACCCACCGTCGAGTACGCAGGGCCCGGCGGTAACGCCGAACTCATGGGGGTCTTCTTCGCCGACGCGGGCCAGCACCTCGAGCACCGGTCGCTGATCGATCACGCGGTGCCGCATTGCCGCAGCAACGTCATGTACAAGGGTGCACTCAAGGGCGACCCAGCATTGGGTCCCGAGGGCATCGCTCGCACAGTGTGGGTTGGTGACGTCATCATCCGCGCTGCGGCCATCGGTACCGAGACCTACGAACTCAATCGCAACCTCGTGCTTACTGATGCTGCCCGTGCAGATTCGGTCCCGAACCTGGAAATCGAAACCGGTGAGATCGTCGGGGCTGGGCACGCAAGCGCAACCGGTCGGTTCGACGACGAGCAGCTGTTTTACCTTCAGTCACGAGGCATTCCGGCAGACGTCGCGACCCGCTTGGTGGTGCGAGGCTTCTTCGCCGACGTCATCACCAAACTGGGAGTCCCCGAGTGGGAGTCCCACCTCCAGGCAGCGATCGATTCTGAACTCGGCCTAGCGGCCGGTTCCGAGTCTGAGGACGACCAATCTGAGGACGACCAAGCAGTTGACGAGGCAACCGCATGACCGCCGTCGAAGTGTGCAAGTTGGTCGATGTACCGGTGCCAGGAGCGCTGGCTGTTGTTGTGCAGGGCACGGCTGTTGCAATCATCCGTGACTCTGCCGGCCATGTACACGCCATCAACGATGTCTGCTCGCACGCCGATGTAGCGCTTTCCGAAGGCGAGGTGGAGGACTGCACAGTTGAGTGCTGGCTCCACGGTTCGCGCTTTGACCTTCGCACGGGTGAGCCTTCCGGCCCACCCGCTGTCACCGCAATACCCGTCTATGACGTGATGGTCGTGGGTGATGGCGATGACGCCGTTGTCCTCGTCGACATCACAGTAAATGCCGCCCGCAAGCCCGCAGTAGAAGGAGCCTGAACCATGGCCACACTCGACATTCGCGACCTCCACGTATCGGTCAACGCTGAAGGCGGGCCCCGAGAGATCTTGCGTGGGGTCGACCTCACCGTGAAGCAAGGCGAAACCCACGCGATCATGGGCCCCAACGGTTCGGGCAAATCCACCCTGGCATATTCGGTTGCTGGTCACCCGAAGTACACGATCACCAGCGGTACGGTGACCTTGGACGGTGAGGACGTGCTGGCGATGACTGTCGACCAGAGAGCACGCGCCGGTCTGTTCCTTGCCATGCAGTACCCCGTTGAGGTGCCTGGGGTTTCGGTGTCGAACTTCCTGCGTACATCAGTCACGGCCGTTAAGGGCGAGGCTCCCAAGTTGCGCACCTGGGTCAAGGAGATGCGCACGGCAATGGACGCGCTTTCCATGGACCCAGCGTTTGCCGAGCGCAACGTCAACGAGGGATTCTCCGGCGGCGAGAAGAAGCGCCACGAGATCCTCCAGATGGAACTGTTGAAGCCAAAGATCGCGATCCTCGACGAAACCGATTCCGGTCTTGACGTCGATGCTCTGAAGGTGGTCTCCGAAGGCGTCAACCGTGTGGCTTCCAGTGGTGAGGTTGGCGTCCTGCTCATCACTCACTACACGCGAATCCTGCGTTACATCCGTCCGGATTTCGTGCACGTATTCGTTGATGGCCGGATCGTGGCCGAGGGCGGCCCCGAACTCGCTGACGCACTCGAGGCCGATGGATACGACCGCTACATCAAGGCAGCGGCGTCGGCATGACCGCCGTGCACGCTCCGCTTACTGGCCTGCTCGACGTCGATCAGGTTGCTGCGGATTTTCCAATTCTCTCGCGCACAGTGCGCGGTGGGAATCGCTTGGTGTACCTGGATTCTGGAGCTACTTCACAAAAGCCTCTTGCCGTCCTGGATGCTGAACGCGGCTTCTACACCCAGCACAATGCAGCGGTTCACCGCGGCGCCCACCTGCTGGCAGAGGAGGCCACTGACGCCTACGAGGATGCGCGAGCGGCCATAGCTTCGTTCCTCGGCGCCCAGCCTCGTGAACTCGTTTTCACTAAGAACGCGACCGAGGCGCTCAACCTGGTGTCGTACGCGTTCAGCAATGCCACCGCGAAGGCAGCCCACGGTCGCGCCCTGCCACCTCTGGCCGAGCGCTTCATCCTTCGTCCCGGTGACGAAATTGTGGTTACCGAGATGGAACACCACGCCAACCTCGTGCCGTGGCAGGAGGTCTGCGACAAGACCGGGGCCGTCCTTCGCTGGCTCAGCGTTGATGAGGATGGCCGACTAGACCTTGATCATCCCGAGCATGGCCTCTCGTCGGTGCTCAACGATCGCACTCGGGTAGTGGCGCTGACCCACCAGAGCAACGTGTTAGGCACCGTCAACCCTGTTGCTCGTATTGCGCTAGCGGCACATGCGGTTGGGGCGATAGTGGTCTTGGACTCGTGCCAGGCAGTACCGCATCTTCCAGTCGACGTGCACGAATTGGGTGTCGACTTCGTTGCTTTCAGCGGGCACAAGATGCTGGGCCCGTCGGGAATCGGTGTCCTGTGGGGTCGGTATGACCTCCTCGAATCAATGCCGCCATTCCTTAGTGGTGGCTCGATGATTGAGATCGTCAAGATGGAAGGCTCCACCTTCGCGGCGCCACCGCAGCGGTTCGAGGCTGGCGTGCCCATGGCAGCGCAGGCGGTTGGCCTCGGTGCGGCCGTGCGCTACCTAGAGGCGCTCACGAGCGCTGACGGCTCACATGCCGGTATGGCTGCAGTGGCAGCCCATGAACATGCGCTGACTTCATATGCGCTGGAATCCCTTTCCGAGATTTCTGGTCTTCGAATCGTCGGCCCGTCCTCGGGCGAAGATCGAGGTTCGGCCGTTTCGTTTGTTCTCGAAGGCATCCACGCGCACGATGTTGGGCAAGTACTCGACGACCGCGGTGTCGAGGTTCGGGTCGGGCATCACTGTGCCTGGCCGCTGCATCGACGTTTTGGCATTGCGGCCACTACCCGCGCCACGTTCTACGTCTACAACGGAACTCGCGATGTTGACGACCTCGTCAGCGCAGTGCGCTACGCACAGACGTTCTTCGGGGTGGCGTGATGGATCTGGAGTCGCTCTACCAAGAAATCATCCTCGATCACTACAAGCATCCGCGCGGTCGTGGGCTACGTGAGCCCTTCGGCGCTGAGGTGCATCATGTGAATCCAACCTGCGGCGACGAACTCACGGTACGCGTCGCAATCGAAGGTGATGTCGTCACCGATATTTCCTACGACGGCCAGGGTTGCTCAATCTCGCAGGCTTCAGCCAGCGTGATGTTCGAGCAGTTGGTGGGTCACCCGATCACCGCCGATCTGGCAGTGGCCGACGAGTTCCTCGCTTTGATGCAGAGCCGCGGGAATCTCGAGCCCAACGAAGATCTACTCGGCGATGCCATCGCGTTCGCCGGGGTTGCAAAGTACCCGGCACGAGTAAAGTGCGCCCTGCTTGGGTGGATGGCCTGGAAGGACGCGGTCTCCCAGGCCGTCGACAGAGAATCACCGGAGGTAACACGATGACCGAGACAAGTGCGCCACTCGCTGGCGGCGCTGACATCACGCCAGATGAGGACGTCCTCGAGGCGCTCAAGGATGTAGTTGATCCCGAGTTGGGTATCAACGTCGTTGACCTCGGCCTCGTCTACGGTGTCAGCGTCGATGACACCAATATTGCGACGATCGATCTCACCTTGACCTCAGCGGCGTGCCCGCTCACCGATGTCATCGAGGATCAGACACGTGCAGCCCTGGACGGCGTCGTTAACGACTACCGGATCAACTGGGTATGGATGCCACCGTGGACACCGGAGAAGATCACTGACGACGGTCGAGAGATGTTGCGCGCCCTCGGCTTTAATCTCTGATACCGCTGCTGTGAGTTTTGCGTTCGGCATCACATCGCTTGCGGCTAAGGGGGTCTGCCCCACCCCATAGACTGGGGGCACTGTGACTATTGCTGCTGCTGGCCTTGAACTACGTGCTGGCCCCCGGATTCTGTTGGCGAACGCGAGCTTTCGTGTAGGTCCAGGCGACAAGGTCGGTCTTGTCGGCCGCAATGGCGCCGGCAAAACGACGCTAACGAAGGTCCTTGCCGGAGAGGTCGAGGCCGCGGCTGGCACCGTGACTCGCGGCGGCGAGCTGGGTTACCTACCGCAGGATCCACGAACTGGCGATCTCGAGGTGCTTGTACGAGACCGAATCCTCTCGGCACGCGGCCTGGACGAAGTAGCTCGTCGCATGCGCCTCATGAGTGAGCGCATGGCAGATCCGGACGTCGATCAGCGGGATCGAGCGATGCGTCGCTATGCCAGCGCCGAAGCTGACTTCGTCGCTCGCGGTGGCTACGCAGCAGATTCCGAGGCGGCAGCCATTGCGAGCAGCTTGTCACTGCCAGAACGAGTGCTGCATCAACCGCTTGGCACCCTTTCCGGCGGACAGCGACGTCGAGTTGAGCTTGCGCGCATTCTGTTCTCAGGCGCCGACACCCTGCTACTGGATGAGCCCACTAACCATCTTGATGCTGATTCCATTGTCTGGTTGCGCGATTTCCTCAAAGCGCATCGCGGTGGATTGGTGGTGATCAGCCACGACGTTGAACTACTCGAGGCAACGGTCAACCGGGTGTTCCATCTCGATGCCAATAGGTGTGAACTCGACGTCTATAACGTCGGTTGGAAGACCTATGTCACACAGCGCGAGACCGACGAACGTCGACGGAAGCGCGAACGGTCAAACGCCGAGAAACAAGCCTCCGCTCTCCAGCAACAGGCGGATCGGATGCGCGCTACTGCGACAAAGGCCAAGGCCGCGCAGAACATGTCGCGGCGCGCCGAGCGAATCCTTGGGGGCCTTGAGGAGACACGACGCAGCGACAAGGTGGCCAAACTTCGGTTCCCGACACCTGCGCCTTGTGGCAAGACACCGCTACGGGCGCAAGAACTATCAAAGTCTTACGGTTCACTCGAGATCTTCACCGACGTGGATCTAGCCATCGACAAGGGCTCTCGCGTGGTCATCTTAGGTTTGAATGGCGCCGGGAAAACAACACTTTTGCGGATTCTTGCCGGAGTTGATAAATCCGATACTGGTGAAATTCAGCCTGGTCATGGCCTGCAACTTGGGTATTACGCACAGGAGCATGAGACGCTCGATCCTGCACGCACTGTGCTAGAGAATATGCGCACCGCCTCGCCTAATCTTTTAGAACCAGATATTCGTAAAGTATTGGGATCATTCCTGTTTTCGGGCGATACCGTAGATCAACTCGCGGCCACTTTGTCTGGAGGCGAGAAAACGCGATTGGCGTTGGCGACGTTAGTTGTTTCCGCCGCGAACGTCCTGCTGCTTGACGAACCCACGAACAACCTTGATCCGGCCAGCCGTGATGAGGTGCTCTCGGCTCTTCGCTCTTATGAGGGAGCAATTGTTCTGGTTTCGCATGATGAAGGTGCGGTCGAGGCATTGAATCCGGAACGGGTGTTATTGCTGCCAGATGGCGTCGAAGATTTATGGAGTGCTGATTACGCCGACCTTGTAGCGCTAGCATGAGAGCGCGGCGTTTGTATTGTTTCGCTCTCTCGTGGTCAAAATCAACAATGCAAAACCAAGATCAACTAAATTGAACTGGTGATCTTGGGATTCGATCGCTACGTTGTGCTCACCACGGGTGGCGTGGAGTTTTTGTCGCGCTTTGGAGGGATGCACACATGGCTGCGTTGGGTAAAGGTCGAAGGATCACAGGCTCTGAGCGGAGCCAAGTCACCGGTGACCTCAATGAGCGTTACAGCGCGGGCGCAAGCATCCGCGAGTTGGCCGAGTCCACCGGACGCTCATACGGCTTCATCCACCGCCTGCTCGTGGAATCGGAAACCGCATTGCGCGGCCGAGGCGGCTCTCACGGTGACGCCAAGTCGTAACGAGTGTGACCGCCAAGAGACTACGAGGGTGGTCGATCCTGGCAGAAGTCAGCCATAATTTACGATCGGGAACAAAAGTTACTCGGACAACCTTGTTCTAAGCGCCCAGCACCGTAGTTGGCTGGGCCCGAGGCGAGGAAGGTTTACTCCAGTGGCTTCAACTAACCCACATACAGTGATTCGCTCGTACCGAAAAGACGACTCGGTGCTGCAGCGCAAAATCACTAGGGGCACAGTCAAGCGCATCTTGGGTTACGCCAGGCCCTACCGCGCTTGGGTCACCGGTTTCTTGATCACTCTTGTTGTGGACGCAGTGTTGGTCGTGGCGCAGCCGCTGCTCTTCCGCCGGATCATTGACCACGGTGTCACGCCCGGAGACCGAGCCGTAGTAACCACCACAGCTCTGATCATCGCTGGCCTCGCTGTGGTGGACTCTGCCATCACGTTGATCGGCCGTTGGTTCTCCTCACGTATTGGTGAAGGGCTGATCTACGATCTGCGCACTGAGGTCTTCGACCACGTGCAGCGGATGCCGGTGGCGTTCTTCACCCGTACCCAGACCGGTGCGCTGGTGTCACGGCTCAACAGTGATGTCATGGGAGCTCAGCAGGCATTCACCTCAACGCTGTCGGGGGTTGTTGGCAATTTCGTGACGCTTACGGTGGTCGTCATCGCAATGCTCGCGCTGTCCTGGCAGATCACCGTGGCCTCATTGATCCTGCTCCCCGTCTTTATCGTCCCTGCTCGTTGGATGGGACGCACGCTTCAGGCGATGACGCGCGAGCAGATGCAACTCAACGCTGAGATGGCCACCCAGATGACCGAGCGCTTCAACGTCTCGGGGGCGCTGCTGGTCAAGTTGTTCGGCCGGCCGGCTGAAGAGTCTGCGGACTTCTCTGGCCGGGCCGGACGCGTCCGTGATATCGGCGTGCGCATTGCGATGGCCAGTCGTGTGTTCTTCACCGCCCTAGCCTTAGTCGCCGCACTCGCCACTGCACTCGTCTATGGAATCGGTGGCAACCTAGCCATCTCAGGGGCGATCACAGTGGGAACATTGCTCGCGCTCGCCGCCCTGCTAGGACGGCTCTACGGCCCCCTGACCTCCCTGTCGAACGTGCGGGTCGATGTCATGACCGCTCTGGTCAGCTTTGAGCGTGTGTTCGAGGTTTTGGATCTTGTACCGATGGTGCAGGACCGCGAAGATGCACGCGCAATCCCGACAGGCGCAAGCACAATCACCTTTTCCAACGTTAGGTTTCGTTATCCGGCTGCTGACGAGGTGTCGCTGGCGTCACTTGAGTCAATCGCCCGAGCAGAGACCTCACAGGTGCGCGACGAAGTGCTTCGAGGCGTCTCCTTCACCGCAAAACCGGGGCAGATGGTCGCGCTGGTTGGCCCCTCAGGGGCAGGTAAGACAACCATCACTGCATTGGTCTCCAGGCTTTACGACGTCACTGGCGGATCGATCTTCATCAATGGCGTAGACGTTCGCGACGTGACCCTCGACTCGTTGCATAGCTTGATCGGTGTCGTGACACAGGACGCACACATGTTCCACGAGACCATACGCGCCAACCTCCTCTACGCGCGGCCGGACGCGACCGACCAGCAGATCCGTGACGCACTTCGTGATGCACAGGTGCTCGATCTCATCGACGCGCTTCCCGACGGTCTCGACACCGTCGTGGGCGATCGTGGTTATCGGCTTTCGGGTGGCGAGAAGCAGCGCATGGCGATTGCCAGGCTGCTCCTGAAGGCGCCCGACATCGTGGTCCTCGATGAAGCGACAGCGCACCTTGACAGCGAATCCGAGGTTGCCGTTCAGCGGGCGTTAGCCACCGCGCTTCAGGGCAGAACGTCGCTCGTGATTGCACACCGGCTTTCCACTATCCGCGAGGCCGACCAGATCCTGGTGGTGGAGGACGGTCGAATCGTGCAGAGCGGTAGCCACGACGAGCTACTCGCTTCAGGTGGCACCTATGCCGATCTCTACCGCACCCAATTCGCGGTGCAGGACCAGAACTAGCCCTTCGGCCCAGCACCGCTGCGCCGACCTCGCGCTGACGCGGCCTAGAACATTCACTGGCAAAGCCCGAGTTACTGGCTACGCAGTGCTCCACCGTCCAGCGGTAACAGGCTGCCGGTGATGTAGGACGCGGCGGGGGAGAGCAGGAACGCCGCAGCTCTGCCCAACTCCGCAGGCTCGCCATAGCGACCGAGCGGGATGGTGGATTCGTGCCGACGGCGCACAAGATCTGGAGCTCCAAGTCGAGCATCCAACGCGAATACTCGGTCGGTAGCCAGCCGGCCCGGCAGTACGCCATTGACTCGCAGGCCACGAGGACCAAGTTCGTCTGCTAAGTCCTTGACCATCATGGCCAAACCTGGTCGCAGGCCATTGCTCAATGCGAGGCCGGGCAAGGGCTCACGCGCGGTGGTCGACAAGATGAACACGATTGATCCATCGGTGCCGCTCAAGGTGCCTGTGCTGCCTGTGCCGGCCTTGGCCACGGCTCGTGCGATGCGAAGCGGGCCGAGGAAGGTCGTTTCGAACGCCTCACGCCAGCTCTCGTCAGTGACTGACATTGCGGAACCAGACTGCGGCCCGCCCGCGCTGATCACTGCGCCGTCCAGGCGACCAAATCGGGCAACGGCCCCAGCAGTTACTCGCTCGGCAGTGGCCGGGTCAGCGATATCTCCCGGCAGCCCAAGAGCGAAATCAGGACCGCCCAAAGTCGATACTGCGGAGGCGACCGAGTCAGCGTTTCGCGCGACGATGACCACGTGGCCAGCTTCGCCCACGATCGCCTCTGCAGCAGCCAGTCCTAGGCCGCGTGAGCCTCCAGTGATGACGAATACCCGTCCCGCAATCCCCAAGTCCATAACGAGATTGTGCAGGTCTAAGGACGCTGTGTCCGGTTAGCCCACGTCAGAGGGTGACGCGCCCGACTCTTCCAGAGCTGGGTCAGCGTTGTCGTCCTCCGACGAGTACTCACGCTCGCGACGAGCCAACATGACGAATCCGCCAACCGCGATGATGGCAAACAAGATCCACTGGAGCGCATACCCAAGGTGTGGTCCGTCGGACAGATCGGGCTCCGGCAGTGGCGTCAGGCCAGCAGGCTGCGCGGGCACGGAGGAGATCAACTCGACCGAGCCTGGATAGATGGCGGCTGCAGGACTGGCAAATAGGCTGATGTCGAGATCAGTGATTTGGCCGGCCGGCAGGTCAGCTGGTTGCGGGTGTGGACCATCCTCGGAGGGCTGCACTCTGCCGGTGACAGTGACTACACCAGATGGCGGGGGCGGCACGTCCTGCACCGCGGTGGCCCCGCCAGCAGCTGCAATCCAACCGCGATTGACCACGACGACAGCCCCCGATGTGGTGACTAGGGGTGTCGTAACCCAGAACCCGTTGGAGCCGTCTAACGGGCGCTTGCGCACCAGTTGCTGGTGGGAGCTGTCGTAGGTACCAGTCGCGATCACCGGTACCCAGCGTTGTGGGTCGCCCACCGAAGTGTTGGGCGACCCAGCCTTCATCACATTGTCGAGCGGCTGGGGAGTCTGCGACGAGTGCCCAAGGACCAGCGCATTCTCATATCGGCGCTGGTCTAGCCGGTTGAGTTGCCAGCGAGACAGGGCAAAGAAGGAGGGGACGATCACCAAGACGAGGAATCCGAGCGCTAACCAACGCGGCTGGCGAAGGAATCCGTAACCGTTCATACCCCGAGCCTAAGTGGCTATGCGTCGCGGGGCTTACGTTGCCCGCGATCTGGACCCATGACGTCCGGACGATCGAAGTCCGGACCCCCAGTTCAGCTTCCTAACGCGTTGCGGTTGTTGCGCACCTCGACGAAAGTGATCTGGTCGCTACCGGATCGCTCGCGACCTGCATTGGCAACGACCACCGCTACATAGGGCAGCGCGATAGCCCCCACGATCAAGATCCAGCGCCACGGGGCGGGGGTGAGCACTGCTCCGATGAAGCACGCCGTGCGGATCCCCATCGACCACAGATACCTGCGAGTGCGACCGGACTGCTCCTGCGAAAGGGGGGTCTGGGCCTCGGTAATCTGATGCACTTCGGGCTCGGTCATGAGACAAAGGTACGGGGCGTGGGGTGAGACGGCATCTCCGGTGAAGTCCACGCGAGCCTTACGGGGGGTCGTGCGACGAACAGCAGCCTGATGGGTAAGGATGACCAGCATGAGTAGTCGAACCTATCGAGTCGCTGAAATTGTTGGAACCTCGCCCGAGAGCGTCGAGCAGGCGATCCGCAATGGCATCGAGCGAGCAAGCCAGACCATCCGCCACCTCGATTGGTTCGAGGTAACCGAGATTCGCGGTCACATCACCGACGGTGCCATCGAGCACATTCAGGTGGGGATGAAGGTGGGTTTCCGGCTGGAAGACGCGTGACTCGCGTAGCGAGTCCTGGGCCGGGAATCAGCAACGTCGTCGTCACCGAATTGGAGATGACCGACCCCGCACAGTTGCGGCCCGGGCGCCTTCCAGAGGTTAATCCCACGGTCGTTCGAGCACTTCGGCCTGCGCCAGAACTATCTCGGTTCTTCTACCGGGCAGTTGGCGGTGACTGGTACTGGCTCGACCGGTTGAGTTGGACGTACGAGCAGTGGACCGAGTGGGTCAGTTCTCCCGGACACGAACTGTGGTCGTGCTGGGTCGAGGGCGTACCTGCTGGCTACTTCGAGCTTGATCGGCAGAACGGGGAGGTTGAACTTGCCTACTTCGGCCTCTTACGCGGTTTCGCCGGACTCGGTTTGGGCGGCTGGCTCCTCACCGAGGCGATAGCTCGCGCCTGGGACGCTCCAGACACAACCCGTGTGTGGGTCCATACCTGTGAACTCGACTCGCCAACCGCCTTGGCCAACTACGAATCACGGGGCTTCGTGCCACGCGGAACCACGATCGAATACTGGGACACGCGCGCCCCATCACCTGGCCCTTGGCGCGGAAGTCGCTAACGTTTGCTGGCGCCGCGCTCATCGCAGAGTTAGTTGGCCTGCGACACCGTTGAGAAGTTGAAGTCGCGGATCCTCAGCGGTGGCATCGCCGCTCGGTTGAAGTAGTCGCCCATCTCGCGAGCAAGGGTTGGCACGGTCGCTCCTGCGTCGACAATGCGCGACAAAATCCCCACTGGCGAGTCGTTGAAGCGGAAGTTCGTCGCGGCTCCGATGACCTCCCCATCACGCACCACATAGACGCCATCACGGGTAAGCCCAGTAAGCAGAAGGGTTTGCGGGTCAACGACTCGGTTGTACCAAAGGCAAGTCACGAGGAGTGCATCGTCGGTGCGCGCAATTACCTCATCGAGCGTTCCATGGCTGCCTTCGACGTCCACGCGCACGTTCTCAGCGTCGGGTCGGAACTCAAGGCTGGCCTGCTCGGCGGTGAACCGCGAGGTAATCAGATGGCTGAGCACCCCATGGTCGATCCATTTAGTGGCACCAATGGGCGAGCCATTGTCGAAAACACTGCCCGATGCTGATGAGCTGATGGTGGCCACGAACGGCGACGCTTCCAATCCAGGCATGGCCGGATCGCTGCTCAGCGAGAATCGTGGATCACCCACCAACTCACCAACGCGCGTGCCACCACCTGGGCGACTCCATACACTTCTGCCCTCATGCGCTGGTCGCGCAATTGAGTTCCAGTACAGGTCGATCATCAGGTCAGCTGTGGCGCTTGGGGTCAACAACGCGTCATGCCGGCCGGACGCAACCTCGATCCGGTTGCCCTGCCACTGGAGTCGCTGCCTCAGTTCACGATCGAGTTCGCCAAGGTCAAAGCTGGCGCAGGTGCGATCAGCTCTTCCGGCCCACACCGAACGCGATCGGCCGTGGCTCTTTGCCGTGAGTTCAAGACGTGCTTCGGGGCCGGCAAACCGAAGCCGTACGCCTGTCGATGTACCGAGATAGGTGGTGATGATTGCCTGCTCGGCGTATCCGAAATGCTCGATGTCATCAGCTCGCGCGGCGCTGAACACGGCACCCAGATCCGGTGCCAACTTCGTGAAAGCAGCGCTGGTCGCCTCCTCGGGCGCATCGTCCCAGTCTGCTGAAGCCTCGATTGCGGTGACCAATTCACGCGCGTCTTCGGCTGGCCCACCGTGATGTGCCGCCTCTTCGGCGCTTACCACCAGTGCATCAATGTCTTCGCTAGTGGCCACCCGGCCGGTGATGGAACCGGCTGCGACGCCGCCCTCGACGTCGACCAGTGCAATAACGGACACCGAAACGTGCGAGGTCTCACCGTTGGTGGTGAGAGTGGTTCGGGCCCAGCGCATGTTCGCAACGGATCGGCATGAAACGATGACCACACACGCGCGTGAACTCGAGGACGCGAGAGCTCGTTCAACGATCTCCTGGGGTCGAATGACGAAGTAATCCTGGGTGCTCATCGCCCGCCCTCCTGCACGCTGTTGAGGATGTTCACAGATTCGAATGCGGCAGCAGGGCAACCGTGCGAGACCGAAGCCACTTGCCCGGGTTGGCCCTTGCCGCAGTTGAAAGCTCCGTGCAGCCTGTATGTGGACGGGCCACCCACGGCAGTCATCGATCCCCAGAACTCAGTTGTAGTTGCTTGGTACGCAACGTCTTTGAGTTGGCCGGCAAGCTTGCCTGACTTAATTCGGTGGAACTGCTGACCAGTGAATTGGAAGTTGAAGCGCTGCATGTCAATCGACCACGACTTGTCACCGACTATGTAGATCCCGTCTTCGACTCCGGCAATGAGCCCTTCGATGCTGGGGCCGTCGGCGACTGGCTGCAAAGAGACATTGGGCATGCGCTGGATCGCGGTGTGGATCGCACTGTCAGCGTAGGCACAGCCGTTGGACCTCGGTAGATCGAATTCTGCAGCCATCGAACGGTCCAGCTGGTAACCCACGAGGGTTCCGTCACGGACGAGATCCCAAGACTGGGCGCCGACACCTTCGTCGTCCCAACCAACCGTCGAAAGTCCGTGTGCCGCAACGCGATCACCGGTGACGTGCATCAACGGGGAGCCGTACTTCAACAGGCCAAGCTGATCGGGAGTTGCAAACGAAGTGCCGGCGTAGTTCGCCTCATATCCAAGAGCCCGATCGAGTTCGGTCGCGTGGCCGACCGACTCGTGAATCGTCAGCCACAAGTTCGATGGATCGATGACGACGTCATAGCGTCCCGGTTCTACCGAGGGTGCAGTCAACTTCTCGCCGAGGAGTTCAGGCAATCGGCCGATCTCATCGTCCCAGTCCCACGGTCGAGCACCACCGACTTCATCGCCCCCGCCCAACAAGTACTCCCAACCACGACCAGCAGGTGGCGCTGTGGTGCTCATGGTCTCGAACGCGCCGGAGTCAGGGTCAATGGCAACTGCCTGCCACTCACCCTGGATGCGTACCCGTTGCTGGGTAGTGCGGGTGCCAGCGACGTCGGCGTAGAAGGTCTGCTCCTTCACGGCCATCAGCGATGCGTCTACGTGGGCGATGGCGCCATGGCCGAGGAGGGCGGAACTTCGGTCGGCCATCAACGCGATGCGTTCGTTCTCTGGCACCGCAAACGGATCAATGTCGTAAGCGGATACCCATGAGCCAATGTGAACGGGCTCGGGTGCGAGCACAACTCGGCGCGTGGTCAGCGGTGCGCTTACGCGAGCCAGCGCCACAGCGCGCGCAGCAGTGGCACGCGCTGCGTCGGGACTGATGACGTCTGATGCTGCGAAACCCCAGCAGCCATCCACCAGAACCCGAACTGATAGCCCTTTGTCGTGATCAAGCACTGCACCATCGAGACGGGCGTCGCGCAGGTTAAGCATCGACGTTCGCAGCGACACCACGCGGATATCTGCGTGTCCGGCGCCGAGTTCTTGCGCATGCGCGAGCGCCGCATCGGCACACGCGTCCAACGGCAGGGCTAGGAAGTCTGCGTCGACCTGTCGTTGGCTCATACAACTACTCCCTGTCCTGCGCTGACGAGTCGTGGATCGAGGACAACCTTGCCAGTGGTGAGTCGGGCTCGAAGGTCTTCGTGTGCGTGGCGGGCATCAGCGAGTGGATAAACATGACCCTCAAGCGGAGTTAGTCGGCCCTGCACTACATCGAGTACTAGTGATCGCAGGACGTCAGCGATCATGGGCCCGACTCGATCGGGAGTCATGCAATCGACCAGCCAGAAACCGACGACGGAACGCGAACCGATCAGGAGTTGATGCGGGTCGATTGGGGGCGTTTCTGCACGCGAGGCTGATCCGAAGGTGACTAGACGGCCGAAACCAGAGAGTGCTTTGAGGCTTCCTTCAAAGCTCGGGCCGCCCACCATTTCCAGGACTACGTCAACCGGCTGACCGTTGTTGGCTGCGCGGAGTGCACCGTTGATCTCACGTGCTGTCTCCGTCCCAGTGAGCAGAACGCCTACATCTGCACCAAGAGAAACAGCCAGATCCAACTTGGCCTGGGTTGACGCTGTCGCGATTATTCGTCCGGCCCCAGCCGTGCGCGCAATCTGCACCGAAAGGTTTCCCACTCCACCGGCAGCCGCATGGATCACGATTGATTCGGCTGGTCGCAACTTCGCTGAAGTGTGGATGAGGTGATGTGCGGTAAGCCCCTGCACGAGAAGCGATAGCGCCGCTGAGTCAGACAAGGCATCGGGCACGAGAAAGGACATCTCAGGGCTAGTGAGCGCGAACTCAGCGTATGCACCGCCGGCGGTGACGAAGCCGCACACGCGCTGCGCGTCTCCGTCGGGCTTCTGCTGGAAGCCCACCACCTCCATGCCAGGCACGAACGGCAAGTTGGTCGAGCTCAGGTAACTGTCGTCGGCTTGGTGTGTGTCTGCGAAATTAATGCCAGCACCGCTGACGCGCACCAATACTTCGGATCCCGTTGGGACTGGTTCGTCAATGTCGACGTACTCAAGTACCTCTGGCCCACCGAACCTGCTCACTTGGATCGCCCTCATGCTGGCGACCCTAACGCCCCAGCCGAGCGAGCACGGCACCTATGGTGCCAAAGCGCGGGATCGCGCCTTCGCTCCAGATGTTCCCGACAACCCACCTGAGCCACTACGGTCGTCAATGCGTCACAGAAGATGCGAGGTGCGTCAGTCACTCGGGAGGAATCACGTGGGTCGGGTTGTGCTCGTTACAGGTGGCAATCGTGGGATCGGGCTAGCCATCGCGCGCGCATTTGTCGCCACTGGCGACCAGGTGGCGATCACCGCACGTTCTGGTGAATTGCCGACCGAACTCGCCGGATCCGGCGCCATCGCGATCGCGGCTGATGTCACTGACTCGGCCAGTATCGACGCGGCGTTCGACTTGATCGAGGCTACGTTCGGTGCTGTTGAGATCGTGGTTGCCAATGCCGGAATCACACGCGACACCTTGATCATGCGGATGTCCGACGAGGATGTCGACACAGTCCTGGACACCAATCTCGGTGGCGCAATTCGCGTTGCGCGTCGGGCAGCCAAAGGGATGCTCAAAGCGCGACGCGGACGCATCATCTTCGTCTCGAGCGTGGTCGGCCTGCTCGGGTCAGCCGGGCAAACCAACTACGCCGCGTCCAAGGCCGGTCTCGTGGGTCTGGCTCGGTCACTAGCTCGCGAGCTTGGTAGCCGCACCATTACCGCAAACGTCGTCGCTCCCGGATTCGTCAATACCGATATGACGGCCGCCTTGACCGATGAACGACGCGCCCAAATTGTGGCCCAGGTGCCGCTAGGTCGATATGCCGAACCAGACGAAATCGCCCAAGTCATCGTGTTCCTTGCAAGCGATGCGGCCGCATACATAACTGGGGCTGTGATCCCCGTCGACGGCGGATTGGGCATGGGGCACTGATTTCGATCTACACGGCACGTGGCAGTGTGTCTCCCGCTGGTCCTACGCACGCCGTGCTGAATCACTGAATCCATTCACGAAAGGGCAATCCATGGGAATCCTTGAGGGCAAACGAGTACTCGTCACCGGAGTTCTCACGGACCAGTCCATTGCCTTCCATGTTGCGCGCCTCGCGCAGCAGGAGGGCGCAACCGTCGTCCTTTCCTCATTCGGTCGGGCAATGTCGCTCACGACCAGGATCGCCGGCCGTCTCCCCTCACCGGCCCCCGTTGTTGAGCTCGACGTCACCAACCCCGATCACCTTGCAGCGCTCGCCGGGCTAGTCAGTGAGCATGTCGACGGGTTGGACGGAGTTCTACATTCGATCGGTTTCGCACCTGAGGCCGCGCTTGGTGGCAACTTCCTCAACACCACCTGGGAAGACGTTGCCACCGCGGTCCACGTGTCGGCCTATTCGTTGAAGGCGCTTGCCATGGCCTGTCTGCCATTGCTCACCGGCCCAGATCGCACATCGTCGATAGTGGGCTTGGACTTTGACGCCACAGTCGCCTGGCCCAAGTACGACTGGATGGGCGTTGCCAAGGCTGCCTTTGAGTCAACCTCGCGCTACCTCGCGCGTGATCTCGGGCCACAGGGAGTCCGCGTCAATCTTGTGGCCGCCGGTCCTCTCAAGACGATTGCCGCGAAGTCGATCCCCGGCTTTGACGAATTCGAGACTGTCTGGGACACACGCTCGCCGATCGGTTGGGACGTCAACGATCCAGAGCCCGCAGCTCGCGCATGTGTTGCGTTGCTCTCGGATTGGTTCCCGAAGACCACCGGCGAAATCGTGCACGCCGACGGCGGAGTCCACGCCATCGGGGCCTAAGCCAGCGAGCACGTGGTTTCCAGCACCAAGTGATTGCCGGCTAGTCAACTTCTACTGGGAGCTCACATGGCACATCGACTCGTAGTCATGCGGCATGCGAAGTCACAGTGGCCCGATGGAGTAGCCGACCACGATCGGCCGTTGGAGGAACGTGGCGTACGCGATGCCAAGGCGGCAGGGGAGTGGCTGCGCGACCACGTTGGAACGCCGGATCATGTCATCGTCTCAACCGCTCGTCGAGCTCGCGGTACCTGGACTCTTGCCGCTGGACCGCTGGGCTACATCGGTGCCGCTGGTTACGAGACCGAGTCCCCAGGAGCCCTCACTATCGATCCGCGTGTGTACGACGCGAGCCTGCCAACGTTGTTCGACGTTCTGCGAGAAATCCCTGAGCGGGTGGGCACCACCATTCTGGTCGGACACAATCCTGGCAGCGAGGATTTGGTGTCGACGTTGGCGAGCAATGACGATTCCGACCCAGCAAGACTTGCCGCCTCGAAGTACCCCACCTGCGGGATTGCGGTGCTGACCTTCACAGTTCCTTGGTCAGAACTAACCCCGAAATCCGCTGAGCTCATTGCGTTTGCGGTGCCGCGAGGTTAGTTCGAGATCACGCTCCGCGCAGATCTCTCACGGCCGCTTCTTCCGCGTGTGCTGAATAGCCGGCGCACAGCGCGTAACGGGCGGCTGTACGCAGTGGGCGTAGGGCTGCGCCTCGCTGAGTCACCTCGGATGCCGACACGGCGGCCCCATCGGACTCTTCAGCAATGGACACCACGGCGCTTAACCGCACCGCCGACAGGATCATGCGATGGGCGCGCTGCGGGAATCCTGACGGCAACTGCAACTCGCGCATCCGTCGATCCAGATCGGATAGGCGGGGGCCGATATCGTCGCGTCCCTTCGCCACATCGAGAGCGGCCAGGGTGGTGGTGGATGCGCTCATGGCCTCAGCAAGTCCGCGTTCGGCTTCACCCAAGCTCGGTAGTCCGTGTGGTGGAGCGGAGTGATCGACCACGAGAACTTCCCAGCGCACCACTAGTGATCCCGGCTCGCCGGCAACCTGCGGCACTAGAGCCCAGGTTGGCCCGCCTGGCGGTGCGACGGTGACCGCTACCTCGCCAGCGGCGGTAGCCGCGATGGTTGTTTGCGCCGGGCCCGGGAGCCCCGTTGGGTCACCGGCGACCGGCAACACAAGTCGCAGTGCCGTAACGCCTGCTCCACGCAACCGTCCCAAGCCCACTGACAGCGCGACCGGTTCGGTTTCGCCGGGAAGGCCAACAATGCGATGAAGTGCATCCGCGCCAACAGCTCCAACGTCTGCCTCGTCCAAGCTGCAGGTCCCAGCGAGATACGCATTGGCCCAGGCCGTGAGGCTGCCGCTTCGAGGGAACAAGGTCACCTCCGAAGCCTAAGGCGCAGGGGCGGGCCGCTAATGTTCGGGTCGTGGCCGATGTCCTGAACTTCACCCAAGTGGACGTCGTTCGTGGCGGCACCTCCATCATCGATTCGGTGTCCTGGCATGTCGACGAAGGTGAACGTTGGGTTGTTCTCGGACCCAACGGCGCTGGCAAGACGACCCTTCTGGCTTTGGCTGCCACGCTGATCCACCCCACCCGTGGAACAGTGCAAATCCTGGGGGAGACCTTGGGTCGCACTGACGTCTTCGAGCTCCGTCCGCGTATCGGGCTGGCTAGCGCCGCTTTGGCCGATCGCATCCCGCCAGAGGAGATCGTCTCCGACGTCGTGCTTACGTCTGCTTATGGCATGACCGAACGTTGGCGCGAGAGTTACGAGGATTCTGACACTCGACGTGCCGGTCGATTGCTGGATCAATTGGGAGTGGGCCGCTTCGCTGATCGACGATTCGGCACGCTGAGTGAAGGCGAGCGCAAACGAGTTCAAGTCGCCCGCGCGCTGATGACTGACCCCGAACTGTTGCTGCTCGATGAACCGGCCGCGGGGCTTGACCTGGGTGGTCGTGAAGACCTCGTGAATCGGCTGAGCACCATCGCACTCGACGACGAGTCGCCCACGACTGTGCTTGTCACACATCACGTTGAGGAGATTCCCCGCGGCTTCACCCATGGGCTTCTTCTGCGCGCCGGTGCGATCGTGGCGTCCGGCCCACTGGATCAGGTCCTTACTCCGTTGACGTTGAGTGAGACGTTCGGGCTGGCGTTGGACGTCGACTTCGACGCTGGGCGCTGGCGCGCAAAGGCGCTGTGAGCTCGGCTTGCTAGCCGATGGCTCTGCTGACGCTCGAGCCAAGCGCAGCCATTCACCGGTCGCGGAACGCAATTGCGCGCGTCCAGGCGCAGACCGCATTACGATCAGCCGTATGAGCCCTTGGTTGTTATGGCTGATCGCCGCGGTGGTGCTCGGCATTGCCGAGATCCTCACCACCAGCCTTCTGCTCGGGATGATCGCCGGTGGTGCAGCGGCGGCCGCACTTGTTGCTGCTCTCGGTGTCGGACCTGCGTTTCAGTTTGGCGCCTTCGCTGCGGTGTCTTTCGCGCTGCTGGTGTTTGTCCGGCCGATCGCCACGCGCCACCTACACGCACCGTCGTCAATCCGAACCGGTATTGACGCCCTCGTCGGAATCGACGCGACTGTGGTTGCGGAGGTCACAGCACGTGATGGTCGGGTGAAGATCGGTGGCGAGATCTGGTCGGCCCGTTCGTATGACGGCGCCAGCACCTTCTCGGTCGGGCAGCAGGTGCAAGTGATCAAGGTCGATGGTGCAGCAGCGCTTGTAGGCTAGGTCCGCAGGCTAACCACTGGTCAGCCGCACTAGGGGATGAGGAAGTCATGTTCGACATATCCGGCGCGATGATCAGTACCGCAGTGGGCCTGCTTGTCGTCGTCCTAGTCATCGTCACACTGGCTCGAGCCGTGCGAATAGTTCCGCAGGCGCGTACCGGAATCGTCGAACGCCTAGGCCGGTTCAACCGCACATTGAATCCAGGGTTGTCAATCCTGATCCCGTACATCGATCGGCTACTTCCGCTCATCGACATGCGCGAGCAGGTCGTGTCCTTCCCGCCGCAACCGGTGATCACCGAGGACAACCTCGTGGTCAACATCGACTCGGTCATCTACTTTCAGGTCACCGATCCCAAGGCGGCAATGTACGAGATCGCCAGCCCAATCACCGGCATCGAGCAGCTGACCGTGACCACCCTGCGCAACGTTATCGGCGGCATGGATCTCGAGCAGACCCTGACCTCTCGCGAAGACATCAATATGGCCCTGCGTGGCGTTCTCGATGAAGCCACTGGCAAATGGGGTATTCGTGTTAACCGGGTTGAGCTCAAGGCTGTAGACCCGCCCAAGAGCGTGCAGGAGACCATGGAGAAGCAGATGCGGGCCGAGCGAGAGAAGCGCGCTTCGATCCTCACCGCAGAGGGCTTCAAGGCCTCGCAAATCCTTACTGCTGAGGGCGAGAAGCAGTCCGCGATCCTGCGCGCCGAGGGCGACGCACAAGCCAGAATCCTTCGTGCTGACGGCGAGGCGCAGGCCATCCAGAAGGTCTTCGACGCAATCCACGCTGGTGACGCAGACGAGAAGGTGCTGGCCTACCAGTACATCCAGGCTCTGCCACAGTTGGCGAACGGCACCGCCAACAAGGTCTGGGTTATTCCTGCGGAGCTCTCCCGTGCGATGGAGCATCTCGGATCTGCATTCTCGCGACCGGCACCATCCGAAGTGAAGGTCGTGCGCGACGACTCGGTCTGATCCGATTGTCAGCGCTTCCACTACTGTCGGGGGGCCGTGCACGATCGCCACGACTCCAGGGAGTTGACCGCAGATGAATCTGCTACTCCTTGCTGCCGCGGGAGTCGCGGCGGGAGCGATCAACTCGGTCGTGGGCAGCGGCACTTTGCTCACCTACCCATTGCTACTTGCTAGCGGTTTGCCACCTGTTGTCGCGAATGGCACCAACTCATTCGGGGTGGCGCCCGGAAACGCCATGGGCGCATGGATTTACCGCGATCACAACACTGAACGAAAGGGCCACATCAGCCTGCTGGCGGTGGCCATCGGGCTCGGGGCCGTGAGCGGCGCTGGACTCGTCCTCGCACTACCCGCTTCAGTCTTTGAAGCCATCGTGCCCTGGCTGATTCTGGTTGCTTGCCTGCTGGTCGTGGTGCAGCCTCGTATCGTCCGTGAACTCAATGTCCGTGGAATCGATCCCACCAACATGCCCCAGAAGACGCAGTACCCGGTGTTGTTCGTGATCGGGATTTACGCAGGCTACTTCGGCGCCGCACAAGGCATCATTTTGATGGCCGTACTTGCCACCCTCTTCGACGTCGACCTACAACGGTCCAATGCGGCCAAGAACGTGTTGCAGGCAGTTTCGAATCTTGCTGCGGCCTGTGTGTTTGCCCTGGCGGGAGCGGTGTTTTGGCCGGCGGCCCTGGCTGTTGGCGCCGGCGCAACTCTGGGCGGCCTCGTGGGCGCCCCCGTAGCTCGCCGATTGCCTGCCTCCGTCCTGCGCGGCACCATCGTCGTCGTCGGTCTAGTCGCTGCAGTAGTGAGTCTGTGGAATCACCGGTGACCACGATCATCAATGTCGACGACGCGACGGATCCACGTCTGGCTGACTACACCCAACTCACAGATGTCGGCCTTCGCAAAGTCCGTGAACCGGCCGAGGGACTCTTTCTGGCCGAGAGCGAGAAGGTGATCCGGCGAGCACTCGAGGACGGTTACACACCACGTTCGATGCTGATGGCCGAGCGATGGGTGGAAGGTCTGGCTGATGTCCTGGCGGATCACGAATGCCCGGTCTACGTGGCTGACGACGCAACGTTGCGCGGTGTCACTGGCTATCGCGTGCATCGAGGCGCACTGGCGTCGCTCAATCGTCGATCGCTACCCAGCGTCGATGAAGTACTAACCGGAGCGACAAGAGTTGTCGTACTTGAAGACTTGGTCGATCACACCAATGTTGGTGCGGTATTTCGCAGCGCGGCCGCGCTTGGCTTCGACGCGGTGTTGGTCAGCCCAGAGTGCGCCGACCCGTTGTACCGCCGCAGCGTGAAGGTGTCGATGGGCGCGGTTTTCGCTGTCCCGTGGACCCGTGTCGATAACTGGCCAGCGGGGCTGGATGACTTGCGGGAGCGAGGGTTTCGCTGCCTGGCAATGTCACCCGATCCAGCAGGGGTACCGCTGCGAGACGTCGATCGCACACCACCTTTCGCGATCTTGCTTGGCACCGAGGGCGAAGGGCTCACTGCTGGCGCGTTAGGCAGGTGCGCTGCGAATGTGCGCATCCCCATGGCCGCCGGCATCGATAGCCTCAACGTTGCAGCAGCCAGCGCTATTGTGTTTTACGCGCTCGGATCGTCATCGTCGAACAGCAGTGACACACTTGCGCCATGAGTTCTGCGGGACGTCTGAGATTGCTTCGTCACGGCGAAACCGACTGGAGTCGCGGCTTTCGGCACACCGGCCGCACCGACATCCCGCTCAATAGTGCCGGCGTGGAGGCGGCTCGTGCCCTCGCACCACTCGTCACTAGTTGGCTGCCAGCCTTAGTTGTCTCAAGTCCGTTGTCTCGCGCATGGGATACGGCCCTACTCGCTGGGTTGGATCCAGAGATGGACGAGGACCTGATCGAATGGGATTACGGTGTCTATGAAGGACGCACGACTGCGAATATCCGAGCCGAGCTCGGCGATCCGCATTGGTCAGTCTTCAACTCCACCGAGGGGCTCGGCGAGACCGTAAACGAGGTAGGTATGCGCGCCGACGCAGTCCTTTCACGGGTAGTCCCGACCATCAATGCTGGTCGAAATGTTGTGCTCATAGCCCACTCGCATCTGCTGCGCATACTGGCCGCACGATGGCTCGACTTGCCACCTGATCGGGGTCGGTCTTTCGCACTTGCCCCTGCCGCATCAGCCACGCTGGGCTTTGAACGAGACACTCCAGCAGTGCTGCAGTGGAACGTCACCGTCTAATTACTTCCAACGTCGGTTTATGACCCCCAGGGCAAGTGCAGTGAGGAACGCGCCAACACCTGCACCAAGTCCGCTGCTAATCGGGTTGTCAATGATGGGCAGCCATTGGAAGAAGAAGGTAAAGCCGAAAACGCCCACACCGCAAACGATTGCGGCGACCACCGCAGTCCGCAATGTGGTGCCACCGGGCCGCGCGGCAACCTCGTCAGTGGCATTGGCCTTGGCATTGGCCTTGGCATTGGATGTCGACTTGGCCATCTCGCCCGATTGGGCAGCCGGCTTAGCACCCTGCCCAGACATGGTGGATTCCACTTCGCGCAGAAGACGCTCGATGTCGTCGTCGCTACTCATGCCTCCATCATGCCTTGTGCCACGGTCCGGCAACGGGGGAGTGGCGGGCAAGGTTCGTCACGTGAGCGGGAACCGCTCGCGTCAGTGCATCGACACGTAACCAACAAATGGGCTGATCCACCTCAGGACGTCTACGGTGTCCTTCATGAATACGCGCACCTCGAGCCCCACGCCCACCGCCGCACGAGGGGGCACCTGGTCACCGATGATCTTCATCGGGCTCGGGCTCGCTCTGATCATCATGGACGCGACGATTGTCAACGTCTCGTTGCCGTCGATCATCCGCGACCTGCACATCAACTCGATCGACGCAGAATGGGTCAACGCCGTCTATTCGTTGGTTTTTGCAGCTCTGCTCATCGTGGCTGGAGGTCTCGGCGACCGGTTCGGAAGGCGCCGTCTATTCATCCTCGGCGCGATCGTGTTCGCGATAGCAAGCGTCATCGCAGCAAGCACCGGTAGCGGCGAGGCCCTGATCGCGGCTCGGGCATTGCAGGGCGTCGGCGGCGCGATGATGTCGCCAACCTCGCTCTCCCTCATCAACTCCATCTACACGGGTAAATCCCGAACGATCGCCTTTGCGATTTATGGCTCAATCATTGGAGGAATGGCCGCGATCGGACCGATGGTCGGCGGTTGGCTCACCGAGCATCACTCATGGCGCTGGGCCTTCTACATCAACGTTCCGATCGCGATAATCATCGTTGTTGGCTGCCTACTGTTTGTCCCGGAGATCAAGGACGAGCGGATTGCACCGGGAATAGATTTCGCAGGCGCCTTCTTGTCAGCGATCGGTGTTGGCACATTGGTGTTCGGCTTGATCGAGGGCCGTAACTACGGCTGGTTTCACACCCTGGGCGACACCTCGCTGTCGGCTACGACCTGGCCGAAAGACTCGCTATCGCCCGTGTTTTGGGCATTTGTAGTCTCTCTGGTCTGCTTAGTGGGGCTTTACCTCGTCGAGACCAGGCGCACTGCCGCCGGTAAGTCGGCCCTGCTCGACTTCAGCCTGTTTTCTATTCCGACCTTTGGACTCGGCAGCGGTGCGGCGCTGATCGTGAGCCTGGGGGAGTTCGGCATCTTGTTCTCGCTGCCGCTGTTCCTACAGAGCGTGCTCGGCTACTCAGCATTCGGCGCCGGCGCATTGCTGGCGGCGCTTGCGATCGGGGCCTTCATCGCCGGACCCACCGCAGCCACATTGGCTATGAAGTATTCCCAACGATTCGTCGCACAACTCGGTCTTGCGCTTGAAATCGTGGGCATCCTCGGGTTGGGCTTCACAATTTCGACCAGCGTCAGCGGTTGGGTGATCGCATTCTGGCTGGTGATCTATGGAGTCGGCGTTGGCTACGCGAGTGCCCAACTCACCGGACTCATCCTGGCCGATGTGCCCGTGTGGAAGTCAGGGCAAGCAAGCGGGACGCAGAGCACTGCTCGTCAACTCGGTTCGGCTCTGGGCACTGCGGTGCTCGGAACCGTGCTGTTCATCACCTTGGCAAACAACACGGCGAGCAACCTCGAATCAGTACCGGGTCTTAGTGACACGCAGCGCACCGACATCGCCAATCTTGTTGAACAGACCGCAGGCACCATCATCCCCACCTTGGGCGGACAGCCCGGGGGAGCCGCTGTTGCCTCGGCAGCCGGTGAGGCATTCGCATCTGCTTTTCGCTGGACTGCTTTTACCGCCGCCGGCTTCGTGTTGCTCGGCCTGCTTGCGACACTGAAACTTCCGGCGCAGGCGCGACGCACTGAGGATGTGGCCGGTTCAGTGGCCGAGTAGATCCGCGTGGCTGGATTCCCAATGCGCGGTGGTGCTAGCAGCCCACTACAGTTCGGCCGATCTGTCGTGCAAGAACAGCCAGTGAATGGGGCGCTCGATGGCCAATGACGAGTACGACTACATCATCGTCGGTGGGGGCACCGCTGGCGCGATTCTTGCTGCGCGGCTCTCTGAAAACGAGGACGTCACAGTGCTCGTCATCGAGGCTGGGCCCACCGACGAGAACGAGCCTCGCGCGCTGCTTTTGCATCGCTTCTTCGAGATGCTCGAGGGTCAGTACGACCTCGACTACCGAAGCGTCGAGCAGGTACGAGGAAACTCACACATCCGTCAAGCGCGCGCCCGAATCTTGGGTGGCTGCTCATCACACAACACGATGATCGCGTTCAAGCCGCCGCGAGAGGACCTCGACACGTGGGTGGCGGCAGGTGCTGTTGGCTGGGACGCCGACACCTTGCATCCCTACCTCGAACGCCTTCAGATGCCGATTCAGCCAGTGGCGCCCGAGCATCGCAACCCATTCCTCATTGACGTCGTGGCCTCTGCTTGCAGCGCCTTGGGCCTTGCGGAGATCGATGACTGGAACGAGGGAGAGTTGGTCTGCGGCGCAGGGTTCTTCCCGATGAGCTATGACCCGCAGACTCGAGTTCGTGGGTCGTCGTCGGTCTGGTACCTGCATCCCATCATGCACACGCGCGCCAATCTCACTGTGGCTCTCGAGACCCTCGTGACGTCGATCATTTTTAGCGAAGGGCGCGCAACCGGCGTCGAACTGCGAGCGTCGGACGGGAGCCTGAGCGTGGTCAACGCTCGGCGCGAAGTCCTGTTGTGCGCCGGCGCGATCGACACGCCTGCCTTACTTCTGCGCAGCGGTGTAGGCGCAGCGCACGACCTTGAGGGTCTCGGAATCGACTGTGTCGCAGACCTTCCTGGTGTCGGTGAAAATTTGATGGATCACCCTGAAGGCCTGATCCTGTGGGAGTCGACCCGGCCGCTCACGGAGCCGCGCGTTTCGGACTGGGACGCAGGCATCCTGACTCGCCTCGACGGCGGCACTGGATTCCCCGATCTGATGTTCCACGTGCCATTGATGACCTACGGGGTGCACGCCGAACGTGCGGGCTACCAGATTCCTGAAAACAATGTGACCTTGACCCCGAATGTTCCTCGACCGCGGAGTCGGGGACGAGTCTGGATCGAGTCGGCCGACCCAGACGTAGCGCCGCAGATCGATTACCGCTATTTCACCGATCCGGAAGGCTACGACGAAGCAGCGCTGATCGCCGCGATCGAGTTGGCTCGACGTATTGCCAACACCGAGCCGATGAAGTCATGGATCGTTCGCGAGGTCTTTCCGGGCCCCGAGGTCAGTGGGGAAGAGCTTGCTGAACTTGTGCGACGAACCAACCACACCGTGTATCACGTCTCAGGCACTTGCCGGATGGGTGCGCTCGACGATCCGATGGCAGTTGTCGACCCGATGCTTCGTGTTCGAGGAATCGATGGCCTTCGCGTTGTTGACGCCTCTGTCTTCCCGCAGTTGACCACAATCAACCCGATGGTCACGGTCTATCTCATCGCTGAGCGAGCGGCTGATCTGATTGCGTCGTCACATCCGGCATAGCGCGCAGCAATAACTGGTTGTCGCTAACCCTTGTCCTCATCGCGCACTACCGCCACAATCGTGCGACTCACAAATACATGCGACTCCAGTTGTCGCTCTTCTCGAATAGGCGGAGCCCTAATGGCGAGCGCGGTTGAACAACGAACCATCGACATCATTCCGCATGACGAGCGACACGGTCGGTCGCGCGACCTGTTCACGATCTGGTTCGGATCCAACATCCTGCCGTTGACAATCATCACCGGCGCGCTGGGCCCGACCGTGTTCGGTCTGAGTTTCACCGCGAGTTTGATCGCCATCATCATCGGTAACCTCGGTGGTGGGCTCTTGATGGCGCTGCACTCGGCGCAAGGCCCCAAACTCGGTGTGCCACAAATGATTCAGAGCCGTGGGCAGTTCGGTTCGGTCGGTAGTGTGATTGTCGTTCTGATCGCCGTGTTCATGTACATCGGTTTCTTCGCGTCGAACTTGGCGTTGTGCGGTGAATCGCTCAACCTCGTCAACTCCAACATCGATCCCAAGGTCGGCGAGATCGCGGCTGCCCTGATCGCGCTGGTAGTGCTGGTGTTTGGCTATAGCCTCATTCACACCCTCAACAAGATCGCAACGGTAGTTCTTGGGATCGCCATGATCCTCGGAATGATCCTCGTGGTGACCCACGGCCTGCCTGCTGACTTCCTCACCAAGGGAGGCGGTATCGGCGACAGCACGGGTGCATTCCTTGGCATGGTGTCAATCGCGGCAACGTGGCAGTTGGCCTACGCGCCTTACGTCTCGGACTACTCGCGATACATGCCCAAGAACGATGCCGGGGCACGCTCGGCATTTACAGCGTCGTACTGGGGCTGCACCCTGGGATCGATTCTGCCCATGATCTGGGGGGTGCTGGCCGCACTGGCCATCCCCGATGCGGTCGACGCGATCGCCGGCATCAACACCTCGGTCGGCTCCCTCGGCGCGGTGTTCATGATTTTGCTCTTCCTCACTGCTGCACAGTCCAACGCCATCAACCTTTACGGTGGCACGCTCTGCACGATCACGGTCATCCAGACTTTCGCATCGAAGTGGATCCCGAAGTCCACGGGGCGCTGGGTCATTGGAGCCGTATTCATCGTCATCGCTCTGTACCTGGCGATCTCGATCAGCGACTTCCTGGCTAGCTACACGGCATTCGTGCTGCTGCTGATGTACATGCTGATCCCATGGACTGCGATCAATCTGGTCGACTTTTATCTGGTCCGCAAAGGCAAGTACCACGTCGAGTCGTTCTTCCACGCGACAGGCGGCATCTACGGTCGCTTCAACTGGGTGGCTATCGCCTCCTACTTCATCGGCATCCTTGCTGAAGCTCCGTTTGCGTACCCGTCGAGCGCTTGGAAGGGCATGTTCGTCGACTCGCTCGGTGGGGCCGATATCGCCTGGATCGTCGGCCTGATCGTGACTGGCTCGGTCTACTACGTGCTGGCCAAGGCCACCAAGCAGGACGTCATTCCAGTCGAAGTGCTGCACGAGTTGTCTTGATGCGATCGGACTTGACCGTTGGCTTGGTCCAATGGTTACCCCAGCCCGGGCAGGGCGAGGAGAACACTTCGTATGCGTGTGAGCAAATCACGCGACTCGGAGGGTCAGATCTCATCGTCCTGCCTGAGCTGTGGCCCAATGCTTGCTCGGGGGAGACCGCAGCCCTGGACGCCAGAGTCACGGCTGAACCACTCGACGGTCCGCGGACGGCGCGGCTGGCACGCGCTGCACAAGCCTCTGGATCATGGGTGGTGGCCGGTTCAGTTCCGGAGTTGGTCGGCGATCAGATCTACAACACCGCACTGGTGTTCTCGCGCACCGGTGAACTCATAGCGACACATCGCAAGGCCAACCTCTACACCCCCTTGGGCGAGGACCTGATCTACACCGCAGGCGACAGTTACCTCGTCGTGGAGACAGACGACATCGGCACGATCGGGGTGGTCACCTGCTTCGATGGCGACTTTCCCGAGACGTCCCGTGCACTCGCGGCCGCTGGGGTGCACCTCGTAGCCCATCCATGCGCATTCGAATTTGCCGCTCGGACCTGGTGGGACCTGCTGTACCCCGCAGCAGCATTGGCCAACGGGATGTGGTGGGTTTCAGTGAACCAGTGCGGTACTAACGGGGGAGTCACCCAACTCGGGGCGAGCAGGATCATCGCGCCAAGCGGAACCATCGTGCACGAACTAGTTCGCGCTGCCGACGGCCAGACGCCAGAGCCGGTCAGCATCGCACTCAGCATTGATTTCGGCGCTGAATTGACCGATTGGGCCGAGCACTGCGCCATTTTGCGTCAGCCCGGCAATTTCGGCGTCCAGGTGGTGTCCGCCCGGGGCCCGTCAGAGCACTAGATGGTTCACAAGACCACCTGTTTGCCTCAGGCGAGGGTCCATGTGAGGTCACGGTCTTTCCCGAAATGGTTACCAATGCCGCTTTTGCCGATACCGTCGAGTATCCAGGCAAGCGAGACAGAGGATCCACGTGAACTCAACTATCGGAACGGCGCACAACCCTTGGCGACTCGCGACGTCCAGCGGTGGGTCCGAGTACACGATGCACATCGATGACACTCTCGATCCGCCACTGCTGGTGTGCATGGTCGGCAAGAACGAGTTGACCTACTTGGCCAGGGCCATCGATGACCTGCATGAGTGGCTCGTCGAACAGAACGACTGGATTCTCATCGGCGGCGCCGATGAACAGCGTCCGGCAATCGCTGGCACAGTTGAGGACTTCGGGCGCAGCCCGAAGAATCCGGTCGGCGGCTGGTACGGCCAACTTGTTGGCAATCGTGGGCGCTTCGGTGTGTACGTGTCTCCGGTTCTCGTGGCCCAAGGGCGCGCAGAAATCGAGATCACCGGACGTAAGGCGCGGATCCGAGCCATCCCGGTCGCGGGGAGCGTTGAGTCCGAGGCTGCCCTCGGTTAAGACTGTGTCAGCACCGTAGATTTCGGTTACTTGACATAATGTTCCTTATCGGATGTTTCTTAGCAAGCAGTCGTGAGTCACTAGCGCCTCGCCATCCCGCCTCCTTGGCCTGATCGCTGTCAGACTCATGACTGTGGATCTGACCCCCTTCGTGGCACAACGCTCACGCTATGAGGCATCCGACAACGAGTTCGCCTCGGCCCTTGGACACCTGCAGCGTCTCGTCCATGAATGGCACGTCGAACTTGAGCCGCGGCTGCTGGGCGAGCCCACGTGTTCCTTCGCAGCGGCCGGTCGTGTGGGCAAGCACGAAGTTGTCCTGAAGGTGCCAATAGTTGGCGAAGAACGAACAAGCGGCTACCGAGCAGCGCTGGCCTTCATGGGCCATGGCGGTGTCGACGTCCTGGAGGGTGATGACCTCAGCGGCTCGCTACTGATGAAACACCTGACTGGGCCGGATTTGAGCGCCGAATCCCCCAGTAACGCCAACGGAATCTGGGTCGACCTCTATGCCCAGCTCCAGTCGGCCCCACGTTTCGCTGGTCTGGATCTACTGGACGACTTCGGATTTCCCTCCCACCCCGTGCCTGAGTTCTCGCCCGACGAGCATGTGACGCTGACGACATTATTCGAACACCTGTCGTCTAGCACTCCTCGGACGGCCTACTTACATGGCGATCTGCATCACTTCAACATCATGGAAGACCGCGGTCACTGGTACGCGATTGATGCCAAAGGCTGGATCGCAGACCCGCACTGGGAGGCAAGCGCCTTCCTGCGCAACCCGTTCGAGGCTCTCAGCGCAGATCCAGATCTACGTGGCACTCTCACGGGTCGGATCGAACGCATCGCGGCCGCCCTGGCGTTGGATCCCGACCGTATCCGCGACTGGGCGGTCGTGCAGACCTACTCCTGCGTCGGATCGGAGTCGTCGGCCTGGTCACGCGCCATGATCGTCATCACTCGCGCCTTGCAACTGGTCTGACACGCGGGCTCCCGCGGAAGGACGCCAGAGGCGTCAGGAGGCCTGCACCACGTGGCCAGCGAGCCGCAGCGCCTCGATCGCTCGCTCAAGTGCTCCAGCGTGCACCAACACGTAATCGGTGTCATAAGTTGAGATCACAAAGACACTGACATCGACATCGGCGAGCGGCGCCGTCAGTGCCGCCATCACCCCGACCATCGAAAAGTCCAGTGGCCCAGCCACTTCCAACGCGCGCCAGTCGGTCTCAACCCGAACAAGGTCGCCAGACGGTGCTGCATCCTCACTGCAGACAACCGAGATCTCGCTGGAAGTGCGCGTAGCCGAAAAGAAGACGGGGCGATCCGGTGGTACTGGCCACGGCGCATCAGCAGGAAGACGGCAGACAGACAGTCGATCACTCAAGACGCGAAGTTCCATGAGCCTCATCGTGCCTGACTCCGGCGCTCACCAAGACCAGAAGCGAACTCTTGCAGGCGCGTCCTGTCGCAAATGCTGGACCAAAGACGGCATGATCCCTGTCATGACAAGCGATATGGCCGGTGCGCGCACGTATGATGACGGTCCGACCAGACGCCGCGAGCAGCGGGCTTGGTATTGGTACGAATTCGCGCAGTCTGCGTTCGTGACGACCGTCTCGGTAGTTCTTGCGACGCCCTATCTGACTGCTGTGGCAGAAACAGCGGCATGTGGCGCGGCTGGTACCGATGCAAATCCATGTACTCAAGACTTGCACGTTCTCGGCATTCCGGTCGCGCCAGGATCGGCGGTCTTCTACGTCGTGACCATCGCCACTGTGCTGTCATTCCTGGCCATGCCGGTGGTGGGAGCGCTCGCCGATCGCTCGCCCTCAAAACGCAGGTGGCTGTTGACATATGCCGCAATCGGCGCTGTGGCAACAATGTGCCTTTTCTTCGTCACCGGGACGAACTGGCTGCTCGGCGCGTTCCTGCTCATCATCGGTAACGTCGCGCTGATCGCGAGTTTGACTGTGTACGCGGCCATCTTGGTCGATATCGCCGAGCCCGACGAGCGTGACCGAGTTTCCACTGAAGGCTGGGCGTTTGGATACGTGGGCGGGTTCCTGCTCCTCATCGTGAGCCTGGTGCTCGTGCAGATGCACGACACTTTCGGACTATCCGAGGGCCTTGCCGTCCGGGTTGGCTTCCTATTGGCCGGGGTGTGGTGGCTGGTCTTTTCGATCGTGCCCTACCTGGGAATCAAGGATCGAATCGTCGAGGCCCGAGAGGCCAAAGTCAGCTTCCGCACTAGCTTCAGTCAATTGCGCGACACCTTGTCTCATGTACGCAAGTACCCACAGACCTTGCGCTTCCTTATCGCCTTCTTGTTCTTCAACGATGGAGTCCAAACCGTCATTGTGGTCGCAGCCGTGTATGGGACCCAGGAACTGGGAATGAGCATCACCAACGTCATCCTGGCCGTGCTCATCGTGGAGATCACCGGGATTATCGGCGCGCTGTTCATGGGTCGAACCGCTGCCAAGCGTGGCGCTCAACAGGTCATCTTGGGTGCGCTCGTCGTGTGGGTAGTGATCGTGTTCATTGGGTATTTCCTGCCCGCACACAGCCCATCGATGTTCTGGTTGATGGCCGGCCTGATTGGCCTCGTGGTCGCTGGCACTCAGGCACTGTCGCGATCGTTGTTCTCCCAACTGATCCCTCGCGGCCGCGAGGGTGAGTACTTCAGTCTTTACCAGGCCGCTGAGCGGGGTACGTCCTGGCTCGGCACGCTGCTCTTCGGTCTCACGTACCAGTTCACCGGCTCATACCGATCCGCACTGTTTGCCCTGATTGTGTTCTTCATCATTGGCGGGTATCTGCTCCGTAAGGTCGACATTGCACGCGGAATCCGGGAAGCCGGGAACGAGCTCCCGGCCGTTCTCTAGGCTCGCGCGTTTGGGCGTTCGCGACTCTCAGCAGCCTCACACGTGTAGCACAGTGCGTGCAGACCCCATACCGGCATTCTCAGATCTACGCATCCAACGCTAATCGGCTGGTCGTTGACCGGCTTCGTAGCGTCCGGGTGAATATGACGATTGCAGGTTTCATCCGTGGGATCCATGGGAACACTTGATGCGTCTACCTCGTTACTAGACAGCGGGACCAGTTGCATCGAGGACTGGCCGTTATGAAGGGGGAACCATGACTGAGATATTGCGCGGCACCCGACTTGGCGCCACGAGTTACGAAAATGAGACCCATGTGGAGCTCGCACCGCGTCAGGTCATCGACTACATCTGCCCGGTTGGACACGTCTCGAGCATGATGTTTTCGATGGAAGCGGACGTGCCTGCTCTATGGGAATGCCGATGCGGCGCTGAGGCCCTCCGTCGTAACGGCGAGAAGCCAGAGGTCAAGGCCACCAAACCGGCTCGCACCCACTGGGACATGCTCCTCGAACGGCGAACCATCGACGATCTCGAGACCCTGTTGGCTGAACGCCTCGAGGTCCTGCATGTGACGCGCACTTCAGCAACAAAGGCTAGTTGATTAGAGCTTCACCACTCAGATACACCCCACCCCATGCGCGAGCCCGATTCCAACGTCGGGCTCGCGTTGGCGTGTAAGGGATAGCAACTGCGCACCAATGCACACAGTGACCGGCGCTAGCAGCGCGCACATCACTCCGGATCGATCACGCGGCCTTCGATGATGTGCCCGTCGGGCCCTTGGTGAGCTGGCCCCGAATTTGGGCCCGGCTGGTCATCTCGGATCACTTCACCGGGTACCACTCCCCCGCCGCCGGATCCCCCGTAGTTTGTGCCCGGCCGCCCGGTGCGCGGGTCGACCCCCAAGTCGCGCATCCGCCGAAGTGCCCGGCTCGCCACGGCTGAGCGCACCACCGCACGGACGCCGGGGATGAGCGCGATGAGTCCGAGGGCGCTGGAGACTAATCCGGGCACTGCAATGAGCAGTCCGGCGACGAACACGATCCCGGCATCACCTACCTGGCCGGCCATGTGTTGTGCGCGCTCTGCCGAAACTGTCTCGGCCACCGACAACCCATCGACTGTGGTGGGTCGCAAGGTTCGCGCCGCTGCGAAACCGGCACGGCGCATCACCGCAGCACCGACCAATACGAGGGCGAGAAGCACGACGATGACCCCGCCCCAACCGATCAGCGCTGCCAACCAGACTGCGGCAAACCATTCGAGCGCCAGATAGCCCACAACGGCCAAGATCACGAGGGGATTCATGCTCTACCAACCACCGCGGTCGGGGCTCCCAACACCCGCGAGCAGGGCTCGAGCCTTGTTCGTACGATCGGTTGCGCCCCAGACCGTTACCCGCCACAGTGCCTCTACAACGATCTTCTGATTCATCTTCGACACGCCAAGTTCTCGCTCGATGAATTCGATCGGCACCTCCGCAACCGTCAGGCCGGCGCGAACGGCCCGCCAGGCGAGGTCCACTTGGAAGCAGTAGCCCTTACTCTCAACGCCGGTGAGATCCAGTGAGCGCAAGGCATGCGCGCGAAAGGCGCGGAATCCACCCGTGGCATCGTGCAACGGTACGCCGAGCATTACTCGCGTGTAGAGATTGCCTCCGCGGGACAGCACCTCGCGATGCTTGGGCCAGTTGACCACTGAACCGCCAGTCACCCAGCGAGAACCAAGTACAAGGTCTGCGTGACGCAGCGCTGCGAGCAGCAGCGGCAACTGCTCGGGTTGGTGGCTCCCATCCGCGTCCATTTCGACAACGACGTCATACGCATTGGTTAGCGCCCACTCAAAACCCGCCAGGTATGCGGCGCCCAGACCCTCTTTGCCTCTGCGATGCATGACCTGCACGTGGTCATCGACGGCTGCAAGGTCGTCGGCAATCGCGCCTGTGCCATCGGGGCTGTTGTCGTCGGCGATCAGGATGTGCGCTTCAGGAACAGCTTTGCGTGTGCGAGCGACGATGAGTTCTACGTTTTCCCGCTCGTTGTAAGTTGGGATGATCACCAGGATCTGACCCAACTCGGCAAACGATTCCGTGCTCACAGCGCTGCCTCCCCAGTTGATATTGCCAGGCCATCATCTGTTGCTGAGCCTACGTGCTCGTCGCGTCTGCGTCCGCGATAGGCCAGGAAGAGGAGCGCAATCGATGCCAGCACGGCTACGAGTTCCGGCACGGCACCGAGCCGGTCGGAGATCGTCAATTCGTCGCGCAATGGGACGCTCTCGACGAGGTAGCCAGCGGTGTACTCCCCGAGCAAGCCCACCATCGAACCGTCGGGGGCGATGATGGCGCTGATACCGCTAGTAGCCGCGATGAGTACCGCGCGTCCATGCTCGACCGCGCGCAACCGTGACATCGCAAGCTGTTGCTCGGGTTGACCGGTGTGACCATACGTTGCGTTGTTGGTCTGCACTGTGATGATTCGGGCACCTAGGCCGGCAAGCGCACCTGGTACACCGTCACCGCGTACAGCAGCAGTGGCAAGGCTGTCGTACGCGACCTCGAAACAAATCAGATCTCCTAGTCGCGCTGGCCCAACCTGAAGCACACCGGTTGACGGCCCTGCCGCGAAATCGCGCGGAATTCGACCAAATCGCGGGATCAAGGCGGACAGCACCGCACGAGCCGGAATCCACTCGCCGAAGGGCACCGGGTGCTGCTTGACGTAGTTCGTCGACGGCCCAGGTGTGCCCGAAGACGTTGGTAGCCAGACGATTCCAGTGTTCCAGATGTGCGAGGGATCACTAGGAACATTGACCACGGCCCCGACAAGAATCGGCACGTTGATGGCGTCCGCCGCGTGCTGAATTTGGCTTGCTGCCGCTGCGTCCAAGAGCGGGTCGATGTCAGTGGAGTTCTCGGGCCAGATCACCAAATCAGGTTGACGGGCGATTCCCGCCGCGACGTCGGCCGCCAACTTCTCGGTCTCATGCACGTGATTGAGAAGTACCGCCGCACGTTCGCCGAAGGCATCGAGCCCTGCCGCGGGAACGTTCCCCTGGACCACCGCAGCCACCACTGTGGCTGGGCCGCCGTGTGCTCCTAGATCCACCTGACCTTGCGTAGGCAGTGGCACAAGACCGCCCGCGCTACCAATGATGGCTATCCCGATCAATGCCGCCACCACTGCGCGCGGTCGACGCAGACTCACCACGACGAAAGCAAGCAGTGAACCCATCGCTGCAAGGGCGAACGTGACCCCAGGGGCGCCCGCTATGGCCGCGTAAGGCGTAAGCGAGGTGTTGGTCTGGCTAAACGCCAACCGGCCCCAGGGGAAGCCGCCAAAGGGCTCACGATCGCGGATTGCCTCCGACGTGACCCAGAGCAGTGGCACCGCCAAGACCCAGTACTTCAGCCGAGAGGTCCACGCGACGCCTGCCCCGATGAGCGCGAATGCTGGTGCGAAAAGACCGCTGAGCAGGATCCAGGCATCATCACCGATGACCCTCATCCACAAAATGTGCGGAAGCAAAAAGGCGAAGCCAGTGAGTAGACCCAACCAGAATCCCGGCCAGGTACGTACCCCACGCCAACTCAAGGTGAGCAGGGCAAGCGCAGGTGGCGCAAGCCAGACGATGTCGTGCGGTGGGAAGGCCGCAGCAAGCAGAGCACCGCCCGCAGCTGAGCCGAGCACTCGCCCGAGCATCGGCGCATTGGCCGAGGTGGGCCAGAGCGCTCGTGCACTGCGCGGGGCGATCCTGGACATATTGCTCAGGCTACGTGATGCCCGGCTCACCACACTCCGCCGCATCGAGCGGGAGCGAGTGCGCCAGTGGCTCAGGCAGGTACGACGCAGGTTCCGCTGGCTGTAGTAACGACGATCGGTTCAGCGAGAACGATTGCTGCAGAAGGCGACACCTCAGGTGTAGCTCGGCAGACGACGCGTGCTTCGAACTCGATTCCACGCGATCGTCGACCAACACGGGTGATCGTTGCGGTGGCCTCTAGGACGTCTCCAGCGATAACCGGTTGGAGGAACGACACCTGGTCATAGCCAGCGAAGAGTCCCTCGTCGCCGTCGGTACGAATCAGCAGCTCTGTCGCAACGTCACCGAACATGGCCAGCATGTACGCACCGTCAACCAGGCTGCCGCCATAGTGCGCGTGTGAATGCGGCACATAACGGCGATGAGTTACCGACATTCCATGTCGCGGATCAGATTCTGCGTCGTAGATGCTCATGCGGACTTCTCTCCGTTGGGAACCAATGCATTGACGAGATAGGACGCGACTTCACCAGGAGTGGTCCCTTTTCCGAAGATGCGGTTAACGCCAAGATCGGCGCTCATCGACTCATCGAATCGAGGACCGCCAACGACAAGGAGCGGCCGACGGCTAGCAGGGAAAGCCTCTCGGAAGGCAGCACTCATTTCGCGCGTGTTATGCAAATGGGCATCACGTTGGGTGACCACCTGCGACACGAGCACCGCGTCGGCTTGGTGAATGCGGGCCTGTTCGACAAGGTCGGGCACGGCAACTTGCGCGCCGAGATTCACGACCTTGAGTTCCGTGTAGTACTCGAGCCCCTTCTCCCCCGCGAATCCCTTGATGTTGAGGATCGCGTCGATACCTACTGTGTGCGCATCCGTACCGATACATGCTCCAACGATGACCAACGGACGGTGGAGGCCCTTCTTCACTGCCGTGTTCACCTCCTTGGGCGAGAGCAACGGATAGTCGCGCTCGATCACCACAACTTCCCTCAGATCGACCAGATGATGGACAGATCCGTAGACGATGAAGAAGGTGAAGTCAGGGCCCATGGGCTTGGCATGCACAACCATCGCCGGGTCAAGGCCCATCTTCTTCGCGAGCTGTAATGCGGCGCCTTCGGCGCGCTTGTCATGCTTCACCGGCAAGGTGAACGACACCTGCACCATGCCATCGCCGGTGGTGTCACCGTAAGGGCGCACGATCGATGTCTTCTTGCTCGTCTTTTCGCTCATCTTGTCGCCCCCTCATCCAGCATGTCGGTGGCGGGGTTGAGGTAATCGCGATCCTTCACAACGACACCCTCCAGCCCGCGCCCTGCGTTAGCGGGACGCTTCATCAAGCCAAACGTGCCATCACCGATTGCGTCAAGGAGCGTGTCGTCGACGATTGCTTCGAGTAAGTCAACTGCCTCACCAAGGACCTCCTTGGCGCGACTGGCGATGAACCCGTCGGGTGGCGGCCGGAAGTCCTCGCGCAGATTTCCGGCAGTATTAAAGACGTACCGAACGTTCTGCAGTGCAAGGTCGCGATCGGACAGCCACGGTGTGACCACAGCCTCGGTCATCATGCCCACAAGTAAGATCCCTTGGCCGGTAAGGATTCCGGCGAGATTGAAGAAGCCGTCGTGGAGGAAGCCGTTGAAGATATCGCCGGTCATGTGCTTGGTCGGCGGCATCCACTTCAGTGGCGCATCTGGAAACAGGGTGCGGGCTAGCAATGCGTGCGCGAGTTCGAGCCGGAATGAATCTGGCACCGTTGGGTTGATCTCAAATGCGTGGCCAAGCCCGAGTTGCCAGTCCTCGAGCCCGGCTTCCTTGGCGAAGAACTCGTTGAGCAATTGGCTCACGGTGACCGTGTGCGCGGCCTCGACAGCGTCCGCGGTGGTCAGATAGTTGTCCTCGCCAGTGTTGATGATGATTCCCGCGCGTGCATGGATCTGACGACTGAAACGCTGATCGACGAAAGTGCGGATCGGATTGATGTCGCGAAACAGGATTCCGTACATCGAGTCGTTGAGCATCATGTCAAGGCGTTCAAGCCCAGCCAGTGCCGCAATCTCAGGCATACATAGGCCCGACGCATAGTTAGTGAGCCGTACGTAGCGACCGAGTTCTGCGCTAGTTTCGTCCAACGCGGCGCGCATCAATCGAAAGTTCTCTTGTGTCGCGTAGGTGCCCGCATAGCCTTCGCGGGTCGCACCTTCTGGCACGTAGTCAAGCAGCGATTGACCAGTGGACCGGATTACTGCGATGACGTCGGCGCCTTCACGAGCGGCGGCCTGCGCCTGCGGGATGTCCTCGTAGATGTCGCCGGTTGCCACGATGAGGTAGATCCACGGTGCTGGCGGATTGCCGAACTTCGCAATCATCCGATCGCGTTGCCTTCTGTTGGTGTCGATTCGCCGGATGCCAACAGAGACAGCACTTCTAGCCGCTTTCGCTGCGCGAATCGAATCCTTGCCACTCGGAATTCGGAACTGCACCGAACCAGCAGCCGCCTTCTGCGCCAACGTCAGCAGGTCATCTTCTGTTCGCAGCAGTGCGTCCCACACCGGTAGCGACACGCCGTGCTCGAGACCCACTTGTTCACGGACGACATCGGCGAGTCGACTCACCCATGGGATGCCCTCGACGTCTGCACCCTCGAGGCCCGCGAGACGGAGCACTGCGCGTTCGACCGACACCGTGGTGTGTCGTTTCGCGATCTTCACCACGGGGCCGCCCGCCTTACGCGCCAACGCCCGTGCCTTGCGAATCTGCGCTGGATCAAGGGCGAGTAGGCGCCTTGGGTCGTTGGTCGAACCGGTTCCTGTGCGGCTCACGCCGCCACCTCCTCGAGTACACCGTTGTCGTGCACCGTTGTTCCTCGAACGACCGTACGTAGGCAATCAGGAGATGTGGTTGTGGCCGACAGATCTGGCCAACCGTGCGCATCTCGGGGGAAGTCTGCCGCCCACACAGCAAAAGTGGCGGCGGATCCGGCTAACAGGGCTCCGGCCGATGAGCCGACCGACTGGTGGCCGGCGAGAGTATGCGCGCTGAAGGCTGCGGCAATTCCGACTCGCTGGCCAATCGTTCTGTGCTGCACCGCGGCCCGAACCGCGCCCCAGGGATCGACGGCCGTGACTGGGGAATCGGAGCCGAACACCAGTGGGATCCCAGCCGCAAGCATGTCCGCGAAAGGATTGAGGCGGACCCCACGATCTGGCCCTAGCCGATCGCAATACATCCCGTCGTCCCCACCCCAGGAGGCGTCGAAGGCCGGCTGTACGGACGCAATCACACCAAGATCGGCGAGGGCACTGATCTGCTGCGTGTCGAGCATCTCGGCATGCTCGAGGCGGTGGTGCCGAGTGCGTAAAGCATCATGGCCGACATCGCTGGCGGCGGCCCGCATGCCAGAAATGATGGTGTCCATCGCTGCGTCGCCAATCACGTGGAAACCAGCCTGGATTCCGGCCAGCGTGCACTGAGCGACGTGATCTTGAACCGCCGCTGAATCAAAGTAGAGAGCGCCGTGGGTGTCAGCGAAGTCAGAGTAGGGCGAGCGCAAACACGCTGTGCGCGAACCGATCGCGCCGTCGATGAACAGGTCGCCACCGGCGCCGTACCCACCGATATCACGCATTGCCTCGATTCCGCCGTCGGCTGCCAACTGACCCCAATACACAACAACGTCTGGCCATTGCGCCGAATTCGCTAGCGCCACGAGAGCGGTGGCGTCGTCGGCGCCGCCAATGTCTGGCCCGCCCATCTCGTGCACCGCGCCGATTCCCAGGCTCGCAACGGTCTGCAGTGCTAACCGTTGCGCATCGACCCGTTGCCCAGGCGTGATCGACTCGAGCGCAGCATTGCGGATCGCTTGGTGGGCCTCGCGGCTGAGCCAACCTGAGGAGTCGTAGCCCGCCTGACCTGCTAGTGATCGCACAGATGACATCAACGCACCGGACACAAGAGCCGAATGCACGTCGATGCGTGACAAGTAGACGAAGGAGCCATATGACGCGCGATCAAGTTCAGCGGCCGTAGGCAACTCGCGAATCGGCCAGGCGCTTTCGTCCCAGCCGTGACCAAGAATTGTTCGGCCTCGCAGCTGCCGACACATTCGCGAGACAGCTTCTAGCACATCGGCTTTCGAGCGCGAGCCAGAAAGGTCAAGCCCAGCAAGCGCCAATCCGGTGTCGGTAGCGTGCATGTGCCCATCAACGAAAGCTGGGGTGATCAAGGCACCACGCACGTCCACAGCAAGCCGAGTGCTCGGGGCGCGGCTGGCCTCCCCCACCCACACGATGACGCCGTCAGCCACAACCATCGACGACGATGTGACAGCTCCATCGGTGATGAGTCGACCGCCGTGCCAGAGTACCGGCTCGGTACTCCGCACCTTCGGTGCATCGACGGTCACAGATGCCCCTCGGCGGCGAGGCGCGAGTTGAACAGCGCCGCCACGCCGGGCTCAGTGCGGAGCAGATCGAAAGCCATCTCGGCATGGCCGGGCGTGAACCCATTGCCGATCAGCATCGTGACATCGGCCGCAAGGCCTTCCGCGCCGAGTGCGGCAGTGGCGAATGAGGTGGCCATCGAGAAGAAGATGATCGTGCCACCGTCACCGGTCGCCAAGATTGCTCCGTGCTCGCAGCCGGGAACATCAACGCACACGACAACTATGTCGGCTGGGCCCCCAAGCACTGCGCTAATGGTGTCCGAGAGAGCAACTGGGTCGCGGGCATCGGCCAGCGCAACGACGTCGCAGAGAGCTGCGTCGCGAAGCGCTATGGCCTCGCGCTCGATGGGAACAATCCCGAGGGTCTGTGCAGCGCCCGCTCGTCGCGCCGCCGCCAACGACAACGACCCGCTCTTACCTGCCCCACCGATGACCGCGACCCGCGGCGGTTGCCCTGCCGCCACGTAACGGGCGACCACTCGTGCGGTCAGTGCCGGGGCGCCGCACACGTCCATGACGGCCATCGCCAACGCTCCCGGGAGATCATCGGGGACCTTCGCGACGATCGTGCGGTCGAACAGGATGGCATGACCGTCGCAGGGCACCTGTTCGCTGTGACCGTCCCACGATGCCAACCCGTCGCTGATGTGCAGAGGGGTCAGGGTGAGCGACACAAGGCTCGTGATGTGATCACCGACCGACAGCTCGTGGTGATGGCTATCAGGGCCCATCGCTTCGACAGTGCCCACCAGCATTCCGCCGGATCCGGTCACGGGGTTGTGCATTTTGCCGCGGGTGCC
>CAIXFH010000028.1 GCA_903918645.1 uncultured Actinomycetes bacterium | reverse complement strand
CGTTCACGTCCTTCGGTCGGAGTTGCTGCTCCGGGGACATGTAGACCGGCGTGCCGATGACCGTGGTGGTCTGGGTCATTCGCTCCGCGCTGTCGATCCGCGCGATTCCGAAGTCGAGAATCTTGATCTCGAACTCGACTCCCAGGTTGCCCGTGGTTCGAGTTACGAAGATGTTCTCGGGTTTGAGGTCGCGATGCACGACGCCTGCATTGTGCGCAGCCCCAAGGCCGTCACAGATCTGCAGGAGAACGTTGATCGCGTGACCGATCGGGAGCTTCCCCCCGAATCGGTCGATCTCCTCTCCGAGGTTGTGTCCCCCGAGGAGCTCCATCACCAGGAAGTAGACTCCGTCGCTTTCGCCGGCGTCACTCACCTTGATGATACGCTTGTGGTTGACAGCGGCAGCGGCACGCGGCTCCTGGAGGAACCGCTCGACGGCCGTGGTCTTGTTGAGGGCGGGCTTCAAGATCTTGAGAGCCGCCTTTCCACCGGTGGCGAGCACGGTGCACTCGTATACTTCCCCGAGTCCACCCTCACCGATCCGTCGGACGATTTCGTAGCGACCGGCTACGACGGACCCATCTGCCAGGGTGGGCGCGCTTTCTACAGTCTCCACGGCTTCTCTCCTCTTCTCACCTAACGTTGAGTCTCGAGTTCATGAACAACGGTTCACGTCCTCTTGCCTGCCGTCAGAAAAGTGACGTCAAGCAACATGACATGAGCTGTGGATCTTATGTGGATAGTGTAATCCCAAGGTTTTTTCAAGGAAAGAGAGGGGTGCCGGGCACGAGCGTCGCGGAGTGCGTGACGTTCGTGCCCGGGTGAGGTGGGGTAGTGAGCTGTGTTCAGAAGGTGCTGGTGAGTGAGAGGCCGCCACCACCGGGGGTGTACCACCCACTCAGGCGGGGGCGTTCCGTCGTGGCTCGTCCAGTGCGGGCGTACCAGACGGCACCGATGACGCCATCGACGAGGCCCACACCGAGCATGACTCCCCCGAGAGGCATCGCCCACGCAGCGATGGACGCCGGGGTCGTAGCTCCGGTCGGGTAGTTCGCACAGAGGGTGGGCCTTGAGGGAAGGTTGCACCCGCTCCGTGCGAGCGTAGCCTCATCGGCGTTGGCGGCGGAGCGTGCCGAGATACCGACTCCGAGGATCGTCCCGCCGGCGATCGTGAGCGCGCCACCGCTCACGATCATGAGGAGAGGGGCGGTGCGACTCGGCGTCGGGGTGACGACGGGCGGCGTCGTGATCAGCGCGCGGCACGCGCCGGCGGTGCAGACGAGCCCCGCGTCGCAGCGATGACCGCACGCGCCACAGTTGGCGACGTCGGTCTGCGTATTGGCGGTGCAGACCGGATGCGTCTCGACGTGCTGAGGAACGGCCCTCGCGAGCTGCCGCTGCAGGTTCTCGATCGCCGTCTCGAGCATGGCGATCCGCGAGCGGACCGTGACGACCGAGTACCCCTGCACGGGGTGCGTTTCGGCCAGCACGAGCCCCTGCTGCAGCGCGTGGAGCTCCGCTTCGAGCGACGGAAGACGATGCGCATCGTCCGCCAGCGAAGCGAGCGCCTCGTACGCCCGAGCCACTCCCTCGTAGAGGTCGGGACTCGGACAGAGTCGAAGCGCCTCTTCCCAGAAGGGGAGCGCCTGATCGGGGTGGCCAGACTGCGTCGCCGCACGCGCTGCACGCGCCTGCGAGTCCGATCCCGCAGGATTCGTGCACGCGGACGGCGTCTGTGTCTGCTGCTGCGCGAGCATCGTCGCGGAAGCGGAAGGGGCCACTCGATTCCGGGAGTGGCGGTCCGGTTGGGCGTTGGCACTGACGGTCACGAGGACCGCTGCCACGAACATTGCGACGCCCGTCGCAAAGCTGTGGTTCCTGCGTTGAGCATTCATCGTCTCGGAGCCTCCTTCAGTCGTCTGGGAACCCGTGATCCAACCCTACCGTAAGGCGGGAAGGAACGCGATACCTTGGCACATTTTTGACCATTTGTCGAGTACGGATCTCTCCTCTCGGCTTCTTCCTCCTGCTATACTCTCCGCATGGCCTATAAACCCGTTGTTTTACTTATCGTCGATGGCTTTGGCGTAGCTCCTCCAGCCGAAGGAAATGCAGTCAACCAAGCCAAAATGCCGGTATTCCACCGTTTGATTGAATCCTACCCGGCGATGACCATACAAGCTTCCGGATCGGCGGTCGGTTTAGGATGGGGTGAGATGGGCAATTCTGAAGTCGGCCACCTCACCATCGGCGCCGGTCGGGTGTTTTATCAGAGCTTACCGCGTATCAACCTCGCCATCGAAAGCGGGGAATTCGCTAGCAACAAGGCCTTTCAAAAAACCATCGAACACGCAAAAAGCCACGAAGGGGCTATCCATTTGGTGGGACTAGCTTCGCCGGGCGGTATCCATTCCTCGCAAGAGCATCTCTACGCCCTTCTCGAGATGTGCAAACGATCCGGCATCGCTCGGGTCTACGTACATGCATTTTTAGATGGGCGCGACACGCAGTATCGTGCGGGTGTTGGATTTATCGACGAGCTCGAAGCCAAAATGCAAAGCATAGGCGTTGGAGAGATTGCTAGCATCTGCGGTCGTTTCTACGCGATGGATCGCGACAACCGTTGGGAGCGCACCCAAAAAGCCTACGAAGCCATCGCCGCCGGCCGCGGAGAAACAAGCGAAAACCCGCACGAAGCAGTCGAATCTTCCTATGCAAAAGGCGTGTACGACGAGCAATTCGTTCCAACCGTCATCGTGAAAGATGGTCATCCT
>CAIXFH010000027.1 GCA_903918645.1 uncultured Actinomycetes bacterium | reverse complement strand
TCTTCGGCCATGGCAATGTCACAAGTCTTGGGCACTCGTTGGAGCGGCATCGAGATGAAATCCCCTTGTTCCGCGGGCAGAATGAGCAGGGCATGGGGCTTGCTGCAGCGGCATTCGCCAAGGCCACGCGTCGCCAGCAGATACTCGTCTGCACATCATCTGTGGGCCCTGGCGCCACCAATATGGTCACTGCAGCCGGGGTTGCTATGGCTAATCGCTTACCGGTGTTGTTCATCAGTGGCGATACCTTCAACTCGCGGTTGCCTGATCCAGTACTCCAACAAGTCGAGCATTTCGGCTCGCCATCAACGACCGTCAACGATGCGTTTAGGCCAGTTGTTCGCTACTGGGATCGAATCACCGACCCTGCGCAGGTGCTCTCCTCGCTCCCTCACCTAGTCGCAGTTCTGCTTGACCCGGCTGAGTGTGGTCCTGCCTTCTTGGGGCTTCCGCAGGATGTTGCCGCAATGGCCTACGCCTATCCCGAAGAGTTCTTCACGCCGCGTATGCGCACAATTGCACGCCCCCGAGCCGACGAAAGAGCTCTGGCCAGTGCGGCTCATGTCATTCGACATGCGAAGCGACCGGTCATCATTGCGGGAGGCGGTGTCCATTACTCCCTTGCCGAACAGACATTGTCAACCATTGCCGCGCGGCACGGAATCCCCGTTGTGGAGACCGTCGCGGGGAAGTCCTGCCTACGCGCGGATCACCCGTCATATGCGGGGCCGCTGGGTGTCACGGGCGCTGCTGCAGCAAACGCGGTTGTGTCTCGAGCTGATGTCGTCATAGCCATCGGCACGCGCCTACAGGACTTCACTACAGGTTCGTGGACTGTATTTTCACCAGACGCGCAGTTCGTCGCGATCAATGCTGCCCGCTTCGACGCGCTCAAGCACGGCGCGCTGGGAGTTGTCGGCGACGCGCGCGAGACCCTCGCGGAGCTTTCGGTTCAGCTCGATGACTGGCAAGTCTCGAAGGATTGGGAAGACCATGTTCGAACTTGCAGGACTGATCTGGAGGCCTTCGTATCGGGGCGTGTGTCCGATGATGGCGTGCTACCCCTGAGCTACGCTCAAGTTGTCGGAGCTGTTCATCGCGCAGCGGACCCAGACGATTACGTGCTGACTGCGTCTGGTGGATTGCCAGGTGAGCTCAATATCAACTGGCTTAGCAAGGGCATCGCCACGTTTGACTGTGAGTATGGCTTCTCTTGCATGGGTTATGAGATTTCAGGCGCATGGGGCGCTGCCATGGCGCGCCCAAGGGTGCAAACTTTCGCCCTCGTCGGCGATGGTTCTTACCTGATGATGAACAGCGACATCTATGGGTCAATTTTGTCCGGCCACAAATTCATACTGGTCGTCTGCGATAACGCTGGGTTTGCGGTGATTGAGCGCTTGCAGGTGGGCCAAGGCGGCCACTCATACAACAACATGCTTCGTGATTCAGTTGGTCCCGGTTCCGATGTCCGCGTTGATTTTCGCGCGCATGCTGCCGCGTTGGGGGCTCATGCTGTCGACGTGTCAACCCTCGACGAGCTTTCACAGGCTCTCGTCGCCTCACGAAACCATGAGCGAACCAGCGTGATTGTGGTCAAGGTGCGCGAGAACGACTGGACTGAGGGTGGAGCCTTTTGGCAGGTTGGGGTTCCTGAGGTCAGTGACCTTGCATCGGTGAGGGCCGCGAGATCAGCCATGGACGAGGGCATTGCTACCCAACGCCGAGGCGTGTGAGGCCAGACCTAATCTCGGCTTGGCACGGTGACGTCGCGGACGAATCCCTCGAGGTCATTGGTTGCTGCTAGGAACTGTCGCAAAGTTCGAGCTGTCGCGCCGTAGGTTAGAAAGTCATCCTCTGTCATGCCATCGGGGTCGTAGGCGCGACGAAAATCTGGAATGCTGTCATACAGCGCCGTGACGATCCTTGGGTCGACTGGGATGTCGATTCGATCAACCGCTTCGATACCGCTTGCGTTAAGGCGCTGTTGCCACGAGAACGGTGGCGAGATCACCCCGTCGCCACCGACCAACTCACTCCAGTGCATGTGATTTCGAAATGCCGCTGATAGCAAGCGAGTACGGTACCCGCGCTCTACGAAGATGGAGTACGCCCGCTTGAACGTAGCGACTCCCGCCCACTCGTAGAAGCCAGGGTCGAGAGTTAACTTCTCAC
>CAIXFH010000026.1 GCA_903918645.1 uncultured Actinomycetes bacterium | reverse complement strand
TGGAATACCCGACTGCTGACAGGCGTCGGCAAGTCGCTGGTCGTACGTCACCATCTCGACGGACTGCGGAATTGCGAGCGCCGTAGCGAGATGGATCGCATCGAGTGAGCGCAGACTGACCTCGGGCGCGAGCTGTGTAGCAATCGAAATGATACCGCGCGAAATATCGATGCGCTCAACAATCGCAAGAAATTCCTTGGCCAGGCGCGGTGCGCCACTTCCAATTCGATGCGCAGCGGTGACTACCTCAATCTCGAGCAGCGCAGATGAAACAATCGGTCGCTGGGATCCTGCCAAGAGGGCGCGAACGCTATCCGACTCGGCCTCAAACGCGAAGAGTTTGACGAACGCAGAGGCATCGACGTAGTACGTCATGCGTCCGACCTGCTCGACTCGTCAAAATCTCGCCGAAGATCGTCGAGGATCTCCTTGGTCGACGGTGTACCAGGCGCAATCAGCACTGGTTGAGATTCGAGGATGATCGAGGCTGGCTTGGAAGCGGCGCTCATCAGCCCCCGCTCAATCCAATCCTGTCGCCAGTCTTTGGCACCCTCTGACAACGGACCAAGCCGTGCGATTGGCTTGCCACGCTCGGTGACGGTAAACGACTCGCCCTGCTGGACGCGTTCGAGCCAACGGCTGGCGTGCTGGCGTAACTCACGGACACCGATCGATTCAGTCATGTGCTACACGGTAGCACCACGTACGGTTGGGGTGGCAACCGCCAGGCCGCCACCCCTCCCGACATCAGCCCTTGGGCTGCGGAACGATGCGAATGTACGGCTTCGGCTCTTTCCAACCCTCGGGCCAGATCTCCTTGGCCTGCTCGTTGTTGACCGAGCCGGCGATGATCACGTCGCCACCCTGCTGCCACTGCGCCGGTGTCGCGACCTTGTGCTTCGCGGTCAGCTGCAGCGAGTCGATCACACGCAGGACCTCGTCGAAGTTGCGGCCCGTCGTCATCGGGTAGGCCAACACGAGCTTGATCTTCTTGTCCGGACCAATCACGAAGACGTTGCGGACCGTCTGGTTGTCGGCTGGCGTGCGCTCCAACGGGTCGCCACTGATCTCGGCGGGGAGCATGTCGTAGAGCTTCGAGACGTTGAAGTCCGTGTCGCCGATCATCGGAAAGTTCGGGCGCGTGCCCTGCGTCTCCTCGATGTCGTCGGCCCAGAGCTCGTGGCGATCGATGGCGTCGACGGAGAGGCCGATGATCTTGACACCACGCTTCTGAAATTCGCCGTTGATGCTGGCCATGTAGCCAAGCTCGGTCGTGCAGACTGGAGTGAAGTCACGCGGGTGAGAGAAGAGGACGGCCCAGGAATCGCCGATCCATTCGTGGAAGTCGATCGGGCCCTCTGTGGTCTCGGCCTGGAAGTTGGGAGCTGTATCGCCGATTGTCGGCATTCGGATTCTCCTTGAAGGTGATTGGTCTGGGGGTGATCGCAGCGACGCATCCGGCCCCTGCAAGCAAAAGTATACGAATCTGATCCGGTTTATGCAATTAAGCGTGGCCGTGGCCTCGAACGTACCCTCCCGAAGTTCACGACTTGGACAACCCCGCATCCCCGCGTTCAGCTAGTTTCCCGCGGGTGAATCAAGTCCGTCCACTGCCCCGAAGGCCGCGAATCACCTGATGGCCAACGACATCATCTTCTACCTCGTGATCGCGGTTGCTCTCGGTTTCGACTTCACGAACG
>CAIXFH010000025.1 GCA_903918645.1 uncultured Actinomycetes bacterium | reverse complement strand
GGGGGGCCGCCCCCTCCGGTGGGCGCCCCCACTTCACAGAGATGCTTAGTCGCGGGTTACTTTACCGGCCATGATGCACGAGGTGCAGACGTTCAAGCGCTTGGGAGTCTTGCCCACCAAGGCGCGGACGCTTTGGATGTTGGGGTTCCAGCGGCGCTTGGTGCGCACGTGTGAGTGCGAAATCGAGTGGCCGAAACCGGGGCCCTTGCCGCAGACGTCGCAGTTGGCAGCCACAGTCGTAGTCCTTTTTATCGAGAGCGAAGGTTGGTGCGAGGTGCGTCAACACCGTATGCGCCCGGATCGCCAGGCAACCAGCCAAGGATACAGGCCAGCGGGTGAACCCCCAAACCGGCGGGTCAGATTGGCTGCCGAGGGTCGCGCCGCTGCTAGCCCCACGACACTAGGCTCACCAGAACGTACCCATTCGGTCAGGAGTAAAGCGTGCTCGAGGTTCTGGATGCCGCCGGCCTACGCCGCTGGACCGAACTTGCACGCGATGCGTTGGGAAGACACCGAGTAGAGATCGATGCCCTCAACGTTTTCCCGGTCCCTGATGGCGACACCGGTACCAACATGTTCCTCACCGCTGAGGCTGCCGTCGTTGAGTTGAGTGCCGAACGCGACCGACTTGACCGCGACCTCGACCTCAGCGAAACCGGACATTCCTTGGTGCGTGGCACCGTGCTCGGGGCTCGCGGTAACTCCGGTGTGATCTTGGCGCAGTACCTGCAGGGTTTTACCGACCTGCTTGATACCGAGCGATCTGGTGTCACGGCGTCCGCTCGCCAAGTCGCCGCGGCATTTGGCCGGGCTGCGGACTCTGCGTACGCGGCCGTGGCCTCACCTCGCGAGGGCACAATTCTCACAGTGGCCCGAGCGGTCGCTGAGGCGGCCGCGACACCAGCCGCACAGGTCAGCCTTCCTGCCTTGGTGGCAGCGGTCGCTGATGCGGCAGCGGTTGCCCTCGCGCGCACCCCCGAGCAACTTGAGGTCCTCGCCCGCGCCGGTGTCGTCGACGCTGGCGGTAAAGGGCTTGTCGTCGTTCTGGAATCTTTGGTTGAGGTAGTCACCGGGCATCGACGAGTGGCTGGCCCGGCACCGGTTGCCTTCCCGTTTGACCTGCACGAGTTCGATGAGGGCGGCGGGGCATTCGAGGTGATGTACCTGCTCGACGCCGACGATTCGGCGATCCCGTCGTTGCGCGAGTCACTGGAGGCTCTGGGCGACTCACTCGTTGTTGTTGGTACCGGCCGGCTCTGGAATGTGCACGTGCACACCGACGATGTTGGTGCTGTCGTCGAGGCTGGAATCAACGCAGGCCGCCCGCACGACATCCGCGTGAGCAAACTGCGCGACGACAAGGCAGCGGACTCAGGTGTCGATAGTGAACGGCTTGCGGACGGCCGTGGGGTAGTCGCAGTTGCGCACGGTTCCGGAACGGCAGCGCTGCTCGAGTCGTCGGGCGCCACCGTGGTACGCGCCTATGGTCGGGCGGCACCGTCCATGGCCGAGTTCCTGGACGCGATCACACGGGCAGGCGTCAAGGAGATCGTTCTGCTGCCAAGCGCATCCAACATCCGTGCGGCGGCCGAAAGTGCGGCTCAAGCGGCTCGTGAACAGGGCCTGCGGATTTCACTGGTGCCGACTCGATCGATCGTGCAGACCCTGGCTGCCGTCGCAGTTCACGAATCCGCCGCGCGCTTCGAAGACGACGTCGTATCGATGACTCGAGCCGCGGGAGCGACTAGATACGC
>CAIXFH010000024.1 GCA_903918645.1 uncultured Actinomycetes bacterium | reverse complement strand
GTTCAAGTTCATCCAGACCAACACCTGGCAGTTCATCGGCACGCTGACTACCTACAGCCGCACCGGTACTACCGGCACGGCAACCGGTACCGGCACCTTGTCCTACTGGAACACGACCACCAGCGCGTGGGTCTCAGTAGGAACGGCCATCCCGGTGAGCATCGTGTTCACCAGCGGTACTACTGGCACCCTGGCAACCACGTTCACCTACACGCCCACCACCGGACAGCCAGCACTGCCCACCACAGCAGCGCAGCGACTCGGTACCACCATCACTGCCAACGCATAGTCCTACCGGCAAGGTAGTTTGGCGGGATCAATGCAAACCACGATGAGGGTGCAGCTACATACACGTAGCTGCACCCTCATCGCGTGAGTGGCCGGCACCGACATCCAACGTCACCAGCGCTGGTGCGGCGTTCGGGCAGTCGTCCGGGCGCATCAGCCTTAGGCTTGGGCCATGGCTGCACCACGTCACCACAGTCATCGGGCTTCGCGTATCCGTGGCGAACGTCCGAGTGAGCCTCGGCATGAGCCGTTGCCCCCGGCTGAACCAGTCAGTGATCCAGCCCGGCCTCGTTCAGTGGTTGATTTCGCTTTGACCCGGCGAGGAGTACTCGAACGCATCAGCGCAGGCGACACGTTCGCTCGCGGTGAACATCAGGATGCCGACCCGTATCTGCTTCGCGCAGCTAAGCACCACGGCGAGCCCACCGAGCGACCATGTCCGTTGTGCCACAAGGTCAAACTTGTCCATGTGACGTATGTGTTCGGCGACGAGTTGGGGCCCTACTCCGGACGCGTCAAGAATTCTGCCGAACTTCCGGTGATGGCATATGAGCACGGTCAATTCCGCGTATATGTGGTCGAAGTGTGCAGTGGTTGCAGTTGGAATCATCTGACGATGTCCTACGTGCTGGGTGATGGCGTCCCGCGCAGACCGCCACGCAAGCCCGCCGATCTGCTGGACTGAGTGCCTCGAGACTGATTCGATGTCGTCGCTTTCTTGCCGAGCCAGCCGTGCGATTGCTCCTCGTACGGCACGATGTGCGGGTGGACCTCTTGCAGACGACCGAATCCGATAGTGGCGCTGGTGGCCCGTTCACTCCTGTCGGGCAGAACGAATCGCCACTGAACGAGGTCGGCACCTTCGTGTCGCCTGCTGGCGGCGATCCGATCGTGGCCGCTGCAGCTGAACGCATCGGTGGGCGCATGGGTGCTCACCTGTCAGTGTTGCGGCCGTTCTGGACGCCGCTGCGAATACTCATTGTGCTGGCATCGACGGCGTTCACAGTTGGCTACGTAACCAAACTCCCCTGCCACGCCGAGTCGTTTGGGGGTGACGCCCGATATACGCGGCTGTGCTACTCCGACATCCCGTTTCTATACCAGCTCAGGGGTTTTGCCGATGGGTGGCTGCCTTACATTCAGACCGGCGCAGGGCAAGGTCCGCCGCTTGAGTACCCGGTATTGACCGGTGCCATCATGCAATTGGCGTCCTGGCTCACTGGTCATCGCGACTCCAGTTCTGCGCGAGCACTCACGTTCTACGACTGGAACGTCCTACTCCTGCTCATCTGCTTGATCGCGGCCGTAGCCTGCACTGCACTGACTGTGCGCAGACGTCCATGGGATGCCGCGTTGGTTGCGCTGGCCCCTGGCACGATCTTGTGCGCGGTGATCAACTGGGATCTGTTGGCAGTCGCTTTGTTAGCGGGCGCCATGCTGGCCTGGTCGCGCAAAGCGCTGTGGTGGGCCGGCATCTTGCTGGGGTTGGCCATCGCCGCCAAGTTCTATCCGGTGCTGCTACTTGGCCCGTTGTTCCTGCTTTGCCTGCGCGCTGGACGGATGCGGGCGTTCGGCGTGCTGACCTTGGCCACAGCGCTTGCTTGGTTGGCAGTCAATGTCCCCATTGCCCTTCTGAACTTTCGTGGCTGGTACGAGTTCTACGCTTTCTCCGGCTACCGCGGTGCTGACTGGGGATCGATTTGGTACGCCCTGATGGCCCTGAAACTGCCGATCCCTTCAGCATTTCTCAACGTCGTCGCCGGCGTTTTGCTGATCGGCCTCTGCGGCGCAGTCGCGTTGCTCATCATGCGCGCCGAACGTCGGCCGCGCATTGCCCAGGTGGCGTTCTTGGTGATCGCAGCGTTCTGCGTTACCAACAAGGTGTATTCGCCGCAGTACGTGCTGTGGCTCATTCCACTCGCAGCGATGGCGCGTCCACGGTGGCGAGACTTTCTGATCTGGCAGAGCGTCGAGGCTGTGTATTTCGCCTCGGTTTGGTACTTCCTGCAGCAGTACGGCAATGACAACAAGGGCTTGCCCGAGGGTTGGTATGTCGGGGCGATCCTTCTACATGTTGTTGCCACGGCTTGGTTCGCTGGTCTCATCGTTCGCGATGTTGTAGTTCCTGCGCGCGATCCAATTCGTTCTGACGGTGAGCCAGACAATGCCGACGATCCAGGTGGTGGCGTACTCGACGGTGCAGAAGACGTGATCGTCTGGCGTCGCCAGGTTGTACTTGACGAGGGCACCGAAACCCTTGAGCCAGTTGGGGTTTAGTCAAGCCCGATTACTCGGTCGGGATGAGCGATCGTGAGCCGGACATCGACATCTAGTTCAGTTCCGACTGCCGGTAGTGAGGTGTCTTGCGGTAGTGCGATCAGCGAGACTTGCATGTGTGGCGGCTCGACGAACCAACGCTGGGCGCCGCCAACGTAGAACGGTGAGAGCGAGCGTCCGCCCGCTTCAAGAATGCCGGCACCTGCTGTGCGAATCCGTTGCCTGGCTGAGCTCAGCGGCGAGGGGGCCTGTAGCGCTACTCCATGCGCTGTGCCACCGCCGACTACGGCAATTGCGCCGGCCCGCGTCGAGCGTCGCTGCCGGTAGCCACTGGCATCACCTTTGGGCACAAGATGTACCGCTAACACCGTTCCACGAGCGCGAAGGGCGCCGCGATCGCCTAACCACAGGCGCGTGCCGGTTCGGGCAAACAGCGCGATGTCAGGAAGCGCTGAGCGCAGCACTGCGAGTTCGGAGTCATCGAGGTGACTCGTCCAAACTGCGGCGGCGCTGGTCAACGCGGTGATCGAACTAGTGGGCGCGTTGCTCTCGGTGAGGCTCTGGGTGAGGCTCTCGGTGAGGTCGGCGAGTTGTGCCTGCCAGCCCAAGCCCCAGCGCCAACTCTCGACCACTCGGGCACTCGCCTTGGGCGGGGAGGCCGGGCCGACACCCGCATCGTGCCAACGTGACCCCGGGATGGCGCGGTGATCGATGCTCGGTTGCACCAGTGGCAGGTGCAGTGCCAGACCCTCGAGCCGGATGCGGTCTTGCGCGAGTGCGTCGATGGTCGACGGGTCGAGCAGCAGGTCTCTAAGTTCGTCAGGGGTCAAGCCGAATCGGCCCATCGACGTGAGGCCTTCAAGTACAACTCGAACTGGACCGGGCCCAGCGGCCAACACATCCCAGGAAGCGCGCGATGAGACAGTGCGGGTGATTCGTTGAGAAGCAGCGGATTCGGCGAGGTCGGACCATGCGCTGGCGGCGATGCGGTCGGCCGGCTCAAATGGGGTGAGGACCAGGATGTCTGCCTCGGTCTGCCCCGCCAACTGCTGGGCCTCGAAGACCGTTCCCACTGCGATCCGGGTTAGGCCAAGGCGGGCAGCCTCGTCGGCGAGGCGCCTATTGCCAAGGCCGTAACCGTTGCCCTTGATCACCGGGACAAGGTCGCCGTCAACGCCATGCTCGGTATGAATGACCTCGCGCACGCGGGCTCGCACCGATTCGGTGTGCGCGCGCCATCGATCACCATCGACATACAGCGTGAACGTCATGGCAACAACCTACTTTGCGAGGTGGACGTGCCGTGCGCTATCGACGCGCGAGGTAGGCATCGAACGCTCGTGCCAGCACTGGACGAAGGCGAAGATCCCACTCTCCGAGGTACTCCTGGGCGTACCCGCCGGTGCCGAGTTTGAACTGAATGAGTCCGAACAGCGGGTCGCTGGAGTCGAGCGTGTCGCTAATGCCGCGGAGGTCGTACACATCGCAACCATTCGCCAGCGAGTCGCGGATCATCGCCCACTGCACTGCATTGCTAGGGCGGACATCGCGTCCCTCATTCGACGACGCACCGTAGGAATACCAGGCGTGCCGTCCAACGCGGACGAGGGTGGTTGCGGCGAGCACTCGGCCTTCATGTCGTGCGAGGTACAGCGAGATGCGGTGCGGATCTTCCTCGGACATAGCGCGCCACATGCGTTGGAAGTAGGGCAACCCTCGTGGTGTGAATCCGTCGCGCTGTGCTGTCTGGACGTAAACCTCGTGGAAGTCCGCGAGGTCGTCGAAGGTTCCGTGTACGACCTCAACACCAGCCTTCTCGGCCTTCTTGATATTGCGGCGCCAGAGTTGATTGAAACTCGTCAGCAAGTCGTCTTCGGTTCGATCGGCAAGCGGAACCTGGAACACATACCGAGGCTGAACATCCCCGAAACCTGCTCCGGCATCTGGCTTTTGAGTCCATCCCAAGGCACGGAGTTCGTCCGAAACGGCAAGGCCACCGGGGTCATTCCAATCGGCGGCTACGTCTCGTAATCGTCGCGCGTTGCCTTCGGCGATCGCTGCTTTGAGAGTTTCCGCATTCCAACGGCGCACTGGAACCATCGGGCCCATCTTCACGGCGAAGGCGCCACGTTGGTACAGGTGAGCAGCCATTGGTGTTAGCCATTGCGCTAACGAGTACTTCGGATTAGTAGTGGTCCAGTCGATGCTCGGGCCCTCGGGCAGGTACGCGAGATAACGCTTCACCCGCGGCACCTGCCGTAGCAGGGCGAGTCCGGTACCGACCATCTCTTCGCCGTCGAACCAGCCGAGAGACTCGTGGTTCCACTCCGCCTTGACTCCACCCCAGCTCGGGACCTGTAGGAACGACACGGATTGTTGTTCGGCTCGCGCATTCACAAACGTCAGGTGCTGATCCGGGGTGATCACGCGAACGGACAGCGTTGAGGTCGGGGGCACGGAAACAGAGCCTACGGGTCGGGCCGACGCAACCCCTGCTGAACGTCAGAGAGCGACGTCTACGACCACTGGCGCGTGATCCGACGGAGGCGTGCTGTTTGCCTTCCCGGCTTTGCGCGCGTCACGGTCGACGTAGGAGTCCGTGACGGCGGTGGAGAATGACGGTGAGCCGTACACCAGGTCGATCCGCATGCCGGAGTTCTTGGGGAAGGCGAGTTGGCGGTAATCCCAGAAGGTGAAGGCTACGTCGTACTTGAGAGCGCGGGGCTGCACCTCGATAAGCCCGATCTGCTCGAGCGCGGTTAGTGCGGCTCGCTCATCGGCCGTCACATGGGTTGAACCAGCGAACTCGTTGATATCCCAGACGTCGGAGTCGGTGGGCGCGACGTTGAAGTCACCGAGGATGGTGAACGGGATCCCATCGGCGAGTTCGGTGATTGCCATCGAGCGAAGTGCGGCCAGCCACTGCAACTTATAGGCGTAGTGCGGATCCTCGACGGTTCTGCCGTTGGGCACGTACACCGACCACACTCGTACGCCACCACAGGTGGCTCCAACCGCGCGTGGCTCGATTGCCCCATCCCATTCGGGCTGCTCGGGAAGGTTGTAGGTGATGTCGTCGAGGCCTACGCGAGACAGGATCGCGACGCCATTCCAGCGCCCATCGCCGAGCGCCGCGACTTCATAACCCGCGGCCTGTACCTGCTCGAATGGGAACTGGGTACTGGGGACTTTGAGCTCTTGCAGGCACAGGACATCGGGCTTCGCCGACTCGAGCCAGGCCACCAAGCGCTCGGTACGGGTGGTGACCGAATTGATGTTCCAGGTTGCGATGCGCACGACCGCGATCCTGCCACTCGCAGCGCGCGATCATGCAGTTTGGGTCCTAGCGGCCCGTCCGGGTAGTCTGAGGGCACGGCATCAACGCTGCGCGAGGTCCCATGACTTCCCGAGGCAGAAGCCGTGACGCGTTCAACCCTCCTGCCACGGAACGACCGTGGCCGTCTAGTCCAAAGGAGGTGGGTAGTCACATGCGTCATTACGAGGTAATGGTGATCCTCGACCCCGACCTTGAGGAGCGCACTGTCGCTCCGAGTCTCGACACGTTTCTCAACGTCGTCAAGGCCGACGGTGGAACCGTCGACAAGGTTGATATCTGGGGCCGTCGACGTCTTGCATTCGAGATCAACAAGAAGGCTGAGGGCATCTATGCGGTGCTCGACATGACCTGTAGCCCTGCGGCAGTTCAGGAGCTGGATCGTCAGCTCAACCTGAACGAAGCGGTACTGCGTACCAAGGTCATGCGCCCGGACGCCCACTAGTCGTCCACATGTCCGCGCTCTGACTTCACACAGGATCTTCAATTCCTGTCGCGAAGTCGGTGCGCACCCGTAAGGTCCGGCTCGAGAGCATCGAACCCCCCCTTCCAGTCACGGCATAAATCAAGGCGGACACCATGGCAGCAGGCGACATCACGATCACCGTCGTCGGGAATCTCACCAACGATCCCGAGTTGCGGTTCACCCCGAGCGGAGCAGCGGTCGCGAGTTTTACGATCGCTTCCAACTCGAGGTACCTCGATAAGGCCAGTAACGAATGGAAAGATTCCGAACCCGTCTACATGCGTTGCAGCGTGTGGCGTCAGTACGCCGAGAACGTGGCCGAGTCGTTGACTCGTGGTACCCGCGTTATCGCCACTGGTCGTCTCAAGCAGCGCAGCTACGAAACCCGCGAGGGCGAGAAGCGCACGGTGCTTGAGATGGAGGTCGACGACGTCGGCCCCGCTCTTCGCACAGCAACGGCCAAGGTCACCAAGGTGGCCCGCGCCGGTGGTGCAGGCGGATTCGGTGGCGAGGGCGGATTCGGTGGCTCCCCCAGCGGCGGCAACGACGATCCGTGGGCGAATGCGCCAGCGGCCGGCGGTGCCAACGATGGTGGTGCCTGGGGTGGCGGCGCGTCTTTCGACGAGCCTCCGTTCTAAGTCTTCGACCGAACCAGGCTGCACTATCGCGATCGCGAGAGTGCAACGGCACCAAAGATTTGCAACTGCAACAAAGATTTACCGGCGCCCACATCAGGTGGTCGTTGTTCTAGGTCCGACCCATCCCGGCCGTAGTGCCGGGCTCCCTTAAGGAGCACCACGATGGCCAAGCCACCTCTTCGTAAGCCGAAGAAGAAGGTCTGCGTCTTCTGCAAGGAAACAGCTGCCCCGGTTGACTACAAGGACACCGCAACGCTGCGCAAGTACATTTCCGATCGAGGCAAGATCCGTGCTCGCCGCGTTAGTGGCAACTGCACCCAGCACCAGCGTGACATCGCCATCGCCGTCAAGAACGCGCGCGAGGTAGCCCTGCTCCCCTACACCTCGACCGCTCGATAACGAAGGAGGCGAACCACCATGAAGCTCATCCTTACTCAGGACGTCAACGGTCTGGGATCGCCCGGCGATGTCGTCGAGGTGAAGGACGGTTACGGCCGCAACTACCTACTTCCCCGTGGTCTTGCGACCGCGTGGACCAAGGGTGGCGAAAAGCAGGTCGCTCAGATCAAGCGTGCGCGCTCGGTCCGTGAGGTCCGCGATGTCGAGTCGGCAAACGAGATCAAGCAGGCCCTAGAGGCCCTATCGATCAAGGTATCTGCGCGTGCAGGTGACACCGGCCGCCTGTTCGGGGCAGTCACTGTTTCTGACGTCGTCGACGCGATCAACGCCGCTGGCGGCCCGTCGGTCGACAAGCGCAAGGTGACGATCCTGTCGCCGATCAAGCTCGTTGGCTCGCACAAGGTCGAGGTGCGGGTGCACCCCGAGTCTCTTGCGGCGATCACCGTCGAGGTTGTCGCTTCCTGATCGCGGCAACTCCCAATGCGGAGAATGGGCCACCGTCGCACTGCGACAGTGGCCCATTTTTCATGTTCTGGGTGTGGTTGTTCGGATGAAGTTGCGGATCTGCTCGCGGGCTCGATCCCTGATCTCGGGGCCATGGGTGAATGCGGCCAGCGTGAACTCCAGATCAGCGAAGCGTCGGGCTGACTGATCACTTTGCGCGGCTGACGTACAGAACATCGCCATCGGCCAGCGCATTCGTCCGAGTGGATTGAAAATGCAGTCGCCGGTGATGAGCACACCGCTGGGCTGATGCAAGAGCGACACATGTCCGGGGGTGTGCCCTGGCGTATGGATCACCTCGAGTCCGCCACCGACATCGAGGAGGTCGCCATCGGTGAGTTCGCGGGCGACGGCCACTGGCTCGAAACTGCTGTTTTGCAGGCGCACGAGGAGCCGTCCTGCTGCCGAGGCTGGGTTGACCGGTGCTGAATTGCCGGCTCGTACATAGGGGGCGTCGGCTTCGTGCACATCGACCCCGTCGATTCCAGCGGTCTGGAGAACTTGTGCGGCTCCCCCAGCGTGATCACTGTGGGCGTGGGTCAGGATGATTCGTTGCACATCTCTGGGCTGGCGTCCGAGCGCGGCCAGGGCTGACACGATGCGAGCGGGTGCTCGTGTGAGGCCGCAGTCGACCAGCGTGACCGAACCATCGGATTCGGTGAAGGCGAAACTATTGATGAAATCACCGGCTGTGGGGATGCGCACGATGTTCTCGCCCAATGTCACCACCGGCCTGCCCATGACGGCGAGCCTAAGGCGCCGATCAATGGTCCAGTGACAAATTTCGACAAATTTCGACAAGTTGGGCGGATTTAGCAGTCTTAGCAGTATTAGCAGTTTTAGTTGATTTAGCAGATTTTCGATGTTTTTTGGTTGCTCTGGCTCGGTGTCTGCGAGCGCAAGTGTTCACCAGTTGGACACTTGGCAAAGTATTTTCCCTCCCCAGGCTTGTGACAGCATAACCGCAGGTCACAGGCCTATTTAGGGAAACATTTGAGGGTTATCCCAGGGTTGTCCACACCCTTGTCCGCCGCGTTTTGGCGCGTCGTCCCCAGGTAATCCCCACGGTTACCCACAGGGAGCATTGAGGTCTGGTTGACCCGCGTCTAAGTTCACGAGCAGGGCTGACACCGACCAATGTCAGACCCCTGAGGTAGACCTAGAGCGATGACGACTAGAAGGGGGTGTCTACGGCGTGAGCGTTGTCGAATTGGCTCCGCGTGATGACTACCCCGATCGCACTCCGCCTCAGGATGTTGCTGCTGAGCAGTCGGTTGTCGGCGCGATGCTGTTGAGCAAGGACGCGATCGCCGATGTGGTTGAGACATTGCGCGAGAGTGACTTCTACCGCCCTGCCCACCAGTTGATCTACGCCGCGATCCTGGATCTCTACGGGCGCGGCGAGCCAGCCGATGCCGTCACCGTCTCTGGCGAGCTCACCCGCATCGGTGAACTCGGCCGGGTCGGCGGCGCTCCATACCTACACACGCTTGTTGCCTCGGTCCCCACCGCAGCCAACGCCGGGTATTACGCGCGTATCGTCAAGGAGCGCGCGGTGCTGCGGCGCCTAGTCGAGGCTGGCACGCGGATCGTGCAGATGGGTTACGCCGGTGATGGTGACGTCGACATGGTCGTCGACCGTGCGCAGGCAGCGATCTACGACGTCACCGATCGACGCACTAGTGAGGATTACCTCCCACTTTCGGAGATCATGCCCGGCACCCTTGAAGAGATCGACGCCATTGCCTCTCGCGGCGGAGTAATGGCTGGGGTGCCCACTGGATTTCAGGATCTTGACAATCTCACCAACGGGTTGCACGCAGGCCAGATGATCGTGATCGCAGCTCGCCCAGCGATCGGAAAGTCGACCGTCGGCCTTGATCTTGCTCGGTCAGCATCGATCAAACACGGCCTCACCAGTGCCATCTTCAGTCTGGAGATGAGCCGCAACGAAATCGCCATGCGGCTGCTGTCAGCCGAGGCCAGTATTTCGCTGTCGAACCTACGCAGTGGATCCATGAGTGATGCCGATTGGCAAAAGTTGGCCCGCAAGATGAGCGCGGTCAGTGAGGCACCGTTGTTCATCGACGACTCACCGAACATGACCATGATGGAGATTCGGGCGAAGTGCCGACGTCTCAAGCAGCGTCATGATCTGCGCCTCGTGGTGATCGACTACTTGCAACTGATGACCTCGGGCAAGAAGGTGGAGAGTCGTCAGCAGGAAGTGTCTGAGTTCTCTCGGTCGCTGAAGTTGCTGGCCAAAGAGCTTGAGGTGCCGGTGATCGCGATCAGCCAGCTCAACCGTGGTCCTGAACAGCGCACCGATAAGCGCCCGATGCTCTCTGACCTTCGCGAATCGGGCTGCTTGACGGCCGACACTCGCATCCTGCGTGCAGATACCGGCGCAGAAACCACCATGGGTGAACTCTTCGCATCGGGTGAACGCGACGTTCCCGTGTGGGCGCTTGATCATTCACTTCGCTATGTTCGGTCGAGTCTGACCCACGTGTTCGACACCGGTGTCCGCGAAGTCTTCAACCTTCGGCTGGCATCGGGTAAGCAGGTTCGCGCGACCGCCAATCACCCGTTCCTGACGTACGACGGTTGGCGCGCACTCGGTGATATTGCACCAGGGGTTCGAGTGGCTAGCCCTCGTCACGTCTGCGCACCAAGTGTGCAGAACCCGTGGCCCGATGCCGAGGTTGTCTTACTCGCGCACCTACTCGGTGATGGCTCATTCGTTCGTCGTCAACCAATCCGATACGCGAGCATCGATCAAGGCAATCTCACTGCTGTGACCGAGGCCGCACGCCACTTCGGCATTGCGGCTGTGCGCGACGATCACGGCGCCGCTCGCGTATCGACCCTTCGGCTGCGCTCGCCGTATCCCGTGACTCGCGGACGTCGTAATCCGATCGCGAAATGGCTTGATGGATTTGGTCTTTTCGGTGCTCGGTCACACGAAAAATTCGTGCCATCCCAAGTCAATGCGTTACCCAAGGCGCAGATCGCGCTCTTCCTTCGTCACCTGTGGGCCACGGATGGATCCGTGACTGTGGCTAAGGACGGACGTAGTGGCCGGGTCGATTACTCATCGACGAGTCGGCGACTGATCGATGATGTCTCCCTATTGCTTTTGCGTTTCGGGATTTCGTCACGCGTGAAGGTTGTGCGCAAGTCTGGCTACCGTCCGGGCTACACCCTGGATATCTCAGGTGGAGACGATCAGCGACGATTCCTTGGGGAAATCGGAGTCCACGGGGCTCGGGGAGTTGCTGCGGCGCAATTGTTGGAAATCGTCCGTGAGACAACTCGCAACACGAACGTCGACACTGTGCCCGTTCACGTGTGGGATGAGGTGAAGCAGGCGATGGTCGATCAGGGGATCACCCACCGTGAATTCGCGGCTGTGATGGGCACATCGTTCAGCGGCTCTGCAATGGTGCAGCGTTCGCCGAGTCCTGAACCTTTGGGCCGTATCGCCTCGGTCTTAGATAGTGCCGATCTTGAAATGTTGGCAACCAATGACATCTTCTGGGATGAAGTTGTCGCCATTGAACCGGCCGGCGTAGAGCAGGTCTTCGATGCGACTGTGTTACATCGTCACAACTTCATTGCCAATGGCATCGCCGTACATAACTCGATCGAGCAAGACGCTGACATGGTGATCCTCATGCATCGTGAAGATGCCTATGAGCGTGAATCACCGCGCGCAGGTGAGGCCGACTTCATCGTTGCCAAGCACCGCAATGGACCTACGGCGACCATCACGGTCGCCTTCCAGGGCCACTACTCCCGCTTCGTCGATATGGCCGCTGTCTGATGCCGTCGTTGACTGGCCTGCGGGTTCTGGTCACGGGCGGTGGCAGCGGGATTGGTGCCGCAATTGCGAAACGTTGCGCAGACGAAGGCGCCGATGTCACGATCACTGGCCGACGCGCAGATATATTGCAGCAGAGCGGGTTTGCCCACCTCGTTGCTGACCTCACCTCACCTGCTGACCGGGCCGCCCTCGTTGAGCAGGTCGGCACCTTGGACGTATTGGTCAACAACGCGGGCGTCTTCAGCGATCAGTGGGACCTCAACCTGGCAGTGCACCTTGATGCACCGCGCGCTCTGATCGAAGCTTTTCTACCCACCCTGACCCAGCGCCGTGGCAACGTAGTTAACGTGGCTTCAGTTGGCGGCATCGTGGCAGTACCTGAGGCTGCGCCGTACTCAGTATCGAAGGCGGCGTTGCTCATGTTGACTCGCACGATGGCGTTCGAACTTGGCCCGCTGGGAATTCGGGTCAACTCGATCTCACCTGGCTGGGTGCGCACCCCGATGGCCGATGATGAGATGCAGGTGCTTATGGCCCGCGATCACGTCGATCTCGACGGGGCGTACGACAAGGTCACGCGTTTCCTACCGCTGCGCAGACCTGCTGAGCCAGAAGAGATCGCGGGCGCAGTCGCCTTCCTCGCCTCGCGTGACGCATCGTTCATTACGGGCGCTAACCTTGTGGTCGACGGTGGTGCCTCGGTGGTCGATGTCGGCATGGTTGCCTTCACGCCTTAGTTGCCTTCACGCCTTAGTTGCCTTCACGCCTTAGTTGCTAGCCACGTGCTCGGTGTATCTGCGTCGTGCGGGTTAATCCTCGAGTTCGGGGAGCGGGGTTTCGCCGCCGAAACTGTTGTACTCGCGACCCATGGCTACTGCCATCTCACGACCAGAGTTGAGTTGGTAGGGGCTGATTCCGCCGAGTTCCCAAGGGCCTACGGACCCAGCGCGTATGGCTGCTCCCGACTTTGGTGGGATGCCTAACATCTCGCGAACTTCGTCGACATCGCGATCGGCCAGGCTGAGCCAGTCAACTTCAAGCAGGTCCTGCCCGCCGAATTTAGCTCCAATGATCGCGCCGCGATACATGGCATCGGCAAGGCGAACTCCCATTTGTCGCGAATGTTTAGACAGGTGGCTTGGATCCTGCTCGAAAATGGCGACCGAGGAGAGCCGGCCAGTTTCGAACAGGCTGATCACCATGGTGAGCAGGGAGAAGCCGTCGGTGTTGTCATTGGCGCGGGAGATCAGGCCGAAGATCTCGATTTCGGACTCGATCAGGGAGCCGTAGTCGGCGATGACGTGCATCCAGTCGTGCTGTGCTAGGTACGGTGAGGCACTGCCGGGGCTGCCGGGGAAGTGGAAGCCTCTGGAGATGTAGAACTGCCAGACCTGACGGCCCACCGTGTTTGGGGGCAGATGCTCCATGGCGGCCCACCGGCCGGCGAGTTCGGGGTCGTCTTCGACTGACTTCCAGTGATCAGGAGCCTCGACGCCCGCATATGAGGCGCCGTCGACGTGCTCGGGCAAGTCATCGTGGTATCCGGCTCGCTGGAAGTCCATGCTGATCTGGTCGCGCGCGCCGAGGGCTTGGTGCAGCGCGGCGTCGATCATGTAGTCGTCGACGGACATCTCGCGGGCATACTCGCGGATGCGTTCGACGATCTCTGGTGGCAGTGGGTTGAGGATGAATGCGCCGAGGAGCATCATCTGCAGCATGCGGACCCGGTAATCTTTGACGCGATAGCGCATCGCTTCGGCGAATTCCACCGGACCCAGCGGCTCTAGAAAATCGGGATTGACGTGGGTGTTGGTCATCGCCACGAAGTTCGCTGCCATGATGTGGTACTGAAGGTCAGTTAGGCCGTTGGGGCCAGCTATTGCGGTGACGATCGCCCGAGAAGTCAAGAAGACCTCGTCAGGGGATGGGGGTGGCAGTAGTTCGCCGGGGGGTGGCAACGGAACGGGCAAGAGTTCCTCGCAGGGGACTGATATTGCGGCGGCTTCCTGAAAGGGTGCTGGCCCCGACTTTATCGCTCGCGAGCACTTTCGTCATCAGTCTCACCCATCCGGATCCACTACTCATTAGCGGGAAATCCGGTGGTGTACCCAGCCGCCGGCCAGATAGTGCGCGGCGTCTTGAGGCCGTTGCACCCTTGTGCTTCAACGCACTGGGAGGATCAGAACGTGGCTGACAACACGAGCACGCCGGATCAAGGTTGTCGACTCACGTTCCACGGCGTGGAATGCCTGGCTCAGCTAGAGCCGCTGTGGCTCAGCCTGTTCGACTGGCATGAAGAAATTGGTGCGGCGGGGCTGCCGGTGATCGAGCGCTCTGCGTCGTGGCCGTTGCGACGCGCGCTATATGCCGACTTCTTCGCACACCCCGACACGTTCGTTGTGCTGGCCACCCTTGCTGGTGCTGGTGCTGGTGCTGGTGCTGGTGTTGTCGTCGGCTACTGCCTGGCCCATCTGCAGGACGGCGCAGACGATACCTGGCCGACGAGTGATCGCATCGGGCACATCGAGTCACTCGCGGTGCTCCCCAGCGAACGCGGTGCTGGCATAGGAACCGCATTGCTTGATGCCGCGGAGCAGCGGTTAGCCGAACTTGGCGCGACCACGGTCGCGATTGAGGTCATGGTGGGAAATGATTCGGCGCAGCAGTTCTATCAGAGCCGCGCGATGCTCCCGGTGACGGTGCGCCTGATGCGGCTAGGCGCCCGCGAAGTCCAGGGTTAACGCGCTCGATCCGCTAACCGCGAGGCGCGCCTACCCCGCGACCTAGATGCGCGGGATGGGGAACCTGGTCGTGAGCTGCCTTGATGTTGGCAAGCGCCGCGGCTCGATCCTCGGGGAAGGTGGCGACTTTGCCGGCGCTTTGATCCATGTGCAGGTAGAGGTAGTCACCGCTGAGCACTTCGACCGCACCCTCGAACACGCTGGTGTGAACGCGAAGTCGCTTGGTGTCGTGGTGGACGAGTTGGCTGCGCGAGGTGAGCACGGCGCCGCGATTGACCTCGGCTAGGTAGCGCAGGTGCGACTCGACTGTGTAAGTCGAGCACCCCGTTCGCGCTAGATAATCCGCGCTTAGCCCAAGGTAGTTGAGGAAGGCTTCGTTCGCCCGCGCACAAATCACTGCGTAAGCGGAGTCGGTGACGTGGCCGTTGTAATCGAGCCACTCGTCGAGCACCGCAATCTCTGGGCCAGCGAAGAGCAGCGACACAGGATCGGAGTCGCTGGCCAGGTTGCCGTTGCTGTTCATGGTGCCTCCGGAAGTCTGCCCAGTGGAGATGTAGCCAGTGGAGATGTAGCCAGTGGAGATGTACCAAGCGCGGCTTGAATGTCGCGCGCTGCCGACATCGCATGGTCGCCGAGGTCGGCAAAGCGATCAGGGGTCAGCCGGTCGCGAGGGCCCCAGATACTCACCACAGCGATCGGACGTGGACCGTCGAATACCGGAGCCGAGACTCCGTAGAGTCGATCTTCGAACTCCCCGGTGCACGTGCCGAAGCCTCGATTGCGAATGGCGACGAGTTCGCGGCGCAGGGGTTCGACCTCGGTGATGGTGGTGTCGGTGTAGCGAGCCAACTGGTCCGTGAGCATCGACTCAAGCTCGGCCGGTGCAAGCCAGGCGAGCCAAGTCTTTCCCGACGAGGTCGCGTGCAATGGCACATGGCGGCCGAGCCAATTCGCGGTCATCACCGTTGATGGCGCCACCTCATCGACGTAGGTGAGCCCAGTGCTGCGCACAACCGCCAGATCCGCGGTCTCTCCGGTGCTGGCGCACAGCCGCTCGAGGATTGGATGCACCCGTCGGACGAGACCATCGACCGCGACGGCACCGCTCAATCGTGCGATCCCGTGGCCTAGGACGTAACGCCCGGTGGGGTCGCGCTCGACTAGGCCGTTGTCCTCGAGGGTTGCCAGCAGGCGCCAGGCGGTGGCGCGGTTCAACCCCGTGGCAACGGCAAGGTCAGCCACTGGGACGCCCGCGGGCGCAGTGTCGGCGACGGCGCGGAGGAGGGCGGCGGCACGGTCGACTGACTGGACGCGGCCAGTGCGTGGCGCGTTCATGTCGACCTCCGGTCTCGCGGGATTTCTCGGGATAGATCGGGTTGGGCTGAGCTGGGTTGGACTTGCCTGAGCTGGGCTGGACTGGGCTGCGGCTGGCTGCGGGCGAACGTGTGGCCGAGTGAGTCAGCCTTGACCAACACCGGATCGGAACCTAGATTACGTATCGCACCATACAAACAATCGTTGCACAATGCGAACGAATCTCCAGGTTTCTCACGTGCTTGCACGACTCGACCCGGTACTACTCAGCCCGGTACTACTCAGCCCGGTACTACTCAGCCCAGTACTACTCAGCCCAGTACTACTCGAACCAGTGCTCGCCCCGTTCCACCGACATGAAGGAGCACCGTGCTCGATACGACTCGACCAGGTGGTTGGGGGACGTCGGCCGAACCGATCCCTGCGCCCCTCGCCCTGCATGGCCTGGCAGTGCCGCCCGAGTGGGTTGATTACAACGGGCATATGGGTGAGGCGTATTACCTGCTCGCCATAGGTGAGAGTTCGGACGCCTTTTTCCGCTACATCGGAATCAATGAGGCTTATCGCGCAGCCGGATCTTCGCTCTACACGGTTGAGACACACATGCGACACCTCGATGAGGCCGTGCTGGGCGATCGGATGGACGGCACGTTGCGCGTGCTGGGTGTCGACTCTAAGCGCGTGCATATCGTGCATGAGCTATCCCATGGCACAACTGTCCTGGCCACCTGCGAGCAGATGTTGCTGCATGTCGACATGACTGCAGGACGATCAAGCGCAATGCCTGATGAGCTCTATCAACGGCTCGTTGCGATCGTCTCGGTGCATGCCGTTCTTCCAGTCCCTGACTGGGTCGGCCGGTCCATTGCCATTCCCCGCTAGCAATTTCTCCCACGCCTAGGCAATCTGACCACTCACGACTGGCAACTCACGACTGACCACTCACGACTGGCAACTCACGAC
>CAIXFH010000023.1 GCA_903918645.1 uncultured Actinomycetes bacterium | reverse complement strand
GGGATGAGGATCAAGCACAGCACCACTCCCGTGGGAGTGGTCTGATTGTGACAGTCCTGTTGGTTGCGGCCGCAGCAGCCGTATACCTCGCGCTAGCAGCCGCAAGTGGTGATGGCATCCCTCGGGGCACCACTGTTCTCGGTGTCGATATCGGCGGCCAGTCCGAAGAGCAGGCAGCGAAGAACCTCAGCAAAGCGCTCAAAGACACTGCCAATACTCCGATTGATCTTCGAGTCGACGGCAACGTAACCAGCGTTACTCCCTTGCAGGCTGGACTATCGCTGGATCTCAAATCGACCGTTGCCGGACAGGCGAGCCGACGCTGGAATCCAATCGATCTCGTCGCACAGTTTCTCGGCACTCGGGCACTTGATCCTGTGATCGTGGTGGACCAAAGCGCTCTTTCGGCGACTGTTGCCGGTATCGCTGCCGATGTTGATTCCGCAGCGAAGGAACCGCGTATTCGCTTAGTCGGCCAGAAGGCCTCACTGACTCCTGGGGCGAAGGGTTCGGCACTCGATCAGAAGGCTGCTGCTGAAGCGATCCGCGCGGCGTATCTGGTGGCCACTGAGCCGACAGATCTGGCAATTGTGGTAGTGCCGCCGATCGTGTCAGATGAGGAGGCCAAGGCCGGTCTCGCCAGTGCTCGCATCGCATTTTCCGGCCCAGTATCGGTCACCGTTTCTGATCTCACGACCTCGATTCCAGTCACTGCGATTGCAGCTGCCTTGAGTTATGAGGCCAAGGACGGAAAGTTCGTTCCCGTTCTCGACGGTGACATTCTGCGCGCTTCGATCGCGCCGGCCATCGCCTCTGTCGAGAAGCCAGGTCGCGATGCCACTTGGGATGTGTCGAGCGGTAAGCCGGTTGTTGTGCCCGCCAAAGTTGGCCGCGGCGTCAATGCTGACAAGCTCGCGGTCGACGTCGCGGCGGTGCTCGACAAAGCCGATCCTGCACAACGCCATGTAGATGCACGTATCGGCACGATCGACCCCAAGCTCACCACCGAGAAGGCGAAAAGCCTTGGTGTGATTGAGATGATGTCGTCGTTCAAGCAGCACTTCCCGTACGCGGCATACCGCGTTCAGAACATCGGGACCGCCGCGAAGTACATCGACCGCACTCTGCTTTTGCCGGGCGAGACCTTCTCACTGAACAAGACCATCAAGGAGCGCACCCCCGAGAATGGTTACACCAAGGGCTTCGTGATTGGCGCCGGCGGAGTGTTCAAGGAAGACCTTGGCGGTGGTGTCTCGACATCAGCGACTACCACGTGGACTGCGGCTTTCTTCGCGGGTCTGCAGCGCGTGCATACGCAGGCGCACTCGATCTGGATCCCGCGCTACCGCGCAGGGCTCGAGGCCACCGTGGCCTGGGGATCCTTCGACATGAGTTTCAAGAATGACACTCCGCACGCCGTATTCATCACCACCAACATGCAGAACACGTCTCTCACGGTCACGATCTGGGGCACGAAGGTCTACGACCGGATCGATGCAGTCTCCGGCCCTAGGTACGACGTCTTTGGTGGCGACAAGATTCTGTACGACACCTCATCCACCTGCCACCCGCAAACCGGGTTGCCGGGATTCACGATCGACGTATATCGCGTCTTCATGAAAGATCGCATGGAAGCCAAACGCGAGAAGATCACCACGAAGTATTCGGCGAGCCCGACAGTCAACTGTTTCGCCGACCCGGCCATCAAGCCAACGCCCAGCCCGACCCCAACTGTGCCGATCGCCTAGCTGCCGATCGCCTAGCTGCCGATCGCCTAGCTGCCGATCGCCTAGCTGGCGATCTGCCAGCGAGGCAACGATCGGATCGGTGGCTCTAGTTGCGTCGGGCGCGAGCTTGCAGCGCGACGAGTCGGGCGTTCTGTGCCTCAAGGGGCATCGCAGCCTCGACCGTGTCGGCGTAGTCCTCAAGTTCCTGGCTCGCTTCGCTGTATCTGCCCACTGCAGCAAGGGCTTCCCCGCGTTCTCGTCGCAGCCCGACATCGTGATGTGGCAGAGCCAGAGCGAGTTCGATCGACCAGAGCCGGTGCTTCGAACGTTCCGGCGTGCTGGCCCAGTTGCCGATGTTCGTCAGCACGCGCCAGATGATGGCGATCGGATCTTGTGGTCGTAACTGCTCGGGTCGCAACGCACGTCCCGAGCGCTCGGTTATCGCGCGCGCATCGTCGTAGGGGAGTAGTCGTCCGCCCGCGAAGGGGTCGACCAGTAGGCGATTGCCGTCTGGGTCTCCAACGCCGACCACGAAGTGGCCTGGGAGGCCAACCCCATAGGCAGGTATGTCGACTCGTCGTGCCACTTCGGTCCAGACGCATGACAGCAGGATCGGCAGGCCGCGTCGGCGCCGAAGAACAGCGGGTAGCAGGCTCGACTCGAGTCGGCCGTAATCGCTTGGCTGGCCGATGAAATCAGCGAGAGCCGTGCGGAGCCGTTGATCGTCGCGACCGTGTGCCGGCACCCGCTCGGCTAGCCCGTCGAGCAGGTCTACCGAATCCTTGATGAACCCGTCGAGTGCGCGGCCGGTGGCGTCGTCATCGACCAACGTCTCGGCCGCGATCAATAGCAGTGCCAGATCGAGTCGGAGCGCAGCCGTGGTGTCGGTGTTGGTGCGGACCAACTCGCTGAAGCGTTCGCGGGAGGTCGTACTCACGGGTCTGATTCTGGGGGATGTGCATCTTCGGGGCGAGCCGGCTGGCTTGCCGCGCGGCCGCGCCGCTGCTGCGCAGCGGGAACCACCTTGCCAGCGACAAGGGCGGACTCGGCGACCTCCACCACCGACGAGTCTCGTCGTTCGATTCGCAGCACGTCGCCCTGCCACTCCAGCAAAGTGCCCACTACGTCGGTAAGCGTCGCAGTCGGGTGCTCGCCAAGTGCGAGTCGGTAGCGAACGCTGACCCGTGCCCCGACATCTGCACGTGTGATTCGCACCGCGAGCAGTCCGACAAAGCGCCCGCCGGTGGAGCGCTGGGCAGGCTGTGTTGGCTCGGTCTGATCCATCTGACGGACCCCTCGCTCGCGGGTGTGCGGTGTGGTCGCGATACTAGACGTGGCAGATGGCGCTACCTTGGTCATCAGCCCTCCTACAGGAGCCAGTTAGCGTGAGCAGTAAGCCGCCGGCGCAGCACCCGGTGATCCGTCAAGTGCTCGTGGATTGGGAAGGATTCGTACGTGACCTACGTCATCACTCAGACCTGCGTCGACCTCAAGGACAAGGCGTGTGTCGAAGAGTGCCCCGTTGATTGCATCTACGAGGGCGACCGGATGCTCTACATTCACCCCGACGAGTGTGTCGACTGTGGAGCCTGTGAGCCCGTCTGCCCGGTTGAGTCGATCTTCTACGAAGACGACGTTCCTGAGCAGTGGAAGGACTACACCGCGGCCAACGCGGAGTTCTTCGACGAACTCGGATCTCCCGGTGGAGCTTCCAAGCTTGGCCTGATTCACAAGGACGCAGCACTTATTGCGGCACTCGAGCCGCAGGCGCAAGCCGAATAACCTCGCGCCTCGCGTGACCAATGATGATGCGCCGCTGCCCGTGGGGTGGCGGCGCGTTGTCGTGAAGGGATCCGCATGACTCCACTTGCCGAGCGACTTCCTGAGTTTCCTTGGGATCGGCTGGCACCGTTCGCCGAGATCGCGCGCAGCCATACTGACGGAGTCATCGACCTGTCCATAGGCACGCCGGTGGACCCCGTGCCCGACCTGATTCAAGCCGCGCTAGTCCAAGGCGCCAACGCGCCTGGATATCCGTTGACCGCCGGCACGATGGATCTACGTGCTGCCGTGGTTGCCTGGGCCGCCCGCACTCTGGGTGCTGCTGTCCCGCTCAGTGGGGTACTCCCAACGATCGGCTCTAAGGAACTGGTCTCGCTGCTGCCAACCTTGCTCGGTCTTTCGCGCGGCGATGTCGTGGCCATACCCGAGATCGCGTATCCCACCTATGACGTGGGCGCCCAGATCGCGGGATGCACTGTTTTAGCATCCGATTCCATTGCTGACTGGGAACGCGCGGGTGCTGCACTGGTGTGGCTCAACTCGCCAAGTAACCCCAGCGGTCGCGTTCTAGGTGCCGACCAGCTCGCCACCATCGTCGACTGGGCCCGTGCCCACGACGTGATCGTGGCAAGTGATGAGTGCTACTTCGAACTTGGTTGGAGCGTCCAACCAGTATCAATCCTCGACCCGGCCGTATGCGGTGATTCCCTGGCCGGCGTGCTGGCCGTTCATTCGCTGTCCAAGAGAAGCAATCTTGCTGGCTATAGAACCGGGTTTGTCTTGGGCGATCCGGGGCTGGTGCAACCGCTGCTTGAGGCTCGAAAGCACATTGGGCTCATGGTTCCAGCGCCGATCCAGGCTGCGGCCATCGCCGCGCTCGGCGACGATTCACATGTCAGGGCCCAACGCGAGCGCTACCAGGTTCGCCGCGACCTTCTATGGACGGCATTGGCCTCTGCGGGCTTCGCGATTGAGCACTCCGACGCGGGACTCTACCTGTGGGCTACGCGCGGTGAATCGTGTTGGGACAGTCTGCGTTGGCTGGCCGATCACGGAATCCTCGCTGCGCCAGGGGAGTTCTATGGCGCATCTGGCAATCAGCACGTGCGTGTGGCACTCACCGCCACAGACGAACGGATTGCTGCTGCCGTGCGCAGGCTCCAGCCCGCCTAGGAGCTGACGGTGAGGCCCAGATCACTCGTGCGTCGGTAGGAATCGAGAACGCGGCTGCTGGCTGGGGCAGTAACGTGCAATTTGTCTAGTCGCTCGCGATCCGAGCGGCTCGACACCCCTGAGGCTGGAGGCTCAACCATGACTGAATTCACTCTCGCTTACGACGACCGGGAAATGTCCCTTCCGCGTGTTGCGGCCACTGATGGCAGCGACGGCGTTGATGTCTCTGCACTGCTAAAGAACACCGGCCGAGTCACTCTCGACGCCGGATTCACCAACACCGCATCGTGCACCTCGGCGATCACGTTCATCGATGGCGACGCGGGCATCCTGCGCTATCGCGGCTATCCCATCGAGCAGTTGGCGCAGCAGTCAACATTCCTCGAGACGTCGTACCTACTCATCTATGGTTCGCTGCCCAGTGCAACTGAACTCGTTGAGTTTGGCGACCTGGTGCAAAAGCACACGATGCTCCACGAGGATCTGCGTAGGTTCTTCGACGGCTTCCCGCGTGATGCGCATCCGATGCCAGTGCTGTCGAGCGCCGTCAGCGCATTGTCCACCTTCTATCAAGACTCGCTTGATCCCTTCGACGCCGAGCAGGTTGAGATCTCTACGATCCGCCTTCTTGCCAAGATACCGACGATCGCTGCCTATGCGTACAAGAAGTCCATCGGGCAGCCGTTCTTGTACCCCGACAACTCCTTGTCGCTCAACGAGAACTTCTTGCGGATGACCTTCGGTGTGCCAGCCGAGGATTACGTCATCAACCCAGTGATGGTGCGCGCGCTGGATCTCCTGCTTATCTTGCATGCAGATCACGAGCAGAACTGTTCGACGTCGACCGTTCGCCTGGTGGGTTCGTCGCACGCGAATCTGTTCGCGTCGATCTCGGCTGGAATCAACGCGCTCTTCGGCCCGCTACACGGTGGCGCGAATCAGGCTGTGCTGGAGATGCTTGAGCAGATTCAGCGCTCTGGCAGCGGGGTAGAGGCATTCGTAAATCAAGTGAAGAATCGTGAAGATGGCGTGCGCCTCATGGGATTTGGGCACCGGGTCTACAAGAACTACGACCCTCGCGCCGCGATTGTCAAGAAGTCGGCGTATGAGTTGTTCGAAGCACTTGGGGTCAATGATCCGCTGCTCGAGATCGCGCTTCGGCTTGAGGAAGTGGCGCTCTCCGACGATTTCTTCATATCGCGCAAGCTGTATCCGAACGTCGACTTCTACACGGGCATGATCTACAAGGCGATGGGATTCCCGACCCGGATGTTCACCGTGCTCTTCGCGATGGGACGACTCCCAGGCTGGATCGCTCAGTGGCGCGAGATGATCAACGATCCGGAGACCAAGATCGGCCGTCCACGCCAGGTGTACATCGGCGAGACGGCTCGTGACTACGTCGCACTCGAGTCACGTTAGGGCTGCTGCTCAGTCGTTGTGGTGGAGGTGGCTGTTGAGGCCACCCCATGATCCGGTGCGGTGACGGGCCTCGAGGGCGCCGGTCACCGAGTTGCGCCAGAACTGCAAACCATCAGCGCCGGACAGATCGCGGCCCTTCACCACGATCCCGTCTGGTAGCCCGATCTTCGATCCAGACGTTATGTAGCAGCCGGCTTCGATAACGCAGTCATTGCCGAGTGAGATACCGACTCCGGAGTTGGCTCCGACCAAGCAGCGTTCACCGATGGTCACCACCTCGGTGCCACCTCCCGACAGCGTGCCCATGATCGACGCGCCGCCGCCAATGTCTGATCCGTCGCCCACGACGACGCCCGCGGAGATCCGACCCTCGACCATCGACGTACCGAGCGTGCCGGCGTTGAAGTTCACAAAGCCTTCGTGCATGACGGTCGTGCCGCTCGCGAGATGCGCTCCTAGCCGCACTCGATGAGAGTCGGCAATGCGCACACCCGACGGCACGACGTAGTCGACCATTCGTGGGAACTTGTCGACGCCAAACACACTCACGTGGCCGCCCCCTCGGCGTACCGCAAGTTGCACTGTCGATAGCTGGCTGATCGCAACAGGGCCAAGGGAAGTCCAGGCAACGTTGGTGAGTAGGCCAAAGACTCCATCGAGGGAAATCGTGCGCGGCGCCACCAATCGATGGGAGAGCAGGTGTAGTCGGAGCCAGGCGTCCGCAGCGTTGGTCGGGGCAATCGAGAGGTCGGCGATGGACGTTGTGACTACAACTGTTCGCACGTTGCGTAGATCATCAGTGCGAGCAACGTCGGTCTCGCTCAGGCCATCCACCGACGCTGCCGTGTGGCTTAGGTTCGGGGTCGGATACCAGACGTCGAGCAGAGTGTCGCCAGAGTAAGTGGCGAGTCCGATACCTGAGGCGGGCGAAGTTAGCAGCGTCATGGCCTCAACCTATCGAGCCCACTACGGTAGCCGCGTGAGCACACCGCGTCTGGACCTGACTAGTGACCTGCCCGATCTGCTGATGGCCCTCATCGATATTGCGAGTGAGTCATTACAGGAGCAGGTGATTGCCGACGCCGTCGAGACATCACTCGGTGGCCTCGACCACCTTGAGATCGTGCGGGATGGCAACACAATCGTCGCGCGGACCAACCTCGGGCATCCCGAGCGAGTGGTGATCGGTGGTCATTTGGACACCGTTCCGGTCAACGGCAACATGCCCTCGAGCCGAGTTCATGTAGATGGCGAGGACCGCATCTACGGTCTCGGCGCTTGCGACATGAAGGGCGGTGTGGCTGTTGCGCTGCAGTTGGCAGTGTCGGTCACCGCTCCTACCCGTGACGTCACGTGGATCTTCTATGAAGCCGAGGAGATCGACTCCAGGTACAACGGACTGCGTCGGCTTGCGCAGGAGCGACCTGATCTCATCGCCGGTGATTTCGCAGTACTCATGGAGCCTTCGAATGCTGTGGTTGAAGCTGGCTGTCAGGGCACGATGCGAGTTGAGGTCAGTACCTCTGGCGTGCGATCACACAGTGCGCGTTCGTGGATGGGCGAAAATGCGATTCACAAGGCCGACGAAATCCTCGTGCGGCTCACCGCGTATCAGCCGCGTGAGGTAGAGATCGACGGGCTGGTGTATCGCGAAGGACTTAGCGCGGTCGGCATTCGTGGGGGAGTGGCCGGCAACGTGATCCCCGATGAGTGCGTTGTGTCGGTCAACTATCGCTTCGCACCCACCACCTCATCGGCGGAAGGCGAGGCGCATCTGCGGGAAGTTTTCGACGGTTTCGATCTCACGGTGGCTGACGCAGTCGACGGCGCGCTCCCGGGGCTCTCGCATCCAGCGGCGATCGCGTTCATCGCAGCCGTCGGCGGCGAACCTAGCCCGAAGTTCGGCTGGACCGACGTTGCCAGATTCAGCGCGCTGGGCGTACCCGCCGTCAACTTTGGCCCAGGCAACCCATCTCTCGCGCACCACCACAATGAGTTCGCGCCGGTTGGGGATCTGACCCGGGTGCGAGATGGTTTGCTGGCTTGGCTCACGGCCTGAGCGGTGGCTGGGTACGCAGTGGCGTTGGCCCGCAGCGAATAGCAATCACAAAGCACGACGCGAACCGCGCCCACGGGCTAGCGTCGAGCCGTGACTGCATCCTCTGATTCGCCCAGTGTCCCGACCGCGACTGTGGAAGTGGCACCCGTCGAGAAGATCCCTATTCGCAAGGCAGGTCCGTTCACCCTGCGTCGGCAGCAAGTGCAACGTTCGACAAGTGATCAGCGACTTCTCGACCAGCGAGGTCCGGCCGACTGGGTTCACACAGATCCCTGGCGAGTTCTTCGGATTCAAGCTGAATTCGTCGAAGGATTTGGTGGCCTCGCCGCCCTTGGCCGAGCAGTCAGCGTTTTTGGTTCGGCGCGGGTTGACGTTGATTCGCCCGAGTACCAAAGCGCGCGAACTCTCGCCGGGTTGCTGGCCCAAGCTGGTTACGCCGTCATCACCGGTGGTGGCCCGGGGATCATGGAAGCCACGAACCGGGGTGCATTTGAGGCCGGTGGCGTGTCAGTCGGGCTGGGGATCGAATTGCCGTTTGAGCAGCACATGAACCAATGGGTCGATATCGGGATCGAGTTCCGGTACTTCTTCGCCCGCAAGACCATGTTCGTCAAGTACGCGCAAGCCTTCATCGTGTTCCCAGGCGGATTCGGCACGCTGGATGAACTGTTCGAGTCGTTGCTGCTGGTGCAGACCGGAAAGGTCACCTGGTTCCCCGTCATCTTGGTGGGAACGCAGTACTGGAGCGGGCTGGTCGACTGGTTACGCACGTCGGTCACCGCAGGTGGCAAGATCGCGGCGTCGGATCTTGATCTGCTTTACGTCACCGACGATATTGACCAGATCCCTGGGATCATCCAGGCTGCTGAGCGGGCGCGTGATGCTGTTGACGAGCCAGTGGGTCAGCCTTCTCCAAGGAGTAATTAGATGCCATCGCTCGCCGTGTTCTGCGCCTCGAGCGAATCGATAAACGAGCGCTACTCGGTGCTGGCGGCCGAGGTCGGCTTCGCCATCGCCCATCGTGGCTGGACGTTGATCAGTGGTGGCGGGTCGATCAGTTGTATGGGCGCCCTGGCTCGCGCTGCCCGTGCAGGCGGCGCGTTTACCATCGGCGTGATCCCGCGCGCACTCGTCGATCTTGAGGTTTCTGACCACGGTGCTGACGAACTGGTCATCACCGCCGATATGCGCGACCGCAAGGGTGAAATGGACCGGCGAGCGGATGCATTCCTCGCGCTGCCCGGGGGCATTGGCACTCTTGAGGAGTTGCTCGAGATCTGGGTCTCGCGCTCGCTTGGGATGCACGACAAGCCGATCGTGGTGCTTGATCCATGGGGTGATCTACAGCCGCTAGCCGAACTCGTCGCGGGCCTGGTCAAGGCCGGATTTGTCCGCGCTGACTCGGCGCGCCTACTCGTGTGGACCTCGACGGTTGCAGAAGCGATGACGGCAGTCGAGCAGGGCTGGGCTCATGCGGGCGAACTGCCGAGACCGACACCTACGGCTGCTGAGTTGCTCGAGGCTGAGCCCTAAATCGAGCGATTCAGGCGAGGCCGCGCCGAGCAACGGCCGGCGGACGGGTGCCCATGATCGAGGCAACCATGTCGAGGGTCTGCCGGGTCGCTGCGACGTCGTGCGCGCGATAGACCCGGGCTCCGAGCCACGCAGACACTGCCGTAGTGGCCAAGGTTCCAAGCAGCCGATCCGCGGGAGCTGCGATGTCGAGAGCTTCGCCGACGAAGTCCTTGCGCGACAGCGACACCAGTACTGGCCAGCCTGAGGCCACCATTTCCGGCAGTCGACGAGTGGCCTCTAGCGAGTGTCTAGTGTTCTTGCCGAAGTCATGGCCGGGATCGATGAGGATCGAGTCGCGCGGTACGCCCAGCGCGAGTGCCCGTTCTGCCTCCGACACCGTTGAGCCGATGATGTCTGCGACGACGTCGGTGTACTCGACCCGGTGTGGACGAGTGCGAGGTGTCGCGCCGCCGGTGTGCGTGCAGACCAGGCCCGCCGCGAATTCCGCTGCCACCACCGCGAGTTCGGGCTCGAACCCGCCCCATGCGTCGTTGACCAGGGTGGCACCTTCGGCGCAGGCGGCTCGCCCGACCTCGGCTCGCCAGGTGTCGACGCTGATCACGATGTCGTGTCGTGCCCGGATCGCTGCCACCAACGAGGCGGTGCGACGGATTTCTTCGGCCGCGTCGACGTGTTCGCCGGGCCCGGCCTTGACCCCTCCCACGTCGATGATTGCGGCGCCTTCGCCGACCGCACGGTCGATTGCCTCGAGTGCGGCCGAGTCGGTGAAGGTCGCGCCCTTGTCGTAGAACGAGTCGGGCGTGCGGTTCACGATGGCCATGATCAAGGTCTGGTCGTCGTCGAAGGTGGTGCTCCCAAGGCGCAGGGACATTGCTCAACTCCGCTGTAGTTCGTGCGTGTGGATGTCCAGCGTGGCATGCTCAGTGGGTTCGCGCCCGCGCTGGGCGGCCCAAGCCGGGAGGAAGACATGCCATTCGCTTTCATGCTCGCCGCGATTGTCGTGATTACGGTCATCGCACTGCTGGCAGTTGGCCGGCTTGGTGAACTCCCCGAAGTCGAGTCTGATCGCGCCCCGATTCCACTTCCACAGGATCGCTTGCTGATCCCGGCTGACGTCGATGAAGTCCGCTTCAGCGTCGGCGTGCGTGGGTATCGCATGGATGAGGTCGACGGTGTACTTGATCGGCTGGCCGCTGAGGCAGGTGAGCGCGATGAGCGCATCGCTGAACTCGAGAGCCAACTCGAACTCCACGACCACTCCGGATCGGCCTCGGTAGGTATCGGATACCAGGAACCCGAAAGTGGACAGCCCATCGCATGAGCGAGGCCATCGTCGGAACCGACGGAGTGGCGCGTTGCCCGTGGTCGGTGTCGACCCCCGACTACATCGCCTACCACGACACCGAGTGGGGTCGTCCAGTTCACGGCGACATCGCGATATTCGAGCGGCTGACCTTGGAGGCATTCCAGTCGGGACTATCGTGGCTGACCATCCTGCGCAAACGCGAGGGCTTCCGTGCCGCCTTTGACGGGTTCGACCTCGACCGCATTGCCGGTTATGGGCCGATGGACCGAGCGCGCCTGCTTGCCGATGCAGGAATCGTGCGTAATCGCGCCAAGATTGACGCCACGATCGTCAACGCCGGGGCTACCTTGGCCCTTATCGCCGCGGAGGGTGTCGGCGCGCTCGACCGCCTGATCTGGTCGTTCGCTCCGCTGCCAAAGCCGGCACGGCCACGCAGCCTGGCAGATATTGCCACCGCCACACCGGCGTCACTGGCGCTGTCCAAGGAACTCAAACGACGCGGTTTCACCTTTGTCGGGCCCACGACCATGCATGCGGCCATGCAGGCCATGGGGCTGGTCGATGATCACCTGGCTGGCTGCTCGAGTCAGTGACCGGGTCGTCGTCGTGGAGGTGAATTGAGCCCGTGAACGCGGACCTTCGGGCCGCCAACGGTGGCCGGGATTTTCCTCTGGTGCGTAATCAGAGATAATGGTCCTCGAAGTCATCGTCTCGGCACCGCTGTAATCGCGTGAATGAACCGAAAAGGGGTACTCCATGGCCGCCATGAAGCCACGAACGGGCGATGGTCCGCTCGAGGTCACCAAGGAGGGTCGTGGCATCGTGATGCGCGTCCCACTTGAAGGAGGTGGCCGTCTGGTTGTCGAACTCACACCTGACGAGGCACGCGATCTTGGTGCCCAATTGAGCACGGTGGCTGGCTAGTCCGCTGCTGAGGAACTGACGAGGGGCCCCATCCAGGGCGGCGTGAATTCGCCACTCGGGATGGGGCCCTTTCGCATGCGGCGTGGGTGGGGCGACGTCAGGATTCGTGCCTGCGGACCGCGACAAGGAGACCATCGCCGACCGGCAGGAGCGCGGGGAGCCAGCGCTCGTCCTCGCGCAACGAGGTCACCACTCCGCGGATCGCGATGGTGTCCGGGTCGCGCTGCGCGGGATCGGCCACCTTGTCGTGCCATAGAGCGTTGTCGACCGCGAGGATCCCGCCGGGCCGCAGCAGCCGGGCTGCTTCGCTGACGTAATCGGCATACTCGCTCTTGGCCCCATCGACGTACATGAGGTCATACGCACTGTCGGTGAGGCGAGGCAATACGTCGAGGGCGCGTCCGGTGATCAGCCGCGTACGCGAGTGTGCGATGCCTTCTGCAGCGAACACTTCGCGTGCGTGCCGCTGGTGTTCGGCCTCGATGTCTACTGAGGTGAGGACCCCGCCCGGGTGCATACCTCGAAGGAGCCAGATCCCCGAAACGCCGGTTCCGGTGCCGACTTCGACCACTGCCCGCGCATCGATAGCCGCAGCAAGTAGACGAAGGGTGGCGCCGGCGCCGATGCCGATGGGGGCACTGCCAACTTCGTCAGCACGGGCTCGCGCATCGGCCAGGACGGAGTCTTCGGTGACGTAAGTCTGGGCAAAGTCCCAGCTCGCTTGCGCGGCTGCCTGAGCTCGATCTTGGGGATCCACAGGGTGAGGGTATCGGTGTGATCGTCGAAAGTGCGGGGAACCTGTCCTTCGGCTCGCTCGTTGTCACCAATGGGACGAGCAGTAGATCAGATTCTCAGCCAATTCCCAGGCAATTTCGTGTTTGGCCGCGCACCGTTGCGGGAAGTTCTTATGCAGACCACGACCGTGAGGACGAGTTCGGAACTCGTCCTGCTCCACCGGCCCGTGGGCCACCGGAAGGCGATCCTGGCGATGACCAACGACACGATGAGCGACGAGTACGAGCAGGCACAACTCGCCCGGCAGCCACCTGCGCCGTGGGCAGCACCGTCGTGGGATGACGTCGTGCGAGACCACAGCGCCCGCGTCTACCGACTCGCATACCGGCTCACCGGCAACCAGCACGACGCCGAAGATCTGACGCAGGAGGTGTTCGTGCGAGTCTTTCGGTCGCTGTCGCAGTACACGCCCGGCACCTTCGAGGGCTGGCTGCACCGAATCACGACCAACCTGTTTCTCGACAGCATGCGCCGTAAGGCTCGAATCCGATTCCAGGATCTGCCTGACGATGCTGCCGACCGGCTCGCGTGTCGGGGGCCGGGGCCGGCCGAGGTTGTCAACGACCGAGCTTTCGAGGCCGATATCCAGCAGGCTCTGGACGCGCTCATCCCCGAATTTCGCGTGGCCGTAGTGCTCTGCGACATCGAAGGTCTGACGTATGAAGAGATTGCGCTGATCTTGGGCATCAAACTGGGGACCGTGCGATCGCGAATCCACCGGGGTCGCTCTCAATTGCGCGACTCACTCGCACATCGAGCCCCTGCACTACCCCAGCGAGCAGCGGAGCGTGTGTGATCGAGGCATGCCTTGGCGCTCGTGGCGCCGATCTCGTGGCCGGCCGGTTAACTCCGGCCGCGGCCGAACGCGCCCATATGCATCTTGTGGGCTGTGCTTCGTGCCGAGCCGACGTCATCGCGCAACGTCAGGTGGCTGACTTACTCAGCGGTGCACCCGCACCTCGGCTCGATCCTGACCTGTACATGCGGCTCGTCGCCATCCCGGTCGGGGCGCGGTCAGCGGGCATGTATCCATCGGGTTCCGCGGGTCTGCGTCCCGCTCGTTCACGTCGAGGTGCTCATCCAGGCGCCCACTCGCCAGCCCCTTCGGCACGGCAGTCCTCTGGCCACTCCACTGGCCACTCCTCTGGCCACTCAGGAGCCCGCTGGGCACGGCAACGGCCGGGCACAGCCGGAAGGCGCCGAGCCGCAGCCGCATCGGTCGCCGGGCTCGCCGTTGCAGCTGCACTCACTGGTGTTGCTGGTGCGTCGTCAGCATTGAACGGCATGGTTGTCGCGCCGAGTCCGATTCTTTTTTCGGTGGAGTCACCTCGCGCGGCCATCCCAGTAGCCGCCGGGCTCAGGGCTAGTGACTGGCAGGTTGGCGCGAGTTCACACTTCGAATCGACCGTGTACACCTTTGGCTCAGCGCCGTCCATCGCCGATCGCCACCTAGCGGCGCGGAGTTACTCAACGACCGCGTGGAGTCAGCGAACCGATGCTGCCCTGGCTCCTTGGCCAGCGCCGGCCAGGTAGTGCGCCGGGTTGTTGGATCAGGTCGAGCTGAACAGGGAGTTAGACCCCCGGCAGACCTCGGAGGGTCGGCGAACAGCCTCCAAACAGTCTGGGGCCAGGCATCGGCCAAGCCACACCGTTAGCGTGGGGCCATAACGCTTTCTTAGGAGTCGACATCAAGAAGTTTCTCGTCATTGCGCTCACAGCTCTCGTCCTGCTTGGGCTGGCCGCGTTTGGCACGAACCGCGTGGCCACCGCGGCCGTGCAGGACACGATCTCCAGCAGGATCGTCGCGGCTGTTCCCGGTGTGGAGTCGGTCACGACCGATGTTCACGGGGCGACAGTGCTCACCCAGCTTGCTGGTAAATCACTTGATCACGTCACCGTCACCATGACGGGGGTGCCGGTCAGCGCGGGAGTTCGGCTGGCCTCGGTGGTCGCTGAACTGTTCGACGTGTCGACGTCTGCTCCACGAGTTGCACGCTCGATGCGCGTGACAACTACGTTGTCTGCGGCAGCGATCGGCCAGCGGTTAGGCGATGGGTGGACGGTGACCACTTCGACTGATGGCGTGCACGCGAAGTCGACCGGACTATTGCCCGTTGAGGCTACGGTCGTGCCCACGGTCCGAAATGGCAAGATCGTTCTGGACGTCTCGTCAGTGGGCATCTTCGGTGTCACGGTCGACGGGAACAACATTCCCTCGGCCGTGACAGATCGACTTAATCAACTGACTGCTTCGATGTCGACCCTGCCATTAGGGCTTACCCCGACCTCAGCGACCTCCACTACTGCTGGTGTCGAACTCATCGCCGATGCCACCAATGTCGATCTGGATCATCTGTGAGCCAGGCGGGTGGACAATGAATCATTCTCAGCAAGTTCTCATGGGGCATGCAGCATCTATATGGGGTTGGAGCACAACATGACGATGAATGCAGATGGGACAACAGGCTCCGCCAACGTCCCGGAACCACACGAGATACCAGGAGATGGCATGACTGACGAGCGCATGGATGTGCAGTACCCCGGGGGCAATAACGGTGACACGTTGACTGCCTCATCGCCGTATGCGAATCCGGTACCCCAGGCCGATGGTGTGACTCCCGTTCCTTACTTTGGAGCGCCAGATCCCACCTCTCGCGTCATCGGCCCACCGGCGCCGGTGCAGTTCGACTCCGCAACTGCGCCGGTCGCTTTCGAGCCGCCACTGTTCGGGGCGGACTCCCGTGACGACTCGGCGCCCACTCCCACTTTGTCGAGCCCGTATTCGGCAGCCCCGTATCCCGGTGCTCCGTATCCCGGTGCTCCGTACGCCGCTGCTGGCGCTACTGCTGCTGGCGAATGGTCCGACCAGCCCCCGCAGTCACCCGTCGATCACGCCCCGAGGTCGGGCGGTGCTGGCAAGTTCATCGCGCTGGCGGTGGCATCGGGGCTTCTTGCGGGTGCGGTCGGTGGAGTCGGCGGCTACACACTTGCCCGCAACAACGGCACAGCGTCGACATCTGCCAGTGGCTCGGTGATCCCGCAGACCGCAGCTGACCTCTCGGCCAGGCCGAGTGGCTCAATCGCCGCTGTTGCCGCATCCGTACTTCCCACGGTCGTGCAGATCGAGGAGCGTGACAGTAATGGTGGTGGCACCGGCTCGGGATTCGTGATTCGTCAGGACGGGTACATCCTCACTAATAACCACGTGGTGGCTGGCTCAGTAAACGGCGGGAGCCTGAGCGTCCGCTTCCAGGACGGCACCACCAAGTCGGCCACCATCGTCGGCCGTGATCCGTCGTACGACTTAGCGGTTGTCAAGGTCGATATGGTCGGGCTCAAGACCGCGACACTGGGCAACTCAGATGGCGTGGTTGTCGGTGATTCGACCATCGCAGTGGGTTCACCACTTCGGCTCGAGGGCACGGTCACATCCGGAATCATCAGCGCGCTGAACCGCCCGGTCACTGCCGGTGGATCTGGTGAATCGTCCTACATTAATGCGATCCAGACCGACGCGGCGATTAACCCGGGTAACTCTGGTGGGCCCTTGGTCGACGCTGAGGGCAAGGTCATCGGCGTGAACTCGGCGATCGCCTCCCTCGGGCAAAGCGGTGCCAGCCAGAGCGGCTCGATCGGCCTAGGCTTCGCCATCCCGATCAATCAGGCTAAGCGAGTTGCCGACGAGATCATTGCTCACGGTGTTAGCTCACACCCGGTGATCGGGGTTCAGGTCGACATGGCTTTCGCTGGCCCGGGTGCGCAGATCAAGACCGTCACGCCAGGCGGAGCTGCTGACAAGGCTGGCCTCAAGGCCGACGACGTGATCACCAAGGTGGGCGACCGCCAGGTCAATGACCCGACTGAACTCATCGTCGCCATCCGGGCGCATGCGCCCGGTGACGAGGTCGTCATGACCGTCTCGAGTGGTGGCAGCGAGCGTCAGGTGACTATCACCCTGGGATCTGATGGCGCGAAGGGATAGTCGGATTAGTCGCCGCTTACTCGCGCGGTTCACCGTCGGGTGACTGCACGAGAGGTTGGCGCGTAGGCTGGGGAGGTGCTCACCACTTGTGGCGAGCACCTCCCTTGTCGTACAGGCCGGGATCAACTCAGGGAAGGAGTGGCATCGATGTTTGACGTGGGGATGGGCGAGTTCGTCGTCATCGCTGTGATCGCAGTGCTGATCCTTGGCCCGGAGCGACTTCCCAAGGCGATCGCCGATGTTTCCCGCTGGGTGCGGGTCATTCGCGACCAGGCGGCGAATGCCCGTCGCGACATCGCGGCTGCCGCAGATCTAGATCCGTCTATCACCGATGACATTCGTCAGTCGATGAAGGATCTAGCCGATTTGCACCCGCGCCGGCTCGCTTCCTCAATCCTGTCCGATCCTGGTCTCAAGGAGCAGGAAACGATCAAGGGCACGATTACTGGGTCAGGCAACGGGTCTACGAACGGATCGGCCACCGGCGCAGTCAACGGTGCCGCGGTTTTCGACACCGACACCACCTGATCGACCCTCGCCGGTGCCTCGCTGGCTTCGGCTCTCTGGCTAACTGGAGAGTTAGCCAGAGAGCCGGCTAGAGCCGACCGTTGGGGGTGAGGCCGAGCGACATCCCGGCAAGACCGCGAGCTCGAGTGCCGAGACGACCCGCCACCTCGCGCAGTACGGTCGCAGCCGGCGAGTCGGGCGCCGACACCACTAGGGGTAGGCCGTTGTCGCCGCCTTCACGAAGCCGGACGTCGAAGGGCACTCGTCCCAGGACCGATACCTCTGATCCAAGTTCTTCGGTGAGGGTCTGCGCGACCATCGCACCGCCGCCTGATCCGAACAGGTCCATAGGTTCACCGCAGTGCGGGCATGGGAATGAACTCATGTTCTCGATGACACCGGCTACTCGTTGCTTGGTCTGCTGGGCCATCATTCCGGCGCGAATCGAGACTTCCGCTGCCGCCTCCTGCGGAGTGGTGACCACGATGAGTTCGGCATGTGGCAACAACTGAGCCACCGAGATCGCGACGTCACCAGTGCCCGGTGGGAGGTCGAGCAGTAGTACGTCTAGATCTCCCCACCAGACGTCGGCAAGGAACTGTTGCAGAGCGCGGTGCAGCATCGGGCCACGGAACGCAACCGGCTGTGAGACGCCGCCAGGCTTGAATGGGAGCATCGAGATCATCCGCACACCGTGTGCCTGCGGCGGCATAATCATGCCTTCGACCATCGTGGGAGCATCAGTGGCGCCGAGCAGGCGAGGGATCGAATGGCCATAGATGTCGGCGTCGACGATGCCCACAGCCAGCCCTTGCGCTGCCATAGCGACAGCAAGATTTGCAGTGATCGACGACTTGCCCACACCGCCCTTGCCCGATGCGATCGCGTAGACGCGAGTCAGGTTGCCGGGCTTGGTGAAGACGATTTCCCGTTCGTCATGGCCCACTAGGGCCCCGCGAAGTTCCTTTCGCTGTTCCTCGTCCATTACATCGAGTTCGACCTCGACCGATGTGACCCCGGGCACTGCACCCACTGCCGCGGTGACTCGGGCGGTGATCGTGTCGCGCATCGGACAGCCGGACACCGTGAGCCACACCGCGACGCGAGCGATGCCATCGACCACCTCGCGCGACTTCACCATCTTGAGTTCAGTGATTGGCCGGTGGATCTCGGGATCTTCAACGGTGGCAAGGGCAGCATCGATCAGGGCAAGGATGTTCTCGGACATGCGCCTGATGCTACGCGGAGCGGGGGTCAGCCAGCGTCGGCGGGATCGATGGCATCAGTTGCCTCGATGGCCGTTGTCGGCTCGGTGACTGGTTCGGTGACTGGTTCGGTGACTGGTTCGCCGTCACCTTCGTCCTCGGCCGGTAGCGCCGCCGATTGCTCAAGCTGCTTGTTCTTTTTCTTGCGGCTCTGCTTGGGTTCGCGCTCGTCACGCTCGTCGAGCGCATCGCGAAGTTCGCTGCGTAGGTAGTCACGAGTCGCGACTTCGCCGAGTGCGATTCGTAGCGAAGCGATCTCGCGCATGAGGTATTCGGTATCGGCAATGAGCCGCTCGGTCCCGGCTCGATCGTCCTGGTACTGCACGCGGTCGCGATCGGATTGCCGATTCTGTGCAAGCAAAATTAGTGGCGCTGCATAGGAGGCCTGCAAGGAGAGCAGCAAGGTCAGACCGATGAACTGCCACTTGTCGAATCGCAGACTTTCGGGGCCGAGGGTATTCCAGAGGAGCCAACCGGCGACGAATGCGGTCATGTAGCCGATGAAGCGCCACGAACCAAGGAAGCGCGCGATCCGCTCCGAGAGTCGGCCCACGGCCTCCGGATCTACCGATGGACGGATCGAAATGCCGCGCTCGAGTGGCTGGTCGATGCGTCGACCACGGCTGGTGTCACGTGCCATTGGTCAACTCCGCAGCCTCGTCGTCGGGCTCATCGTCGTAGTCGCGCCAGTTCTCGGGGAGCATGTGGTCGATGACGTCATCGACGGTGACAGCGCCGAGTAGGTGATCGTCCTCATCGACGACCGGTAGCGCTACGAGGTTGTACGTGGCGAAGTAGCGCGTGACTTGCGACAAAGGCGCATCGACGCCGATCGGCTCGAGGTCATCGTCGAGGATTGCCGAGACGAGAGTCGAGGGTGGTTCGCGCAACAAGCGCTGGAAGTGTGCGACTCCCAGGTACTTTCCGGTGGGCGTCTCAAAGGGCGCGCGAACCACATACACCTGAGCAGCTAGGGATGGCGAGAGGTCGCCGTCGCGAATTCGGGCCAGTGCCTCGGCCACTGTGGAATCGGGCGGCAGGATCACCGGGTGGGGCGTCATCATGCCGCCAGCGGTGTAGTCGTCGTAGGTAAGGAGTCGGCGAAGGTCCTCTGCCTCATCAGGTTCGACGAGTGAGAGCAGTGCCTCCGCTGTTTCGGGTGGCAACTCAGACAGTAGGTCTACGGCGTCGTCTGGATCCATCTCCTCGAGGATGTCGGCCGCTCGCTCACCGCCCAGGGACGCCATGATCTCGATGCGGTCGTCTTCGGGAAGTTCTTCCAGAACGTCGGCAAGCTTTTGGTCATCGAGAGCGGCGGCAAGTTCGATCCGGCGCTTGGGCGTCAATTCGTGGAGAACGTTTGCGAGGTCAGCGGGACGCAACTTCTCTACGGTTGCGAGCAGACTCTGCACCCCCTGCGCAGGGTCAATCAGTGACAGACCCGATACCGCGGTCCAGTCGACGAGCAATGTTTCGCCGCGACGTCGAAATCCGCTGCCCTGCTTGCGTACGAAGATTCGGTTGACGACCCAGTCCCGGGTGCGCTCCTGCGAGATCGCGACGTCTTGCACGCTGACCGTCTCGCCGGTTTCCAGAATGTTGACGCGCTTGTCGAGCAACTCGCCGAGTACCAGCGTTTCGCCTGAGCGCTGCTCGAAGCGCCGCATATTGAGTAGGCCGGTGGTGACGACCGCACCGGAGTCGATGTTGGTGACACGGGTCATTGGGCAGAAGATGCGACGCCGAGGTTGCACTTCGACAACGAGGCCGAGGACGCGAGGTGAGTTGGCTCCATGTCGAAGGGTCACGACAACATCGCGCACCTTGCCTACTTGATCGCCGCGTGGGTCGAAAACGGCGATGCCGGCGAGATGCGCGACGAACACTCGGGTTGGCGCGCCAGTCATGTATGCAGGGTATCGCCCGCGGCTCCCGTCACGGTGTTGCACCGTATGGACTAGGCCTTCGTCGCGCCCTGGGTGAGGGCTGAACTCGGCTGAGCCAAAGGAAGTTTCGTGCTCAGCGAATGCCCGATGTTGAGATTGGGGCGATGCACGGTTGGATTAGATCGTGACCGACGATCGCGAGATGAGTCCGGCCGCTCCGCTGCCGATGCCACGTGCGCTCTCGGCGAGTGCCGTCAATCGTCCCCCGACCGGCGATCTCATCTTGCTGGGCGTGGCGGTCGCTGCGATCTCGACGTCAGCGCCACTCATTGCGGCCACTGCTACGCCGGCCCTGGCCATTGCCTTCTGGCGTTGCCTGATTGGATCTGGCGCCACCCTTCCGTGGGCCCTGATCAGGCACCGATCGGAGTTCCGCAGACTGACCCGCACCGAGGTTCGCGGCATGACTCTGGCCGGCGTGCTTCTCGCTCTGCACTTTGCCACGTGGATCACGAGCCTTCGCTACACCTCGGTTGCGTCGTCGACCGCACTCGTGGCAGCGCAGCCGATTTGGGCTGCGGTCTTTGCCAGGTGGCGAGGCGCATATGTCGACCGCCGCGTCTGGATCGGCATCGGCGTCGCGCTCAGTGGTGTGATCGTCTTGACGGGCATCGATTTTTCGATGGAGCCACGCGCACTTATCGGTGATGCACTCGCCATTATCGGAGGCATATTTTCGGCCGCATACGTCACGTCGGCGGAGCGAGTCCGACAGTCTGTGTCGAACCCGGTCTTTTCGTCGATGGTCTACGCAGTGTCTGCCGCCGCGTTGTTGATCATCTGCATCGTGTTCGGCACGCAGATGTGGGGATACGGGCATGATGGCTGGCTCACGATCTTCGCGCTGACAGCAGGGGCACAGCTGCTCGGCCACACCCTCATCAACCGAGTGCTTCGCACAACGTCGGCCACGGTGAGCAGTATGGCGATTTTGCTTGAGATGCCGGGCGCAGTGCTGGTTGCAGCCGTGTGGCTTGGTCAAGTCCCGCCAGTGGAGATCGTGCCAGCGGTAGTGCTGCTTTTCGCGGGTCTTGCGCTGGTCATTAGTGCTGGCGATTCGCGAACCATGGTTGAGTCGCCGCCGGTGTGACGTGGCTAACCCTGTGAAGCAGCACACAAGATTCGGCGCAGGTGGCCTCTCGCTCGTACAGTTCGCCCATGACATCTTCGCCGCGCCCATTGCGCTCGCGCCGTTCCAACCTCGCCGTCCCAGGCAGCAGCCCCAAAATGCTGGAGAAGGCGAAAGGACTAGCCGCCGATCAGGTCTTTCTCGACCTCGAAGATTCGGTGGCTCCGATCGCGAAGGCAGATGCCCGTCGCAATATCGTCGCCGCGCTCAACGAGGGCGGATACGGCGACAAGATCCGATCAGTGCGCGTCAACGACTGGACGACGTCGTGGACATACCGCGATGTGATCGAGGTGGTCGAGAACGCAGGTCACAATCTCGACAGCATCATGTTGCCAAAGGTGCAGACCGCTGAGCAGATCGCCGCACTCGACACGTTGCTCACGCAGATCGAGAAGACCATGGGTTTTGAGGTCGGCCGCATTGGCATCGAGGCGCAGATTGAGAACGCGCTGGGCCTGATCAACGTCGATGCGATCGCCGCGGCGTCGCCACGTGTCGAGACCATCATCTTCGGGCCAGCCGACTTCATGGCAAGCATCAATATGAAGTCACTCGTCGTGGGCGAGCAGCCGTCCGGCTACGACGTCGGCGACGCGTATCACTACATCCTCATGCGGATCCTGATGGCGGCCCGTGCCTACGACAAGCAGGCCATCGACGGTCCTTACCTGCAGATCCGCGACCTTGAGGGCTACCGCAGGGTCGCGGGTCGATCGGCAGCGCTGGGCTTCGACGGCAAGTGGGTGCTTCACCCCGGGCAGGTAGATGTAGCGAATGAGGTCTTCAGCCCGCGCCAAGACGACTACGACAACTCCGAGCTCATCCTCGACGCGTATGACTACTACACCTCGGCGGAAGGCGGCGCTCGAGGTGCGGTAATGCTCGGAGACGAGATGATTGACGAGGCGTCGCGCAAGATGGCGCTCGTGATCTCCGCCAAAGGTCGGGCTGCCGGCATGGCCCGCACGAAGACTTTCGAACCACCGACTGACTAGCCGCACTCGCCCGAACTCTCACCGACCACACACCCCGAGACATTGGGGCGAAAGGAAAGCGCAATGGGTCGCCTTGCCAGGACCGAAGGACTCACCGACGTCCAGACCGAGATCCTCGCGGCGGTGCACGAGTTCGTCGAGAAGGAGATCATTCCTAACGCTCAAGAACTCGAGCATGGCGATATCTACCCGACCAAGATCGTCGAGGGTATGCAAGAGATGGGCATCTTCGGGTTGATGATCCCCGAAGAGTATGGCGGCCTCGGCGAGTCACTGTTGACCTACGCCCTATGCGTCGAAGAGATCGCCCGCGGCTGGATGTCTGTGAGCGGGATTGTCAACACCCACTTCATCGTCGCTTACATGGTGATGCAGCACGGCACCGACGAGCAGAAGGCTTACTACCTGCCAAAGATGGCGGCAGGTGAGATCCGTGGCGCATTCTCGATGTCCGAGCCGCACTGTGGTTCCGACGTTTCAGCGATTCGCTCAAAGGCTGTTCGCGACGGCGATGACTTCGTCCTCACCGGCCAGAAGATGTGGCTCACCAACGGTGGCTCGTCGACTCTGGTGGCCGTCCTTGTGCGTACCGACGACGAGGTCGACGCCGACTCGAGCGTGTACAAGAAGATGACCACGTTCCTCGTCGAGAAGCCCGCTGGATTCGGCGAGGTCCGTCCAGGACTGACGATTCCGGGCAAGATCGAGAAGATGGGCTACAAGGGAGTCGACACCACCGAGTTGATCATGGATGGCCTTCGGCTGTCTGCTGATTGCATCCTCGGCGGTGAGCCGGGCCGAGGTTTCTATCACATGATGGACGGTGTCGAAGTCGGTCGTGTCAACGTGGCTGCGCGCGCCTGTGGTCTCGCGCTGCGCGCTTTCGAACTCGGTATCGACTACGCGCAACAGCGTCAGACATTCGGCAAGCAGATCGCTGAGCATCAGGCGGTGCAGTTCCGGCTGGCCGACATGGCGGTCAAGGTTGAGGCCGCGCACCAAATGATGGTGATGGCAGCTCGTAAGAAGGATGCCGGCGAGCGCAATGACCTCGAGGCCGGGATGGCCAAGTACCTCGCCAGCGAGTACTGCAAGGAGGTCGTCGAGGACTCGTTCCGCATTCACGGTGGCTACGGCTACGCGAAGGAATACGAGATCGAGCGGCTCTACCGTGAAGCTCCTATGTTGCTCATCGGTGAAGGCACCGCCGATATCCAGCGCATGATCATCGGTCGACGCCTCCTCGAGGACTACAAGCGCCGCTGATGCGCATTCGCGCTGGCCAGGTTGTCACTCATGCCTGAATACTTCGAACGTCGAACTGGGCTCGCTGCTCAGTTTGTGAATCAAGCGCATGCATTGGTAGAGAACGGGTCTGGGCTGTACGCCGACATCTGTTCGGCCGCAGCGCTCGACCTTGCCGGGCCAAGTCTGCTCACGGACGTGCTGGCGCCTTGGGATTCGGGGCGCGTCGGCGACATGATGCCGCTGCGCATCATGGGTGCCACTCATCGTCTGGTGCTCGAACGTCAGGCACCGGCACTCGCGCTCTACTACCCCTCAGTGGGAGGCGCCGCGCCAGTAGATGGCGCATCACGGACTGCTTGCTACCAAGCCTGGGTCGACACCTTAGTTCGGCATGCTGATCGACTTCCAGAGTTGCTCGCCCAGCCGCCGCAGACCAATGAGATTGGTCGCGCCGCGGCGCTGGCCGGCATGTTGCATGTCATCGCGGAGGCCTGGGATCTCCCGATCCGGCTGCATGAGTTGGGCACGAGCGCCGGGCTGCATCTGCGAGCTGATCACATTCGGATCACCTGGCACGACGGCGCTGTGGGCCCTGTTAATTCACCAGTGCAGTTGACCGATGCCTGGCAAGGCGCGTCGATCCCGGCGCCGAGCGAACGGCTCAATGTGGTCGAGCGGGTAGGTGTGGATCTTTACCCCGTCGACTTAGGCTCGGTCGAGGGACGTCTGCACCTGACCTCGTTTGTCTGGGCGGATCAGGTGGCCCGATTCGAACGACTTCGCGACGCGTTGTTGCTGGCAGAACGTGTTCCGGTCGTGACGGTGACCGGCGATCTGGTGGATTATGTTCGCGGCCTAGAGCTGCATGACGGGACAGCGCTGGTGATCTGGCACTCGGCGACGTGGATGTACTTGAGCGATGCCGACCGCGCGGCCGTGGACGAGGCGATCGCACGGCTGGGAGCAGAGGCGACACCTCGCTCGCCACTAGTTCGGATCGAGCGCGAGTACCACGAGTACCAGGTGGGTGCATCCTTCCCGGTGCGTGCCACCTGGTGGCCCGCGCCGCTGAGTCACCAGGTCGCTGCGGGCACCGCACTCCAGTACGCCGATTCACCTGCCCACGGGCTGCCGATCACGTGGCAGGTTCCAACGGTGGTTGCACCGTCGGTATAGGGCAGCGCTGGACGGCACCTAGCCGTGACCGGTCCGGCCTGATCTAGTGTCGCCGAACCGATGTCGACCTGGCGCCCCATTGCTACAGTGTGGCGATCAGTCGATAGGCGACCTGCCAGACGGCTGACCCACGCCGTCGAGAGGACCGAACGTGACCCCGCTACCTGAGGTCCTGCCCGCCCGCGCACGCGTCGTCATCGTCGGCGGTGGTGTGATCGGCTGCTCGATCGCCTATCACCTCACCAAACTCGGTGTCACCGACGTTGTCCTTCTTGAGAAGCACGAACTCACCGCGGGTACTACCTGGCATGCAGCTGGCTTGATCACGAGCGCCGGCTATCACACCGAGACCTCACTGTGGATGTCGCGGTATTCGCGTGAGCTCTACTCGAAGCTCGAAGCCGAGACAGGACACTCCACTGGATTTCGCCAGGTAGGCCACCTGCACATCGCGTGCGATCTCGCCCACCAGGAAACCATCCGACGCGAACGTGACTTTCAAGTCGGATACGGAGTTCCTAACGAACTCATCTCCGCTAAGGAGGTTGGTGAACTCTTCCCGTTGCTCAAGACCGACGACATCTTGGAGGCCTCGTACGTGGTGGATGAAGGCCGTGCTGATCCGGTCGGTGTCGCCACTGCGTTGGCTAAGGGCGCGAAGATGGGTGGCGCCAAAATCCATGAGGGCGTTACGGTTACCGGCTTCACCAAGAAGGATGGACGCATCAGTAGCGTCCTCACCGAACAGGGTGAGATCGAGTGCGAGACCGTCGTGATCTCGAGCGGGCTCTGGAGTCGCCAACTCGCACGCACGATTGGAGTCGACATCCCGCTGCAAGCAGCGGAGCACTACTACTTGCTCACCGAGCCGATGCAAGGCGTGCATCGAGATCTCCCGATCGTTGAGGATCCCGGCTCATACAGTTACTTCCGTGAGGAGGGCGGTGGCCTATTGGTGGGGCTCTTCGAGCCAGTTGGTGGCGCTTGGTATCCCGAGGGTGCGCCTAACGATTTCGCGTTCGGCACTATCGCTCCGGATTACGACCGAGTGACGCCTTACCTGGACAACGCGATGGAACGTATACCGAGTTTGGCGACGGCCGGAATCCGCACATTCTTCTGCGGCCCTGAGAGTTTCACGCATGACGTCATGCCCATGGTCGGGCCTGTGCCCGAGTTGGACGGCATGTTCGCCGCCGCTGGCCTCAACTCCGTAGGCATCTTGTCGGGCGGCGGCATCGGTAGCGCACTCGCATCCTGGATCGTCGACGGCGTGGCCCCCGTCGACATGGCTGGTTACACGGTGGAGCGAGCACTTCCGTTTGAGAACTCCCTGAAGTTCCGCAGCGAACGGATCGTAGAGCAACTCGGTGTCCTCTTCGGTGATGGTGGCTTCCCGACGTTCCAGCAAAAGACCGCGCGAAATATCCGTCGCACTCCGCTGCATGAGGTTTGGGCTGCGAAGGGCGCGCACTTCGCGTGCTCGCACGGCTGGGAATACCCCGAATGGTTCTCACCGTCGGGCGTTGTGCCAGAGATCGAGCCGGGTTGGGGCCGGGGCGAGTGGACACCGTGGGTGGCTGAGGAGCACCGGACGATTCGCGAGAACGTTGGGGTGATCGACATGACGTTGATGTCGAAGTTCCTCGTCCAAGGCCCGCATGCTGCCGATGTGCTGGACCGGCTCAGTGCAAACGACGTCGTTGGCGCGGTCGGGCGCGTGGTCTATACGCAATGGCTGAACGTTGCAGGCGGTATCGAAGCTGACCTCACGGTGACTCGTCTCGAGACCGATGCATTTCTCGTCGTTGTCTCCGACATCACGCATCGTCGGGTCGAGAAGATGGTGCGCGATGAGGTACGAGCCGATGAGTTTGCGGTGATCACCGACGTCACATCCGGCTACACGCTCCTCACGGTTCAAGGACCCAAGTCGCGCGAGCTCTTGTCGCGTGTCAGCCCAAATGATCTCTCAGAGAAGGCATTTCCGTATCTGACCGCGCAGGAGGTCGAGATTGGCTACTCGCGGATGTGGGCCCTTCGCGTCACCTATGTAGGCGAGCTTGGCTTTGAGCTCTACGTGCCGGCAGACCAAGCGGTCTCGGTCTGGGAGACGCTTGAAGCGGTGGGCAGCGACCTTGGACTGCGCCCTGTCGGGCTTTCTGCGATGAACAGCCTTCGACTCGAGAAGGGCTATCGCGACTACGCGGTCGACATTGAGAACACTGACACTCCCGTGTCTGCGGGGCTCGCCTTCGCTGTCGCTTGGGACAAGCCAACTGCATTCCGAGGGAAGGCGGCACTAGAGGCGGTGCGATCCGATAAGTCGAACAGGATCACCTCGATCCTGGTGGATTCCCCGGAGCCTTTGCTCTATGGGGCTGAGCCAGTGCGACGCAACGGCGAGTGGGTGGGCTATATCTTGGCCGGTGGATTTGGCCACACGCTTGGTGCATCGGTTGGGCTTGCCTCCATCGACAACGAGGCTGGTGTTACTGCCGCGTGGCTGGCCGAAGGGGGCTTCGAGGTAGTGGTGGCAGGCGTCAGCTATCCCGCGTCGCTCTCGTTGCGGCCGTTCTACGACCCGGACCGTACTCGTGTCACCGGCTGAGAACCGTTCTGCAAGTGGGCAATGGCGATACATGAGTCAGCAGAGGAGGCGTAGTTGTGGCTGAGCCACTTCCGTCGCAAGCCCGGATCGTGATTGTCGGTGGCGGGGTAATCGGTTGTTCGATCGCCTACCACCTCACCAAGCTTGGGGTCAGCGATGTTGTGCTACTCGAGAAGCACGAGTTGACCTCGGGTACCACCTGGCATGCGGCTGGGCTCATCACAAGTGCCGCCTACCACTCCGAGACCTCGCTGTGGATTGCCCGGTATTCGCGCGATCTGTATTCCAAGCTCGAGGCCGAGACCGGCCATTCCACGGGGTTTCGTCCAGTTGGCCACATCGTCGTGGCATGCACTGACGCCAACCGCGAACTCATGCGACGCGAGCGCGACTTCCAAGTCGGGTTTGGTGTTCCGAACGTGCTGATTTCACCGCGCGAAGCGCAGGACCTGTTCCCCCTTATGAACATCGGTGACGTCCTCGAGGCGTCATACGTGCATGACGAAGGTCGTGCCGATCCTGTTGGCGTCACCACCGCTTTGGCTAAGGGCGCGAAGAGCGGTGGCGCAACGATCGTCGAGGGCGTCACAGTTACTGGCTTTGTGAAGCAGGGTCGTCGAGTGACCGGGGTGGTTACCGACCAGGGTGAAATCGCCTGTGACACAGTGGTTCTCGCGGCTGGCCTGTGGACTCGTCAGATGGCTGCCGCAATCAACGTCGATGTGCCACTTCAAGCTGGGGAGCACTACTACCTGCTTACCGAACCGATGGAGGGCGTACACCGCGACCTGCCTATCGTCGAGGACCCGACCTCGTACGGCTACTACCGAGAAGAGGCTGGCGGCCTGTTGGTTGGGGTGTTCGAACCCGAAGGCGGACCGTGGTTCCCCGAGGGTGCACCCAGCGACTTCGCCTACGGCACGATCGCGCCCGACTATGAGCGGGTGATGCCCTACCTGGAAACGACTATGGCCCGGATCCCAAGCCTCGCTGGCGCGGGTATCCGTACCTTCTTCTGTGGCCCGGAGAGCTGGACTCACGACGGGGCGCCGATGGTGGGTCCCGTTCCTGAACTCGACGGAATGTACGTAGCCGCGGGAATGAATTCAGTCGGCATCATGTCAGCGGGCGGAATTGGTTCGGTGCTGGCGTCATGGATCGTTGATGGCGTTTGTCCGGTCGACATCTCCGGCTACTCGGTGGATCGCGCACTTCCGTTCCAGAATACGTTGCGGTTCCGCCGTGAGCGAATAGTTGAGCAAGTGGGCCTATGGGTTACTCCGTCGTTCCCGACTTTCCAACAACAAACCGCGCGCAACGTTCGGCGGATGCCACTGCATGACGTATGGGCGCGGTTGGGCGGGCACTTCGCCTGCTCTGATGGTTGGGAGGCGCCAGAGTGGTTCTCGCCGACCGGTGAAATGCCAGAGGTGCCATGGACTTTCGGCCGCGGGGAGTGGACCCCCTGGGTTGCCGCGGAGCACCTAGCGGTGCGCGAGAAGGTCGGTGTCGGTGACGTCAGCATGATGTCGAAGTTCTTGGTGCAAGGCCGAGATGCGGCTCAGGTTCTCGATCGGCTCAGTGCCAATGATGTCGCCGGGGCAGTCGGTCGTGTCGTCTACACGCAGTGGCTCAATGACGCGGGAGGTATTGACGCCGATCTCACTGTGACAAGGCTCGGCACCGCGACGTTCATGGTCGTGGTCTCTGGGATCTCGCATCGTCGGGTCGAGCGAATGATTCGAGCCGAGGTTCGTGTCGACGAATTCGCGGTAGTGGTCGATGTAACGGCGGCGTATGCGTTGCTCACTGTGCAGGGTCCGAACTCGCGCGAACTGCTCACGCGGGTAAGTCCAAATGACTTGTCGGAGAAGGCATTTCCGTATCTCACCGCGCAGGAGATTGAGGTCGGATACTCACGTCTGTGGGCATTCCGCGTCACGTATCTTGGCGAACTCGGATTCGAGCTCTACATCCCCGCTGATCAAGCAATGAGCGTGTGGGAGACGTTGTCGGCAGCAGGCTCCGATCTCGGGCTTCGACCGGTGGGGCTTGCAGCCATGGAGGGGCTGCGATTGGAGAAGGGCTACCGTGAATTCGCGCTGGACATCGACAACACAGACACCCCCGTGGTCGCTGGGCTCTCGTTCGCGGTGGCCTGGGATAAGCCAACGGTCTTTCGCGGTAAGGCCGCTTTGGAGGCTCTTCGACATGACCGCACTAGCCGATTGGTTTGTGTGCGAGTCGATTCGCCAGATCCGATGCTGCACGGTGCCGAACCGATACTTCGCGATGGTTACTGGGTGGGCTATGTGAACTCGGGGGCCTTCGGCCATACGGTCGGAGCCTCGGTGGGGCTAGCGCTGATCGACAATGAGCAGGGCGTCGGTGCCGCATGGCTCGCAGAAGGCGGTTTTGAGGTTGTAGTGGCGGGCGTGAAGTTCCCGGTGACCTTGTCACTCAAGCCCTTCTACGATCCGGATCGAACCCGAGTTCGTGGCTGAGGTACTCGCGGCTGTCGCACTGACAAGATCAGGCTCGTGACGCAACCCGACACTCTCGACGGTATGCCCAAGCGGCTGTGGTCGTGCACGCCGACTCGTTTGGACACCTGGCTCACTTGCCCTCGGCGGTATCGCTTTACCTATCTCGAGCATCGATCTAAGGGAGCGCCGTGGGCGCACAACTCCATGGGTTCGGCAGTGCATGCCGCCTTGCGCGACTGGTACGTCGCACCGAGTGCGCAACGTACACCGGCCTATGCCACCGAACTCGTTGAGCGTCAATGGCTTTCGGACGGGTTCCGAGATACCGCACAGTCCGAGGCGTGGCGTAGCCGATCGGCACAGATGGCAGCTTCCTATGTGGTCACGCAAGACGCTGACGAGGAGCCTGTCGGCATCGAGCGCACAGTGTCGGCGGCGACGCACGGTATGGCGCTGTCGGGGCGAGTCGATCGCATTGACCTTCGAGCAAGTGCAGATGGTGGCGAAGAACTCGTGATCGTCGACTACAAGACCGGACGTCACCCACTCACATCTGACGATGCTCGATCATCACTCGCCTTGGCAATCTATGTCGTGTCGGCGCGACGGACATTGCGCATGCGAGCTCGTCGAGTCGAACTGCACCACCTGCCGTCCGCAACAGTCGCCGCATACGAGCACACCGAAGAATCGCTCGAACGTCATCTGGGCCGTGCCGAGCAAATCGCACAGGAAGCATCCGCTGCAGAACAGCGCTGGCGAACCGATCTCGAACCGCTCGCTACATCGGTCGCCGACGGTGACGCGGAAGCGATCGCCGCGGTGGATGCTGTGTTCCCCGCAGTGCCAAGCACTGGGTGTTCGTGGTGCGACTATCGGCGGTGGTGTCCCGCAGGTCAGGACGCATCACAAGAAATCGCCTCATGGACTGCTCTTGGCGCACGTGAGACGGACTGAGGTTGAGCCAGTGCCAGTCCACGATCGGGTGGCAACCGCGATCAGGTGTTGATTCACGACCACTTGGTGACACACGACGATGTGGTGAGATCGACTAACCGAGCCGAGCGCTGATTCGCGATCCGGGAAATTTCTGTTCGATCGTGAGTTGGGTGCACAACCGGCGAACGATCTGCAGCCCGCGTCCACCGTCATCGAGTGCATTTAGTTCAGTGTGGACAATTGGGTCAAAAGGCTTGGACAGCAACGATTCTGGCGGCTCACTCCATTCCCCGTCGTCACTGCACTCCAGCGTCAGAACGGGGCCGAGCGCCTCAATGCGTGCGACGGCTGTGAGCGCGACCCTGCCAGAGCCGTGCCTGATCGCGTTACTGACGAGTTCGGAGGTGACCAGCACTGCGTCGTCGATACGACGGGAAAGATCTTTGACATCGGCACCTGCCCAGGCAATCGCGAGGAGGTCGCGTACTGCGGCTCGAGCGGTCGGCGCCGAGGCTGGTTCGGGGGCGAGGTCGAGCACCAGCGAAGTCACTGCCTCTTCCTACCCCCTATGTGCCGATTTCACACCTGATAACAGCAGATTTATGGCCTCGGCTGTGGAGGCGGGCGCCTCAACCGCGGGCGAATGAGCCGTATTCGGGATCACCACAACGTTTGTGCCTAGTTCCTTGGCCATGAGGTCTTGCTCGGCCAATGGCCAGGCATCATCGTCGGCACCATGCATGACCGCGACGCTCAAGCCCGCTCGAGCAAGTGAAGCAAGTTCAGATGTGCGATCTGGGGTCTCCATCAAAGTCGTGGCTTTGGCGCGCAGTGCGTAGGCGTTGTTAGCGATGAATCGTCGCCGCATGAACTCAGCGATCTCATCGTTAGGAGGTACCCAGCCCCCCTCGCGATCTGCTGCATCCTTTACTTCCCAGACCATTTCAAGAGGCACCTGTGGCAGTGCGGCACGCAAGGCACCGAGCGAATCGTGATGACTCGGGGGCAGAGGGCCGGCGCCAGAACACAGCAGGATCAGTGAGGCAAAGTCTTCGGGGCCATCGTTGAGGGCTGCTTCGCGTGCTACGAGACCGCCGAACGAGTGACCGATCACATGCACTGGCTCGGTGCTGATTGCGGCGATGACCTCATGGAGTTCGGCTGCGAGCGCAGCCAGGGTGTAGGCGGATTCGTCTTCAGGCCCACGTGATTCGAACTGACCACGCTGGTCGTACGACACGACCGACCAGCCGAACTGAGCTAGCGGTTCGAGAATGGGAAGGAAGTCCTCTTTGGATCCGGTGAAGCCGGGGATCAACACGATGACTCCGCGAGGCTCGGCAACGGGGTCGATACGGATGGCAGCGAGGTCACCGCGTCTTGTCGAGATGCTTAGGGCACGGGCATGCGCGGGCAAGGCTAGTGATGGTGGTGTGCTCACGTCCTCACACTACGGGCTGGCATGGCCCCAGCGGGTGGAGGTGTGTCAGCCGCGACAGTGTTGGGTCCTAGGGTTACTCGTAAGGCCCAGACCAACGACAACGGACGAAAGGCGCGTGATCGTGGCTCGCACCATTGCCGTGGCCAGTCAAAAGGGTGGAGTCGGGAAGACCACCACCGTTGCCTCGCTGGGTGTCGCGCTTGCCGAGTTGGGGGAGGAAGTCCTACTCGTTGATCTTGATCCGCAGGCCTGCCTCACCTTCTCCCTGGGTCTAGACCCCGAGTTACTTCAGTTGGCGTTGCCTGACGTTCTTGCTGGCCGAGTCGGGCTGCGTGATGTGATCACTGCCACGGAGGAGGGCGTCGACCTCGTGCCGAGCACCATCGCGCTCGCGCAGTCTGAAGCGGCGATGCTCACAGGCGACGCCTCGGAATATGTGTTGAAACGCGCGTTGGTATCAGTGCTCGATCACTATGACTGGATCCTGCTCGATTGTCCGCCCACTCTTGGCGTGCTCACGGTCAATGCGCTCACTGCCGCCGATGAAGTATTGGTACCACTGCAATGTGAGACCCTCGCCCATCGCGGTGTCGGGCAAGTGGTCGAGACGGTTTTGGCAGTGACGCAGGTTTCAAACCCTCGTCTGCGCATCTTGGGTGTGCTGCCCACGATGTACGACTCGCGGACCGCGCACGCCCGAGCCGTACTCGCCGACATTGCCGGTCGTTACGACATGCCCGTTCTCGATCCGCCGATCCCCAGATCGGTGCGCTTTGCCGAGGCGCCTGCTCTTGGTCGGTCGGTGCTATCGACGTCTCCGGGAATTCGTGGAGTCGAGGCGTACCGAACTCATGCGCAATGGTTGTTAGCCGCAGCGCGGGTCGAGCCAAGCCGCTAACTCGATCGGCCAAGCTGGTCGGTAGTCAGTACCCGACTACTCATAACCCGACTACTCAGAACCCGACTACTCAGAACCCGACGAGTCTGAGCCCGACGATTCAGTACCGGAGGAGTCAGCGCCGGACGCGCCACCGCGACCGCGACCACCACGCCGACGTCGAGGGCGGGTGCTACCAGCGGGAGCATCTGCGGTTGCTGGGCTTTCGGGCTGCTTGCCCGAATTATCGGCGACGGTGTCGCCTTCTGCGCCAGCACGTGTGCGCCGGCGTTGGCGATCGGTCCGAGGTGGCCTTGGCTCCTCGGCGCTCGCGGTAGCCCCGTCGCCTGACGTCTTCGTCCCGGCTGAACGCGGTGCACGATCCCTACTCGGTTTGTCATCTTTGCGTGGCTTGTCGGCAGGCCGGGCTCGCTTGCCAGCAGATGCCCCGGTCTCACCGAGATCTTCCAGAGTCTCAGCCTTGAGGCCCGCACGAGTCTGTGAACTCTTCGGCAATCGACCCTTGGTTCCCTCGGGAATTCCCAGCCCGGTGTAGACGTGGGGGCTCGACGAATACGTTTCGATTGGCTCGACGAAGGGCAACCCGAGTGCCTGGTTGATCATCTTCCAGCGGTGCATATCGTCCCAGTCGACGAGAGTGATCGCGACGCCGGAGTTACCTGCGCGGCCAGTTCGACCAACTCGGTGCAGGTAGGTCTTGTCGTCCTCTGGGCACTCCCAGTTGAAGACGTGTGTGACATCAGCGACGTCGATGCCGCGTGCCGCAACGTCGGTTGCGACCAGGACGTCGACCTTGCCGTTGCGGAAGGCACGCAGGGCTTGCTCGCGCGCGCCCTGACCGAGGTCACCGTGCACTGCGGCCGCTGCAAATCCACGCTCTGCGAGATCGTCGGCGACTCGTTGTGCATTTCGTTTCGTGCGGCAGAAGATGATCGTGAGCCCACGTCCCTCTGCTTGCAGGACTCGAGCGATGAGTTCCTGCTTGTCGAGGCTATGTGCGCGCCATACGTGCTGCTCGATCGAGAGCACAGTGGCGCCGGCATCGTTGGGATCAGTGGCCCGAATGTGTGTGGGCTGGGTCATGTAGCGGCGGGCCAGCGCGACGATCTGGCCGGGCATCGTCGCTGAGAAGAGCATGGTCTGACGCACTGGCGAGACGAGCGACACGAGGCGTTCGACGTCGGGCAGGAACCCCATGTCGAGCATCTCGTCGGCCTCGTCGAGTACGAGTGTCTTGACGTTCTTCAGCGGCAGGTGCCCTTGCTTGGCGAGGTCGATGAGGCGGCCGGGCGTACCGACAACGATCTCGATCCCGCCTCGAAGTGCCTCGACCTGCGGTTCGTACGCCCTACCACCGTAGACACACAGGACGCGGACACCTCGATTGCGTCCGGCCTTTTGCAGATCGCTGGCGACCTGGATCGCGAGTTCGCGGGTGGGGACGATGACCAGTGCTTGTGGCTTGCCGCGCACCGCATCTGGCTGGGCGTCGAAGCCCTCGTCGGTGGGTGAGGTCAAGCGCTGGATGGCGGGGATGCCGAAGCCGAGAGTCTTGCCCGTACCGGTCTTCGCCTGGCCAATGAGATCGGCGCCGGTGAGTGCCAGCGGCAAGGTCTGCTCTTGGATGGGGAAGGCGGTGATGATGCCGTCGGCAGCGAGTGCTTCGACAATCGCGGGGTGCACGCCGAGTTCGGCGAACGTCTTGGGCTCGGGGGGCGCGACTGCCTCTTGGGGTTGATCCGCTGCGCTGTCATCGACTGCTGCGGCGTCATCGGCTAGGGCTGATGGGTCGGTCTCGGGGTCATTCTGCGTGGGGTCGATCTTGGTGGTCAGGGCCTACTCCGTTGCTTGGCCGCGGCGTCGTGACGAGCGTCCCGAGGCGATCAGCGGTTGCAGATCGCGACACCTCGGGGTGCACGCCGCGCGACCATTGCGGTCGCCGTCGGCGGTGAGGTCACGGAGAAAAAGGATGATCAGCGCCGCGACCGATGAGGACAACGGCCAGTCTACCCTTCTCGGGCACGGCGAAAGGCCGTTCCGATCAGCGGGCTACTCGGGCGGGTCGGCCGTCGGCGTCCAGTCGCACCACGTACCCTCAGCACTCGTGAGCCACTCCGAGGTCGAGCCGGGCGAATCGTCGATTGAGTCGACGATTCACGATCAGGCATTTCGCTCGTCGGTGGTCGATCTGCTCGGTGTTCTCGCGTACAACGAACTTGTCGCGTTCGAGCGGCTCGCCGCCGATGCGTCAGTGGCGCCAACAATTGGCGACAAGATGGCGTTGGCCCTGATGGCAACTGCTGAGATCCGGCACTTCACCCTCCTCGCCGAGCGGCTTGCCGACCTCGGAGCCGACCCCGCCGAGGCCATGGCGCCGTTCGTTGCATCGATTGCGGCCTTCCATGAGCAGACCGCGCCAAGTGACTGGCTGGAGAGTCTGGTCAAGGCCTACGTCGGCGACGGAATTGCGAGTGACTTTTATCGGGAGGTTGCGCAGCGGGTCGATCCACACACTCGCGCACTGGTCCTGGAGGTTTGCAGTGACTCCGGTCATGCGAACTTCGCGGTCGCAACCGTGCGAGCAGCCATTGAGGAAGACCCCCGTCTTGCCGGCCGTCTGGCCCTGTGGGGCAGACGCCTTGTGGGCGAAGCGATTTCGGGTGCCCAGCGGGTAGCTGCGGAGCGTGACGGTCTGACGGCGTTGCTCGTCGGCGACGCTGACCGGCCAGGGATGGGCTTTGGCGAACTCGGCGACATGTTCTCGCGGATCACCGACGCCCACACCGAGCGGATGAAGATCCTCGGGATGTCCGCTTAGGCGCTCGCGTGACGCGGCAGCGCCGTTCGCCTCGCCTCAGATTCCATCGATTCGGGTGGGTGCCTGCTCGCCCAAAAATCAATGGGGCGTCTGAACTGCCTCTAGAGCAGTCGGGGGCACATTGATGATAAAAAAATTGGGGCGGGGGGAGGGGGTTAGGGGGTGCCGAAGCCGATGCGGCCGGGGACGTTGGTGCCGATCTCGACGTAGGCGATCTTGTCGCCGGGGATGACAACCGTGCGGCCCTTGTCGTCGGTTAGCACGAGCGCCGAACCCTTGTCGATGGCGGCGCTCACGAGGACGGAGACGGCCTCGGGGGTCAACTCGCTTTCGAGTACGACCTCGCGTGCTGCCTGCTGAACACCGATCTTGACCTCCACGCCGATTCCTTTCGAGTAACAAGTGCGCGTCATCAAGTGCGGAACACCGCACCAGGGCCGGTAGGTGGCACCGGTATGGGTACAACCTAATGCTCCGCCGTGCTTGTCTTGGCCTGGAATCGGCCAGGTACGCCCTCGGCGTAGCGACGGCTGGGGGTCAGGCAGGCGGATGTGACAGCGGGAACCCAGAGATTCCGCGCCAGCCTAGGGCACTGATCAACTTCGCAGCGTCTTCTCGGTCCACGGCTCCACCGTCGCGGCCCCAGTGGCGCGCTGCAGTCTGCGCGAGTCCGATCAGACCCGCCGCGAGCATCCGAGCTTGTGCCAGTGTGAGGCCGGTATCGGCTGCGATCACGTCGCTGACTGCATTGGCACACAGGTCGTTGGTGCGGTCGACTCTCGCGCGCACTGCTGGCTCGTTAGTGAGGTCGGATTCGAAGATGAGCCGGAACAAGCCATGCGGATCGTTGACGAAATCGAAGTACGCCTGAGAGGTTGCCGCGACTCGCAGTTTGTTGTCGGTGGTCGAGGCAAGCGCTTCATGCACTGATGCCAGCAGCGAATCGGACGAGACGTCAAGCAGGGCGAGGTAGAGCTCGAGTTTGCTCGGAAAGTGTTGGTAGAGAACCGGCTTGCTTACCCCAGCCGCATCCGCAATGTCATCCATGGCGGCTGCGTGATAACCCTCCGCAACGAATACATCGCGCGCAGCCTCAAGAAGTTGAACCTTTCGCTCACTCCGAGGCAAGCGCTGGCCCCGAGGTGGAACGGGTGAGGTCTCGGGCGCGGCAGGCATGTCGCCAGACTACTCGGCACCAACTTGATCTTGCTCTCGTCCGGTTTACTGGTGCGCTCCGAGCTGGGCGAGCAATGTGGCATTGGGCTGATTGTGCCTTTCGCCGCGCAACACAGGTGTCCTTGCTCCTACCGTTGGCACATGTCCGGACTGACAAGTGATGAGCCACGCCCTAATCCAGGGGAGATCGAGGCGGCGCTGCGCATGGTTCCGGGCGTCGATGATGCCGAAGTCAACACTGAGTTGGCCGGTGGCGCCTCCGCGGACACTCTCAGGCTCACCCTTGCTCCGGGTGCTGACGAGGTAGCAGTCGCCCACGCGGTGCAGCGAATCCTGCGCATGCAATTTGGTGTCGGACTTGATGGCAACAACATCGAACTCGTTGAGGATTCTTATCCCGAGACTGTCACAGCTAGCGCCACTGCGCCGATTCTGCAGGTCGTGACATCGAGTCCTTCCGACGACGACGCCAACTCAAACGTCCTGCCACTTGACCGCGATATCGCGGCGCTGCTGGCCCGGCTTGATGCGGCCTCGAACCGTCGTCCGGAAACCCAGCGATTCGAAAATGATGTGCTGCGCTCAGCGATGCGCCATCCATCTGGCGGCAATTTCGACAATTCGGTTGCAGCCCCCGCTGCTGTGGCCGACGTCGCGCAGAGCGCGAGCGTAAACCTGACTCCGCCAATGAGCGCCACGTCGAGACCGGCCGCCGCAGGACATTCGCAGGGACAGACAGCGCCCAACGCGGGCGGAAACCTCGACCCGCGACTGGCCATCGCGCGGCTCACGATGTCGGCAGACGGTCTCGGGATGACGGCAACCGTCACGTTGTCACGCGCTGGCATGGAGCACACCGGGATTGCTGACGGCCCAGGCAGTGGCGCCGCAGTGAATCGCACGGTGGCGTTGGCCACGGTGAACGCAATCAGCGCCGCGATGGGCTCGGGCCAGCGGCTGGATGTCGATGCCGTGTTGTTGACGCAACTTGGTGCCGAGCGGGTAGCGGTGGTTCAGGTCACGCGCATCACTCCTAGTGGGGCCGAGCGACTCACCGGCGCGTCGGAAGTACGGGAAGACGTTCGCCAGGCAGTAATCCGTGCGACGCTCGATGCTGTGAACCGTCGACTCGCGCCGCTGTTCGACCACTACTGACCTCGGACTCGATCACCTATGACTTCTGCTCGTATTCCGCGTTCCGCCGAAGACCTACTTGCCGATCTTCCGCAGCCTTGGGACCGTACCGAAATCGTCGTTCCCAATGGCACGTTGGCTATCCGCTCAGCGCCGCCGGTGGCCGATTCTGCTGCTGAACCGGCGTTGTTCATCCATGGTTTGGGTGGAAGCGCAACCAACTGGACCGACCTGATGGCACTGTTGCGTGATCGAGTTGATGGTGTGGCCGTTGACCTTCCCGGGCATGGCTGGTCGCCGCCTCCCCGTGATGGCGATTACAGCCCGAGGCGCACTGCCGCGTCACTCGTCGATCTCGTGACAGCGCGATTCGACGGCCAACCGGTGCACGTGTTTGGGAACTCGATGGGGGGAGCGGTTGCACTCCAGTTCGTGGCGCTGCGACCCGACCTTGTTCGAACGTTGACGCTGGTGAGCCCCGCAATGCCGAAGATCGGTGTTCGCCGCGGCAACGCGCATTTGCCAGTGATCGCGACTCCTGGATTGGGTGTGCGACTTTATCGGCGCTACCTCTCCGTCGAACCGGCGATGCGGGCGAAGGCGACCGTCGATGTCTGCTTCGCTGACCCAGCGTCGGTGCCTGCAGAGCGCATGGAGCAGGCAGTTGCCGAGGTGCAGCGGCGCGACGGGCTGCCCTACGCGGGTGATGCGTTCATCTCGTCGTTGCGTGGCTTGTTGGCAACATATCTGGATCGGTCGAACGAACGGCCGTGGAAGTTGGCCGAGGCTGTCACGTGTCCGACGATGCTCGTGTACGGGCGCCGCGACAAGTTGGTGGATCCGATTCACGCTCACACCAAGGCATTTCCGGATGTGCGCGTGCTCGTACTGCCCCATGCTGGCCACGTGGCCCAGATCGAGCAGCCAGTGTTGGTTGCCGAAGCTTGGCGCTACCTGTTGCCTCGCGCTGATCGGGTCGCCTAAGTGGGCTGGACCGCAGCAGCGGACACCGAAGGTCGCCACTAGTACGGTTAGCCGGTGACTGAGACTGTGCAGCCCAGCGCCCGTGAACTTCCGGCCCGCGCTCGGATCGTTGTGATCGGTGGTGGTGTCGGCGGAACTTCGGTGGCCTACCACTTGGCTCTCGCTGGCGAGCGGGACGTCGTACTCGTTGATCGCGACGAACTCACTAGCGGTTCGACCTTCCACTCTGCGGGTCTAGTAGGGCAGTTGCGCTCCGATCCCACTCTGACTGCGATGAACCGCTACTCGGTCGAGCTCTACCGTGCGCTGCAAGCTGGCGACAATCCGCCTGGCTGGGTCGAGTGCGGCAGTATTCGCCTCGCATCTTCGACGGAGCGCTGGGAGGAGATCTCGCGGCAGGCGGGTTGGGCGGCCGCCAGCGGGCTTGATCTGCAACAGATCTCGGCCAGGGAAGCGCAAGAACTCTTTCCGCTGATGGTGGCCGCTCGGGTGCAGGGTGCTGCTTATCTGCCTACCGACGGTCAGGTAGATCCGGCCGGGCTGGCCTACTCGCTCGCGGCGGGCGCTCGCGCTATGGGTGTTGCAATCCACACTCGCACAAGGGTTTTGGGCATTGATACCGATGGTGATGGACTCCGTCGTCGTGTCACGCGTGTGCGCACCGATCGGGGCGACATCGAGTGCGAGATAGTGGTCGACTGCGGCGGCATGTTCGCCGCGGAGATCGCTCGGATGGTCGATGTTCGGGTACCGATTGTTCCGATGTCACACCAGTACATCGTCACCGAGCCGATGTTCGAGCACCGTGAAACGCCGCTGCCTTCGCTGCGTGACCCCGACCTGCTCGTGTATTTCCGGCAAGACGTTGACGGCCTCGTGATGGGTGGCTATGAGCGAAACAGTCGGCCATGGACTGCGTCGGCATCGTCCTACGACTCGATCCCCAGTGACTTCAACGGCAAACTACTCGATCCCGATTACGACCGATTCCTAGAGATCAGCGAGAACGCCGCGATCAGGGTGCCAGCCATTGCTGATGCTGGCATTCGCACGTTCATCAACGGTCCAGAAGCGTTCACTCCCGACAATGAGTTCTGCCTTGGCCCTACCGAGGTGGCTGGCTTTTTCGTCGCCGCTGGATTCTGCGCTCACGGGATCGCCGGGGCAGGGGGCATGGGCAAGGTGATGGCCGAGTGGGTGCTCGAAGGCGCACCGCCGATGGACCTGTGGCACATGGATGTTCGGCGCTTCGGGGCTTCGTATCGATCTCCAGCGTTCACGCTGGCTCGTACGGTCGAGAACTACGAGTCCTACTACGACATCCGCTACCCGAGTCACGAACGCACTGCGGGACGTCCGTTGCGCACGTCGCCGGCCTACGCCTGGCACCGAGACCATGGGGCGGTGTTCGGCGAGAAGTCTGGTTGGGAGCGCGTGAACTTCTACGAGACCAACGTCGATTCTGCTGCTGAAGCCTGGCGCCCCATGGGCTGGGCGGGTCGGCACTGGTCACCCGCCGTCGTCACCGAGCATCGGGCCGTACGTGAGACCGCTGGAATCTTCGACGAATCCTCCTTCGCCAAGGTCGAGGTCAGCGGCCCGGACGCCGCGCGACTTGTTGAGTGGGTCTTCTGCAACCAGATCGCACGTGGCAAGGGATCTGTCACCTACACGCAGGCGCTCAACGCGCGGGGCGGCATCGAGAGCGACGTCACGGTCACTCAACTCGATGACACGGTCTTCCTAGTCGTCAGTGGTACTGCGTTCGCTACACACGACGCCGCTTGGCTGCGCACACAGGCGCGCGCACTTGATGCGGATGTGCGCATTACCGACGCCACCGGTTCTTATGCCTGGTTCGGGCTTTGGGGCCCGCTTGCGCGCGAGATCGTTGGGCCGCTGACCCCGCAGGATCTCAGCAATGACGCTTTCCCGTTCATGACGATGCGCGAAACCTCCATCGGCAACATCCCCGTGCGGATGACTCGGGTGACCTTCGTGGGTGAACTCGGCTGGGAGATCTCCTGTTCCGCTGAGTACGGAACTGCACTGTGGTCGATGTTGTGGGCCGCCGGGCAGCCGCTGGGGATGGTCGCGGGCGGGTATCGCGCGATCGACTCGCTGCGGTTGGAGAAGTCCTACCGGGTGTGGGGTGCTGAGATCGATCCGGGCCATTCGCCGGATGAGTCGGGCCTAGGTTTTTGTGTGAAGGTCGATAAGCCCGGCGGATTTCTTGGCCGCGAGGCAGTGCTTGCCCAGCGGGCAGCAGGTGTCACGTCCCGCTTGTGCGCGCTCGTGTTGGCTGACCGATCAGTGGTCGCGCTGGGCAATGAGCCGGTGCGTGTGGGTAATCGAGTACTCGGCCGAGTCGCTAGTGGAGGGCTTGGCTTCAGCGTTGAGGCGTCGATTGCCTATGTGCACCTGCCGGTTGAGTTCACGCAGGTAGGTACTGCTGTTGAGGTCGGGGTATTTGGCGAGTGGGTCAGCGCTCTGGTGGTAGCGCAACCTCTCTACGACCCGGCCTCTGCTCGGGTTCGTGCCTAGTTAAATCGCCTGCGTTTCTGACTCGGCCAGGCGTGAGAGCCGTTGGGCCGCAAGGGATCCCACGTCAAGTATCTAGTTGCCACCCTCGGTGAAGGTCGCCACTCCCTTGACGAAGTCAAGGCCCTTGGTATCGCCATCGATCCCAAAGATGGCGCGTTCGGCGAGATCGTTGCGGTAAGCGCCATCAGCTGGGGCTGCGCTCAGCACGCCACCCTCGATTGCCACGCGTATGGTCTGATCCCATAGGGCCAGGTCGGTGATTCCGATGTTGGCAGGCGATGGCCAGATCAGCGGGTTGATCTCGTTGAGCTGCCAGGTTTGGTGACCACGACCCTGGGTAGCACCGGCGGCCATCACCTGGTCGATGGCGGTCTCGGGGTTGTCGCGCGCATACATCCAGCCGCGGAAGGTTGCGCGTAGGAAGCGCACGGCGATCTCCTCGTTACCAGCTTCCGCCAGCCACGACTCCCTCGCCAGGATTGCATCTTGCAGCATGGCCGTGCCCTCGGCGTTCCAGTCGATGACGTTAAGGTCGCTGGGCTGGTAGAGGTTGCCGGTGGCGGGATTGCGCTGCTCAAGGATCTGCGCGTAACCGTCGTAGACCATCGCTTCGGCCTCGTCGATTTCGTGCGAGAGCAAGGCTGACATGTCGAAGTCCTGGATCACCTGTTCGTAATCGACGCCCGGGGTGAGGTCGTGCTTCGCGGTGCCAGCCGTAACTTCATGCTCGTTGCCGAAGTCCCACACGCCCACCTTCTTGCCGCGGAACTCCTCCACCGAGTTGATGTTGCTTTCCTTCAGCGAGATCGCGCGGGTGCCCGAACGCTGGAAAACCTGCGCGATGCTTACCAAATCGGAGTCACCGCTCTGGACCGCAGTGAGGGCTTTAGGGAGCCAACTGACCGTGAACTCGGGTCCGTCGGGCGCCGAGCCTTCGGCAACGGTATCGACGTACGGGCCACCAGGCACGAGGGTGACATCGAGCCCTTCGGCCTGGTAGAAGCCCTGCACCTGAGCCACGATCGGGCCGGCAAACTGCGCCTGCGGAACCCATTGGAGTTGAACACGGAGGGTGTTTGCAGTGCTCACTTGGGGAGTCCGTTCTCGCGATGGTGCGCTGAATTGGTGGGTCGTTGATCACACTAGGTGTCAGAACCAGTAGCGCGCTAGATGCGGATCCATTGCCGACCGTGATCGGTCGCGTCGCTTTGTTCGGGGCGACCGAACGGGGTGACCGAACGGGGCGACAAAAGGGGTGACCGAACGGGGCGGCAAAAGGGGCGACAAAAGGGGCGACAAAAGGGGCGGCAACCGAATTTGCTCGGCTGCCGCCCCTTTCATTACTCGCCTATCGCTTAGGCCGGATCGAGTTCGCGGTGATCGATCGGGCCTTCATCCATGACGTCGTCGATTGTGCGTCGTGGACCGGTGAACCACTTCTTTGCTGATAGGTGCCAGCCGAGCCAGAGTGCGATGAGCAACACGGCCATGACTATCGGCGCGTAGTTGATCGACTTCCAGTCGAAAGGCACTTCTTCGACGCTGGCAGAGCCCAGCATTCCGCGCATGAAGCCAGGCGCACCGGCCGGATACAGCGGAAGGATGAAGTAGACCGAGGTGATGAGGACTTCTTACACCGCGATCGGTGCCATCCACTTCCACTTCTTGCCCAGATTCCACGACCCCTGCTTGAAATCCTCGCCGACCTTCCAGCGGTAGTAGATCGGGATCGCGAAGGCGAGGTAAAGACCGAGCACCCCGATCGACACGATGGCGAAGAACGCGGTGACCGTGTAGATGGGGGCATCCGCCGTGCCGATGTTGACCTGCCAGAGCGCAGGGAGGGTGAGGACCAAGCCAGCTCCGGTGACAGCGAGCACCGCGTTGACCGGGGTGCGGCTCTTGTTCACCTTGGACCACAGTTTCGCGCCTGGTACTGCGCCGTCACGACTGAATGCGAACAGCATCCGTGATGCCGAGGTAAGGCAGGCAGTGGTGCAGAAGAGTTGGCCTGCAGTTGCGATCAGCAAGACGAGACCGGACATCTGCGGTGTGAGCGCCTGGTCGAGGATGACCTGAACTCCACCACCGCCAGCCGACACCGCAGCGGAGTCTTGAACTGCGAAGAGGAAGGCGAGGAGTAGGACCCAGCCACCCAACGCTGAGTACAGGATCGAGCGCCAGATGCCCTTGGCTGCCGCGTCTGCAGCGCCGTGCGTCTCTTCGGATAGGTGAGCGGACGCGTCGTAGCCGGTGATTGTGTACTGGGTGAGCAGGAAGCCAAGGGGCAGGACGTAGAACCAGAAACCTGGGCCTTCGGTCTGGCCGTTGAACAAGCCGTATGTGTTGTTGACGTGATCGCCGAAAACGTGCGAAGCGCCCCAGTGGGTGGCACCTGACTTGAGTCCGAAGATCAGAATCAGAATGACGATCGAGGCGCCAGCGACGTGCCACCAGACGGAGATGTGGTTGAACGTCGCGAGGAGCTGGCTCGAGAAGATGTTCACTAGCGCTGTCAGCGCCAGAACAACAAGGAAAATGATAAACACTCGGTTGAGCGAGTATCCGGCGGCCCACGCATCACTGAAGCGCATGAGCGCGTAGTCAAGGAAGGTGGCCGCGCCGTAGGCGACCGAGGCGACGATCGCGATCAGACCAATGAGGTTGAGCCACCCGGTGTAGTAGCCAGCCTTGACCCCGCCGAGTTTGCTAGCCCACCAGTAGATGCCACCGCTGGTGGGATATGCCGACACGAGCTCGGACATACAGAATCCGATGATCAGGATCAGCCCGGCGATGACCGGCCAGCCGAGGGAGATCGCGATTGGTCCACCGTTGTTCCAGCCGAAGTAGAACGTGGTGAAGCAGCCAGCCAGGATCGAGATGATGGAGAACGAGATCGCGAAGTTGGAAAAGCCGCTCCAACTTCGGTGAAGTTCCTGCTTGTAGCCCAAGTCAGCGAGGTGCTGCTCGTCTTGAGTGAGTCCAATACCTTCAGGCACTTGGCTCTCCTTTCACTTACCCCAGGGTGGCGACGCGCAGCGGCGCTGCGGTGTTGCGGTGTTGCTCGAAAGTCTGCCGTTGCCCGAACCAGATCGGCCAGCGACACGCGGGTGCAAACTAGCGCTTATAGCGGGCTTCCGCACCTGATTTCGAGCCATCCAGGGGTGCCAAGTGGCCGGGGTGGGCGCGACGGTCATCGCTGGCGCGGCTGGCGTCAGACGGCGTGGACTGCCGAGTTGCGAGTGGTAGTTAGGGGGCCGCGCGCGCCTCGCTGAGCCAACGAGTGAACTCAGGGCTGTCGAACTCATCGACCGCGCGATCGTACTTTTCCAATCCCCACGACCAGAAGTCGAAGTCCAGGCTGCTTGCACCATCTTGGATCGACGCCCAGAGCATCCAGCCGTATTTGCTCATCAACCCCCAAAGTCGCGCCCGAGCAACGAGAGATTGGGACTCGTATCCGACATAGGCGTGGACTAGTCGCTCAAGCACGTCGGGCGCAGCGGAGGCCTCACTCCAGATATTTCCAATTTCGAAGAACGGGTCGTTGTTGCCGGAGTACTCGTAGTCGATGATCCAGAGCCGCTCGCCGTTGTCGATGAAGTTGGCAGCCAGTAGGTCGTTGTTGCAGGGCACGGTGGCGACTGGCCGAGCCGAGAGAGCGTCGCTGATCTCTTTGGCTTGGTCAGCGAAGTCGAGGTATCGGTCTGGTAGCCGGAACTCTCGTTCTTGCACCAGGGCAAGGTATTTGGGTTGCAGCGTGAGCATGTTGAAGTCATTGACGAAGCGAGGGCCTGCATGCAGTTGGCGGCATGCTGCGGCTATCCGGGCGGCGTTCTCGGGGACGAGGACATCGGCTGAGGTCCACGTTCTGCCCTCGACGAAACGCACAGCTAGCAGGTTGATTTCTGGCGCGTAGGCAACGACCTCGGGGGCCGCTCCCGACTCGGCAGCGGCGACGCTGTTGGCCTGCTCAGCGACGCGATCGATCGACAGCAGCGCGCTCTCGGGGGAGGAGAGCCGCGCGACGAACACGCCCGCGGGGGTCGTCACCTTGAGATTTCGGTTGGTGAGTCCGCCGGACAATTCGGTGACATCAGTGCGGTCGGCGAACAGTGGGACGGCAGTTAGCCGCGCTGTTAGAGAGGGATCCAGGTGGTCAACCATGGCATTTCAACTCCTGGTTGCGGGCCGGTTCGCCAGTGCTGCGCTGCGTCTTGGCTGATGTCGACATGATCAGGAAGGTACCCCCGAGTTGGCTGCGATGTCGGTAAGGGGCAGAGTGCTCCCAGCCGGGTTGTCGGTCGTGACCGCAGCACCTCGGCGGTTCGCCCCCCACTGCGGCGGAGAACACGGCACAGTGGTGCCACCCTCCGGTGGAGCCACGTACGAACGGCTCCACCCACGAACGAAGGACGTCGCATGAGTGAGCACATGAGCGCTGGCGCACCAATGTCGGTCGAGCAACTCAAGACCGACGTTGCGTCCGGCCGGATCGACACTGTGATCGTTGCGATCACTGACATGCAGGGACGGCTGCAGGGCAAGCGAGTTCACGCGCCTTACTTCGTCGAGCATGTCCTGCCGCACGGCACTGAAGGCTGCAACTACCTGCTCGCCATTGACGTCGACATGAACACAGTCGGCGGCTACGCGATGTCGAGTTGGGACAGCGGATACGGCGACCTAGTGATGGCGCATGACTTGGCCACCTTGCGGCGGGTGCCCTGGCATGAGGGCACCGCGATGGTGCAGGCCGACATTCACTGGCTCGATGGCCGCGACGTGGTCGCTTCCCCTCGTCAGATCCTCAAGAAGCAACTCGCCAATCTTGCTGACGCAGGCATGGGTGCATTCGTCGGCACCGAGCTTGAGTTCATCTTGTTCAACGACACGTATGAGAAGGCGTGGGCGCAGGGATATCGCGATCTCACTCCTGCGAATCAGTACAACGTCGACTACTCGATCCTTGGCACGTCGCGAGTCGAGCCACTGTTGCGTCGGATTCGCCTGGCCATGGATGGCGCCGGCATGGTCGTCGAAAGTGCGAAGGGCGAGTGCAACTTCGGACAGCATGAGATCGCCTTCCTGTACGCCGACGCACTCACTACGTGCGATAACCACGTGGTCTACAAGACCGGAGCCAAGGAGATCGCGGCGCAGGAGGGTCAGGCGCTGACCTTCATGGCCAAGTGGAATGAGCGGGAGGGAAACTCGTGTCACATCCACCTCTCGTTCCGCGGCCTTGATGGCTCGATGGTGATGGCTGATGACGCCGACCAGGCGCACGGACTGTCCGATGTCGGTCGCTCGTTTATCGCCGGACAGTTGGCGCACATGCGCGAGTTGTCCTTGCTGTTCGCTCCAAATATCAACTCCTACAAGCGTTTTGCGCCGGGCTCATTTGCCCCAACCGCCGTGGAATGGGGGCGTGATAACCGCACGTGCTCCGCCCGCCTCGTCGGACGAGGCGCTGGCTTACGGTTGGAGAACCGGGTGCCAGGTGGCGACGTCAACCCCTACTTGGCGGTCGCGGGCATGGTCGCCGCGGGCTTGGCTGGGATTAAGGACAACTTGGAGTTGCGGGCCGAAAACACCGGTAATGCGTACCAGTCGACCGGCGAGCGCGTGCCGACCAGCATGGTCGACGCTCTCGCACTGTGGACGGGCTCTCGTTGGATCGCCGACACGTTCGGTGCCGAGGTGCAAGACCACTACGCAAATATGGCTCGCATCGAGATCGAACAATTCGGCCGAGCGGTAACCGACTGGGAGAAGTTCCGCAGTTTCGAGCGGATGTAATCCTTGCTCTATTGCTGATCGAAGTGTTCGTTGATCGCTAGTTTCCAGTTGGTTCGCAGTCTGTTTGAAAGAGGAGCTTCGTGACCGCCCTGCACGACGTCATCAATCCCGCAACCGAACTCGTCGAGGCTTCGGTTCCATCTTTGTCGCTCGAGGACACGGACGCCGCGATCGCTCGTGCCCGTCGCGCGTATGCCACGTGGCGTCACGTATCGCCAGGTGACCGGGCGCGCCTGCTGCGTCGTTTATCGGTGCTGCTTGACGAACACAATGAAGAACTCGCACAACTCGAGGTGCGCAATGCGGGTCACACCATCGGCAATGCGAGGTGGGAAGCTGGCAACATTCGCGACGTTTTCGCCTACTACTCAGGCGCACCCGAGCGGCTACTTGGCCAGCAAATTCCCGTTGCGGGCGGTGTCAACATCACCTTCCATGAACCTTTGGGTGTTGTCGGCGTGATCGTGCCTTGGAACTTTCCGATGCCGATCCTCGGCTGGGGAATCGCGCCGGCGCTTGCGGCCGGTAACACCGTGGTGGTTAAGCCAGCCGAACTCACCCCGCTCACCGCTATGCGAGTTGGCGAGTTGGCTCTCGACGCTGGCTTCCCTGAAGGTGTGCTTCAGGTGCTGACGGGCAAGGGCTCGGTGGTGGGCGAACGATTCGTGACCCATCCTGATGTCGCCAAGGTCGTCTTCACCGGTTCGACCGAGGTTGGCGTTCACGTCGCGGAAGGGTGCGCGCGACAGGTCAAGCCGGTCACGCTCGAACTCGGCGGTAAGAGCGCCAATGTGATTTTTGCAGATTCCGATCTCGCCAAGGCCGCTGCCGCTGCGCCGGGAGGCGTCTTCGACAACTCGGGCCAGGACTGCTGTGCGCGCTCGCGCATCCTGATCGAGCGCAAAGTGATGGATGAGTTCCTTGAGCTGTTGGAGCCCGCCGTCATGGCCGTTCGAGTCGATAACCCGAATCTCACCACTACCGACATGGGTCCGCTGATCAGCGCCGGCCATCTGGAGCGGGTGGCTTCGTTCGTTGACGAAACGACGAATGTGCTGATGCGCGGCACGGTGCCCGACGGGCCGGGTTACTGGTATCCGCCAACCGTGGTGCTCGCGTCGTCGCGCGCGGATCGCCTACTGCACGAAGAGGTTTTCGGCCCCGTCGTCACCGTCGTGCCGTTCGATGACGAGGCCGATGCGATTGCGCTGGCCAATGCGACCGACTTCGGGCTTTCGGGTTCGATCTGGACCCGTGATGTCGGTCGGGCCCTGCGTGTCAGTCGAGGAATCGAAAGTGGCAACCTGTCGGTCAACTCGCACTCGTCCGTCCGATACTGGACTCCGTTCGGTGGCTTCAAGAAGTCCGGCTTGGGCCGAGAGCTCGGTCCGAATGCGCTCGAGGCATTCACGGAAGTCAAGAACGTCTTCATCTCGACGGACACGTAGAACGGCTCTGGGTATGGGTACTGGTACTGGTACTGGTACTGCCTGGCAAGGAAATTGTTCGTTGTACGTTCGTTGTACGTCCGTTGTACGCCCGCTGCACGTCCGCCGCGCAAGCGGCAGGCATGCGGAAACATCGTTCATCTCAACAGAAGGCTGAGTCATCGTGAAGCGCTTTGAAAACCGCACCGCCGTCATCACGGGCGGAGGCAGTGGCATTGGTCGCGCGACTGCCATTCGCCTTGCTGAGGAGGGCGCCAAGGTCGTGATCGTCGACATGAACGCCGAATCGGGCGAGGCAGCTGCCGCTGAGGTCAGTGGTATTTCGGTGCAGGCCGACGTCACCGACGCCGATGACGTCGCGCGTGTGTTCAAGACGGCCTTCGACACGTACGGCTCGATCGACGTGTCGTTTCACAACGCAGGCATCTCGCCTCCCGATGATGACTCGATTCTCACGACCGGCATCGAGGCATGGGAGCGCGTACAGCGGGTGAATCTCACGTCGGTGTACCTGTGCTGCAAGGAGGTCTTGCCGTACATGCAGCGTCAGGGCAAGGGCTCGATCGTCAACACGGCGTCCTTTGTTGCCACGATGGGCGCGGCGACCTCGCAGATCTCCTACACGGCGTCCAAGGGCGGGGTGCTCGCCATGAGCCGCGAACTTGGTGTTCAGTTCGCGCGCGAGGGCATTCGGGTCAACGCGCTCTCACCTGGCCCGGTCAATACCCCGCTGTTGCGCGAATTGTTCGCGAGCGACCCCGAGCGTGCGGCGCGTCGCCTCGTCCACATCCCATTTGGCCGCTTCGCGGAAGCCAGTGAAATCGCTGCTGCGGTCGCCTTCCTCGCCAGCGACGACGCCTCGTTCATCACCGCAAGCAACTTCCTCGTCGACGGTGGTATCTCCGGCTCCTACGTCACCCCCCTATAACCCCACCCCATTTGTCATGAATGTGCCCCAGGCTGCGCTAGAGGCAGCATTTCGTCCCCATTGTTTTTCAAGCCCGGGCGGATCGTGACCGCGCTGTGAAATTTCATTGGGGCGCCCCGGCTGCGCCTAGTGCAGCCTGGGGCACATTCATGACGAAAAATGGTGGATGAGGTGACGGGTGCGCTGGGTGAGGTTGAGGTTGAGGTTGAGGTTGAACTCGAGCAGCGGTGGTCGATTACTGGGCACCTCAATGGTGGGTACCTTGCAGCTGTTGCCGGTGAGGTAGCAAGTGCCGCACTCGATGGGGCTGAGCCGCTGACGATCAGTGCGCACTATCTCGAGGCTGCGCGCGGTGGTGGACCGGCGCAGGCACGCGTCGAGATCCTGCGCCGCGGACGCCTGTCGTCGGCCCGAGTAAGTTTGCGTCGCGGTGGCGTGATCCTCGCTGAATTCCTTGTGACAGTCGGGAAGCCGCGATCCTCTGATGCCCAGATCGAGCATGCGCTACCGCCCGACTTGCCGCCATGGGAGCAGTGCAGGGTAGCCGGCCCGCTATGGGAAGGCCCGGGGATGGATCTGCTCAATCTGCTGCATGTGCGCCTACATCCTGACGACGGCAATTCCCTAGTCGGCGGTGCACCCTCCGATCGGGCCGTGATGCGGGCGTGGACGATGTATCGCGATGGGAATCCCGCAGATCGCAGGCTCGCCATGGCTGTTTGGGACACCCTTCCACCTAGCCTGTGGGGACTCGGCCTTGCCGGAAATCTGCCGACGGTCGCCGCTCAGATCCTGCTTTACCCGGGCCCCATCGTCGGGCGCCTCCAGTCGATGGCTCAGACCGACACGTTGCGCGACGGAATCGTCGATGAGACCTCGCGAGTGTGGGACGAAACGGGTCGGCTCATCGTGTCGGCCCGGCAGACCGCCATCTTCATCCCCGCCTAGCCGTACAAACTCATCGAGTGGCGGCAACCGCCCCGCCTAGCCGTACAAACTCATCGAGTGGCGGCAACCGCGCCCACTAGCCGCTCGGAACCTGACGACAATGCATCATCGGACGAAGTCAGCGCCGAGCTGCCCCGACGAGTGCTTCGAAAAGGCGCCAGTCATTACTCATCTCCGGATGCCACTGGATGCCGAGGACGAAGGTGGCTTCTGGGTCTTCGCACACTTCGATCGTGCCGTCGGATGCGTGACCAGTAACCCGCAGCGTGCCCGGATTAGCTACGGCCTGATGGTGGCTGGAATTGACCGTGGTCGAGGTGACATCGAGAATCCGCGCGATCAGGGAGCCTTCGACGAAAGTGGCACCGTGCTCGACGAACTGCCCTGGCGCGACACGATGTGTGAGCCCGAACCCCGCCGAGGGCAGATCCTGGATGAGGCTTCCGCCGCTCTCGACCGCCATTACCTGTAGGCCACGGCACACGCCCAGCACGGGCAGACCGCGGGCGCGCGCACCTCGATAGAGCGCGCGCTCGGTGGCATCGCGTTCGAGTCGCGGCTTGTCGACGGTCTCGTGCGGCGCCTGTCCATAGTCAGCGGGATTGATATCGGCTCCGCCCGCAATCACTACGCCATCAAGGGAATCCAGCACTGCGCTGACACTGTCGAGGTTTGGCGTGGGAGGTACAAGCACTACGGCTGCACCCGACGACTCAAGGGCGTCGACGTACTGCCGAGGCAGCAGCGCTGCCGGGTTGTCCCACGCGCCCCACTTCGCGGGTTCGCTGTAGCAGGAGATACCAATGACGGGACGACTCATGTGCCCATCATCCCTGACCGCGGGTGATGCGACACACTGCAGCCATGGTCACCTTGATGCGTCTGGAAGAAGTCATCCCCGAGGTCTGGGTTGCGCACTCGCGCCGCTATGGCACGACGTCGACTGTGATCCTCGACGGCCACGGTGGCGCGCTCGTTATCGACCCGGCCTGGGACGCTGACGAACTCGCGGCGATTCCGGCCGATCTCGCTGCGCTCGGGGTTCGCTGCGTGGCCGGGCTGTCGACGCATATGCACTACGACCACGTCTTGTGGCACCCAGACCTCGGCGATGTGCCGCGCTGGTCAACCCCTGGCACCGTGCAGGAGACGATCAACAATCGCGAGGAGGTTCTGCGCCCACTTGTCGGCGATATCCCAGCAGACCTCATCGAGATCGCCGCGCATCTAACTCCGATCAAGGGTGAGCGCCTTGACTGGAGTGGCCCGACCGCGATCATCCACGTGCATGACGCGCATGCGCCCCACCACCTCGCACTCGAACTTCCCGACCTTGGACTCCTCGTTTCGGGAGACATGTTCAGCGACATCGAAATCCCGATGCCAGCCGAGTCCGACACCGATCTGCTCACCTACCGAGCGGGCCTCCTATCACTGGAGGAGGTCACCGGCCGATCACGGCTGCTGATCCCAGGGCACGGCGAGGTAAGCCATTCGCCGATCCAGCGATATCGCGACGATTTGCGCTACCTCGATGACTTGGCCGAACGCGGCGACAGTGCTGACGAACGGATCCGACTTGACGGGATGGCCGAACTGCACGCGTCGAATCAACGCCGTGCCAACGGCGGCGGCCCGCGGTAGCCTCGCCAGACCACCAGTCCGCTAGTCCACGCGACGATCCACGCGACGATCAACGCGTCCATGGTCCACTGGACGCCGGGTCTGTCGGCCGGATGTCGGACCTGTCCGAGGGATGGACCCCGGCGACGGGAACAACTTCGGGCGTGGCACGGTTGTTGTGCGCGAGGTAAACCGGAGACGATGGTTCCTCGCTTGCATGATCCACTGATCGCGCAGTATCGAGGAGTACACAGTGTTGTTACCGCCGCTGGTTGAGCCCGCAGCAGATCTCACGGTCGATGAGGTGCGCCGCTATAGCCGTCACTTGATCATCCCGGACGTCGGAATGATTGGGCAGAAGCGGATGAAGAACGCCAAGGTGCTGTGTGTTGGCGCGGGCGGTCTCGGTAGCCCAGCGCTGTTGTACTTGGCCGCGGCTGGTGTGGGCACTCTCGGCATTGTTGAGTTCGACACGGTCGATGAGTCCAACCTGCAGCGCCAGATCATTCACGGGCAGAGCGACATTGGCCGATCGAAGGCGGAGTCGGCCCGCGATTCAGTCAATGAGATTAACCCTTACGTCAATGTGATCGTGCACGACGTACGTCTCGACAACGACAACGTGCTCGACATTTTCAGTGGCTATGACCTCATCGTCGACGGCACAGACAACTTCGCGACGCGCTACATGGTCAACGACGCGGCGGTGCTGCTCCACAAGCCCTACGTCTGGGGCTCGATCTACCGCTTCGAGGGCCAGGTGTCGGTGTTCTGGGATGACTACGGCCCGAATTACCGCGATCTCTACCCCGAGCCACCGCCCCCCGGGATGGTGCCTTCGTGTGCTGAAGGTGGCGTTCTTGGCGTGCTCTGCGCATCCATCGGTTCGATCATGGTGACCGAAGCGATCAAGTTGATCACCGGTATTGGCGACACCTTGCTTGGTCGTCTGATGGTCTACGACGCTCTTGAGATGTCCTACCGCACCGTGAAGATTCGCAAGGATCCCAAGGGTGAACCGATTCTGGGATTGATCGACTACGACGCCTTCTGTGGCTCGATCTCAGAAGAGGCGGCCGATGCTGCGGTTGGCTCAACTATCTCGGTCAAGCAGCTCAAGACGATGCTCGACGAGCGTGCGGCAGGTGAGCGCGACTTCGTGCTCATTGACGTACGCGAGCCGGGCGAGTTCGAGATCGTCAGCATCCCTGGGGGTGTTTTGATTCCCAAGGGTCAGTTCCTCAACGGTGCTGCTCTGGTCGACTTACCGCACGATAAGCCGGTCGTCATCTACTGCAAGAGCGGTGCTCGTTCTGCCGAGGTACTCGCTGTGGTCAAGGGCGCTGGCCTTTCCGACGCTGTACATGTCGGTGGCGGGGTAGTGGCCTGGGTGAACCAGATCGAGCCCGAGAAGCCCACCTACTGATTGTCCTGCGCGACCTGATTGCTCTTCACGACGTCGAGCCCGTAGTTGCACAAGGGTCCGGGGGCTCGACGTCGTTGCGAGCTTGAGTGCACGCCGCAATCAGTTTCGCCCCAAGGTCTATCGCGCGAGTTAGGGCGTAGCCGGCGCTTTGCCCAGGCCGCTGTCTTCGAATCCGTTCTTGCTGTGTGCGCCATCGCAGAACGGCTTGTTTGTGGAGTGGCCGCAGCGACACAGATACACGCGACTTGCCTCGCGCATGGTGGTGCCGTCGGCCGAAACGACCCGCACCGCGCCCACAATCTCGAGTGGGCCGTCCTTGGTCGGGGTCACGGTGATGTTGGCTGAATCGTCCTGAGTTGTCATGAGGCTGATCATCGCTGGTTTGCCTCTTCTGTGCTCGCCGACGCTCCGGACTCAATCCCAGCCTTGAGCCGGTGCGCTATCAATGACCTACAGCCCGCCCACGCGCTGCAGCCAGTTGAATGACCAGTAGCCGGGCAGGGTAGGCAGCCAGAATGTGACGAGCCGGAAGAGCAGCGTTGCTGAAACCGCGACTCCAGGGTCGAGTCCGGCGGCCGTTAGTCCGGCAACGTATGCAGCCTCAACCGCTCCGAGGCCACCGGGGGTCGGGGCTGCCTGCCCGATCGTTGAACCTGCCAGGTAGACCAGCGCGATGGCTGCGTAGTTAGCTTGGCCCGCTCCGAATGCCTCGCACGAGGCGATCATGCAGAGCGCGAATGCGCCGTTCAGAAGCAGAATCCCGCCGATGCCCTCGACGAGCTTCATGGGCTGCTGAGCGATCGTGAGCAAGCGCGGACCGACCTCGGCAAGGATCGGCTGGACTCTTGTCACGATGAGTTTGCGCACCGGCCCGAGGAGCAGGAGTAGCGCCACGATCAGGGCTATGACCACGACCGCGACCACCGCCCAAGTGGGGGGAGCGAAGGCATGGTCGGCTTGTGAGCCGGCCAAGATCCCGGTCAGGAAGAGCAAGCCGATGTGAATGAAGAAGGCAAAGACTTGAGAAACCCCGACACTGGCCGAGGCAAGCGCCGGGTTGAGCCCTGCCTTTTGCAGGTAGCGCACGTTGATCGCCACCGAGCCCAGGGTCGGCGGCGACACCAAGGTCGCGAACGCTGCAGCTAGCTGTGCGGCGAAGGTGCGCGACAGGGTCAACTTTTCGGGAGCGAATCCCGACAGCGACATCGAAGCGCCGATGAAGGTCACTGCCGAGAGTGCGAGAGCAAGCAGCGCCCAGCGCCAGTCGGCCGAGCGGAACAAGCCCAGCAGATCGACGTTGGCGAGTTGGGTGAACAGCACGTACGCGGCGATGGTTCCGGCGACGATGGTGAGCAGCGTGCGCGGCTTGATGCGACGGAATTCAAGTGGCTCAGTCTGCGCTGCCGACGGGCGCAGTCTGATGACCTCGTCGCGCAAGCCGGCAAGGAGCGCCTTGTTCTTGCGCATTCGTCGTCGGGTTTCGGGAGATAGCGCGACGAGTTGCAGCGCCGGCAGTGCGCGAACCAGCCGGTCGGTGCCGAGCACGTCCCTTGTTGCAGCGACTGCGCGTGCGGGATCAGACACCAAGGCCAGTGAGCAGAGCATCTCGGCCACGTCGATGCGCTCTTGCACATCGCTCGCCGCGATAGCGCCGTGTTGCATACCAGCGAGCCAGATCTTGCCGTCGTCATCCTTGATGAGTTGTTCCAGTGACAGCGATCGATGCGCGATGTGGTCATCATGTAGCGCGCGTACAGCCCAGGCCACGTCACGAAGGTTCTGGTCGGTAATAGTTGCTGGGTCGAGGTTGGCGAAAACCTCGCCGCCGATCTGATCGAAAGCGAGCAGGGTGGAGTCGGGGCCGACTTCGCTGGCCGCTCTGATCGCGGGGCATGGGGCCCCAGCGGCCAGTGCTGTGTGTGACATGAGCGCGGAGTGCTCGATTTGGGCGCGCATCGAAAAGCCGTTGGTAGCTGGGTCAGTGCGCAGACTGACCTGACGCCAGATAGCCGACGCGAAGCCTGCCCCTTCGAGGTCGCGGTCAAAGACCAATACTCGTAGCCGCTCGCCGGAGGTTGTGGTGGCCGCGTACTGGCGACCACGCGCCGTGTGTTTTGCAGCGCGCAGAATGGTTATCGGTAATCCAGATTTGGCGAGCGCGCCCGCAACTTGCTGGCCGCTTGGGCGGGTCGTGGGAGTGCCCAACACGTACCGGGTCGCAAGTCCGATCGCCCAACCCAGCAGGACCGAAACCACAGCGACCGTCGCGGTGGATGAGCCACCGATGAGCGGGCCAACGCATACCGCCGCCATCGTGAGCACTGTCGCCAGGGTCCAGCGTCCTCGGCCCATCAATCGGGCCACGGTGATGAACGCGACTAGCCCTGATATCACTGGGTTGAACGCGCCACGTGTCCCCCGTGAATGTGGGCCGGTCATGGCGATCAGCAGGCGATCTGAGCCATAGCGAGTGACCAGAATCGAGAGCAGGATTGCGATCGCCGTGGCGAGCAACATCGCGCCAAGCGCATCGACCAACTGACGTCCACGCTTTCGCACCAGCAGATCGATGGCTGCCACCGCGGGCAGGATCAGTATGCCGAGGCCCCCAAAGAGATTGAGCAGCACCACGAAGAAGGCTGGGATCTTGCCGCTGGCGCCCGATATGTCAGCCTCGATTCCCGCTGATGTGCCAGTGAGGAAGTAGGCCAAGCCAATCGCGATCGCGCCAGCCGCGATCGCGATCGCGACTCGCAGCAAGTCGGTGGGGCGGCGTACGCGTCGAGGAATGACGCCGTCTTCGATGACCAACGTCCCATGGCCGTCGTCGTGCGAAGGCACGAGGCGTTGGTCATCGGGGGAAGTCACGGTGCTGATCGTCCCATCCCGTCGCCCCTCCAGCGCGTAGGCGGGGCACGATATGCCCTGTGACCAATTTCGCGCTGCCCCCGCTGGGTGCCGGATTACCGACTCCGTTCGCCGAAAGTGTGCTTGATCTGGTCCAGCAGATTCCGGCGGGCAAGGTGCTGTCATACGGAGATGTCGCACGCCTACTTAGCGGTGGTGGGGCACGCGCGGTAGGTACCGTCATGGCTCGGTTTGGTGCCGGAGTTCCCTGGCATCGAGTCGTGCGTGCTGATGGCAGCCTGCCCGCTGGACATGAGTTGGAGGCACTTGCCCTGCATCGCGTTGAGTGCACGCCGCTGGGTCTGGACGGTCAGCGGATCGATATGACCCGAGCGCGCTGGGATCCAGACCTCGCGCCAAACGCGATGAGTGCCGCAAGTGTCAGACGCTCGTGATCTGATCAGGGGGTGACCTCCTCGGCAACTCCCGCTACGAACGCCGCGGCTGCCGAACGCGAGCGCGCATCGCTGGCCGCTGACATCGGGTCCGCTGGAGTCGAGTCTGCTGAACCTGCGCCGCACCTTGTTTTGGATCGTGGTCGGCCGTTCGCTGTGGCTCCCCCCACGCTTGATGAACAGCAGCAGCAGGTTCTGGCTCATCGACGCGGTGCACTGCT